>JAIETY010000131.1 GCA_019744885.1 Sphingomonas sp.
CGAAAGGCCGCCGAGCGCTCGGTCGAAGCCACATGGAAACGCATCGGATCGCTCCTCGACGCCTTCCCACCACATGAATGCGCCAACTACCTCAGAAACTCCGGATACGCTTCCACCTAAAGGTGACAGACCCTAGGTGGCTGGTGTCGGCATCCGCTTGAACAGCGCGCGGTCCTCCGCCTTGAACGCGACGCGCCAGATCACGAATAAATAGCTCGCCGCTATCAACGGCAAGCCGATCACGAGCTGGGTCCATTCGAAGCGATGCGGCAGCAGCGTGAACCCACCGCCCAGCGCGATCGCCGCGCCCGCCGCGACCGCCAATTGCCAGCGCCAGCCCGATACCGGCGCACCGAGCAACCGACGCAGCAGCCACGCCTTCACCAGCGAGGTGATCGCCAGCGATGCCATCAGCGCAATCGCTGGCCCCGCTGCCTGATAACTGTCGGGCCAGCCCCACTGCCGCATCAGGAAAATCAGGCCGAAGCTAAGCGCGATCTGCACCGCCAGCATCATCCCCGAAATCAGCAAATTCCAGTGCCGTGCGACATAGACCAGCGCGCTCTCGCAGGTCGATCCGGTCGCGGCGAGCACTTCGGCGACGAGCAGAAACGCCAGCGCGGCGGTGCCGTAAACAAATTGCGGGCCGATTGTCCCCATCACGGCCTTGCCCGGAATCGATCCCATCAGCGCCAGACACCCCTGCGCCGCGATGATCCAGAAGCCGACCTGGCGGACCTGCGCGGCAACTGCAGCGCGGTCGCCGACCGCGAGGCTTTGGGTAATCACCGGGCCCAGAATCGGATCGAAGCTGGTCTTCAACCGCCCGGGGAGCGACGCGATCTGCTGCGCCATATAATAAATGCCGACGATCGCGGGCGGGAAGAGCTGGCCGACGATGAAGCGATCGATGTTGCGCGTCGCCCATTCGATTGCGTCGGCGCCCGCCAGCGGCACATTCGCCCACGCCAGCCCCAAGATCGTGCCCAGCCGTGGTTTCCAGCCGATCGGCACGCCATAGCTGCGCACAAACGGGATCAGCGACGCGACCACTGCTGCGACCATCGATAACATATAAGCGATTTCGAGCCCGTCGCGCGGACTGAGGTACCATAAAGGCACCGCCGCAATGCTGATCGTCCATGGCTCGATGATCGCGCGCGCCGTCACCGTCGCGCGCAAATTGCGGCGATAGGCGAGCGCGGCGAGGCTGATGTCCGACCAGGCAATTGCGACGATGATTGCGGGCAGCCAGCGCGCGATGCCCAGCGGCGGTTCGCCCCGGTACATGATGTGAGGAAAGGCAAAAAGCATCAGGCTGGCGGCAACCGAGGCGAACAGCGCGACTGCCAGTGCGTCCCACGCCACATGCGCATGCGGGCGATCGGTGGTGGAGAGTGCTTGCGCAAGGCCACGCTTCATGCCGAGCGTCGCGAGCAACGCGGCGAGTTCGACCGCCACCACCGCAAGTGCAAATTTGCCCACCGTTTCGGGGCCATAAAGCCGCCCGGCCACAAACAGAAAGGGGACGCGCGCGAGCAGGCGTAAACCAAAGCCGAACACATTGGTTCGCCCTCCCTTGGCCAGCGCGGCGATGTCGTCGGACGGCGCGGCCCCGGCTAAGGTCAATGCGCAGCGCCCCAGCTCGGCCCGGTGCCAATCTCCACGCCGAGCGGTACCGACAGCGTGACCGCAGGCTCGGCGGCACTTGCCATCACGCGTTCGATCACCGGCTTGGCTGCATCGACATCGCCTTCGGGCAGTTCGAAGACGAGTTCGTCGTGGACCTGGAGTAACATCCTGACGTCATGCAGGCCAGCGTCAGCAAGCGCAGGCCCCATCCGCACCATCGCGCGCTTGATGATGTCGGCGCTGGTGCCCTGGATCGGCGCGTTGATCGCGGCGCGCTCGGCGCCCTGGCGTTCGTGCTGGACGCTCGATTTGAGGCGCGGGAACCAGCACTTCCGACCGAATAGCGTCTCGGTATAGCCACGCTCGCGCGCCGACTGGGTGGTTTCGGCGATATAGCGGTTTATTCCCGGAAAACGCTCGAAATAGCGATCGATCATCGCCTGCGCTTCGTCGGCACTCACGTCGAGCCGTCCCGCCAGCCCCCAACGGCTGATGCCATAGAGAATCGCGAAATTGATCGTCTTGGCCCGCCCGCGCGTGTCGCGGTTGACTTCGCCGAACAGCTCCTGCGCGGTCATGCTGTGGATGTCGGCGCCACTCGCAAACGCATCGCGCAAGGCAGGCACATCGGCCATATGCGCGGCGAGCCGCAACTCGATCTGCGAATAATCGGCGGCAAGCAGGACATTGCCTGGTTCGGCCACGAACGCATCGCGGATCTGGCGGCCGATTTCGGTGCGGATCGGGATGTTTTGCAGGTTCGGATCGGTCGACGACAGCCGCCCGGTCTGCGCACCGGTGAGCGAATAGCTGGTGTGGACACGCCCGGTTAGCGGATTGATCTGCGCCTGGAGTGCATCGGTGTAGGTCGACTTCAGCTTCGACAGTTGCCGCCAGTCGAGCACCCGCGCGGCGATGATCGCGCCGGGCGATGCCTTGTCGGCGGCGATTTTCTCCAGCTCGGTGACGTCGGTTGAATAGACGCCCGACTTGCCCTTGCGTCCGCCCTTGATGCCCATCCGCTCGAACAGCACATCGCCGAGCTGTTTGGGGCTACCAATCGTGAAGGGGCCGCCTGCCAGCCCATGAATTTCGGTTTCGAGCGTCGCCATCTGTCCGGCGAATTCGCCCGACAATTGCGCCAGCCGGTCGCGATCGACCTTGATGCCGTGGCGCTCCATCTGCGCAATCACCGGAGCGAGCGGACGGTCGACCATTTCGTACACCCGCGTCGCGCCTTCCGCCGCGAGACGCGGCTTGAAGCGCCGCCACAGCCGCAGCGTCACATCGGCATCCTCGGCAGCGTAGCGGGTCGCGGTCTTCAGATCGATCTCGGCAAAGCCGCGCTGGCTTTTGCCAGTGCCGACAACGTCTTTGAAAGCAATGCACTGGTGCGACAGATGCGTCGCCGCCAGTTCATCCATACCGTGCCCATGCAGCCCGGCGTCGAGATCGAAGCTCATCAGGATCGTATCGTCGAATGGCGCCACATCGATGCCCAGCCGCCCAAGGATGATCATGTCGTATTTCAGGTTATGGCCGATCTTGAGCACGCTGGGGTCTTCGAGCAGCGGCTTGAGCTTGGCGAGCGCGACCGCCTTGTCGAGTTGATCGGGCTTTTCGGCGAACATGTCGGTGCCGCCATGCGCGAGCGGGATATAGCAGGCGAGATTGGGATGCAGCGCGAGGCTCACGCCCACCAGCTCGGCCTGCGTCGCGTCGATCCCTGTGGTCTCGGTGTCGACCGCGACCCAACCCTGGTGATGCGCGCGTGTGATCCAGTGATCGAGCGCGGCTTCGTCAAAGACGGTTTCATAATCGTCGTGCTGGCAGGGCGGGTCTTCCTCCTGCTCGACGGTCTTGGGCGCGGCGACCGGCACATCGGAAACCGCCGACAGCTTCGACAGCAACGAACGGAAGCCATGATGCTCAAGGAATGCGCGCAGCGGGGCGTCGGGAATCCCCTTGAGTTCGAGCGAATCGAGCGGATCGGCGAGCGGCGCATCATCCTTCAACGTCACCAGCACCCGGCTCAGCCGCGCCATGTCGGCATGTTCGATCAGATTGTCGCGCAGCTTGCCGGGCTTCATCGCGGGTGCCGCCGCCAGCACGCCCTCCAGATCGCCATGTTCCAGGATCAGCTTCGACGCGGTCTTCGGGCCAACCCCAGGCACGCCGGGCACATTATCGACGCTGTCGCCCATCAGCGCGAGCACATCGCCCAAGCGCTCCGGCCCGACGCCAAACTTCTCGACGACATGCTCGGCGCCCAGCCGCCGATTGTTCATCGTGTCATACAGGTCGAGCCCCGGCTCGATCAGCTGCATCAGATCCTTGTCGGACGATACAATCGTCACTGCCCAGCCCTGCGCGAGCGCGGCCTTGGCATAGCTCGCGATGATGTCATCGGCTTCGAGCCCCGCTTCTTCGATGCACGGCAGGCTGAACGCGCGGGTCGCGTCGCGGATCATCGGGAATTGCGGGACCAGATCCTCGGGGGCGGGCGGACGCTGCGCTTTGTATTTGTCATACAGATCGTTGCGGAACGTATGGCTGCCCTTGTCGAGCACCACTGCCATATGCGTTGGCCCATCGGCCTGGTGGAGCTCGTCGACGAGCTTCCACAGCATCGCCGTATAGCCATAGACCGCACCGACCGGCTCGCCATGCTTGTTGGTGAGCGGCGGCAGCCGGTGATAGGCGCGGAAAATATAGCCGGAGCCGTCGACCAGATAGAGATGGGGCATGCGCCAAGGGATAGCCCAACAGTTGCGCCGTACCAACTATTTCGCATTGAGCGCGTGATGCGCGCGCTCAGGTCGCGTCGTGAAAGATGATGCCGAGTGTATGCCTTTGGCCGCTGCGCACCGTCGCCACGCCGTGACGCATCGTCACCCGATACTCGCCGCGCGTGCCGCGCACCGGGCGCTGGTTGACGGCGAACACCACCGCGTCGCCCTGCGCGAGCGGGACGACATCGACCCGCGATTGCATGCGCGGGCGCTGCTCGGTCAGCACGAAATTACCGCCGGTGAAGTCCGCACCCGGCTGCGACAGCAGGATCGCGACTTGCAACGGAAAGGCGTGCGCGCCGTACAGGTCCTGATGCAGGCAGTTATAGTCGCCGGGGCCATAGCACAGCAGCAGCGGGGTCGGGCGCGTCTGGCCGGCAGCATGGCAGCGCGCGAGGAAGTCGGCGTGCGTATCGGGAAAGCGCGTGTCGCTGCCCATCCGCGCCTGCCACCGGTTGGCGATCATGGCGAGTGGGGGATAGAGGTCATGTCGTAACCGCGCCACCAGCGGCGGTAGCGGCTGCGCGAAATAGCCATAATGCCCGCGCCCAAAGCCGTGCCGGGCCATCACGATGCGGCTGCGGAAGCGCGCGTCCTCGTCGAACAGCGCGGCAGTGGCTTGCGCTTGTTCGGGCGAGACGAGGGCGGGCAATACCGCCCAGCCCTGCGCATCGAGCGTGGCTGAGATGGCGCCCCAGTTCTCCGTGCGGCCAACCGCGATAGTGTCGTGTTCCATACTGGCAGTTTGCGCCGCATGCGCGTTCAAGGCATCCCGCTGCTTGCGCTCGAACCTGTCAGCAGGATCGGCTTACGAGTGGTTCGCCACCACTGCTGCCACCACCGATTGCATCAGCGCCTGACGCTCGGCAACCGGGCGCGGGGTGTCGCCGATCATCACCGCAATCGCATAGGACCGCCCGTCGGGCGCGACCAAAATGCCGACGTCATTATAGCCCGCCGTGCGGCCCGCCAGATCCTGACCGGTGCCGGTCTTGTGGCCGACGCTCCAGCCCTCGGGCACCGCCCCGCGCAGCCGCTGGCGGCCCGTCTTCGACGATTCCATCGTGCTGATCAGATATTGCGTCGAGCTGGGCGACAGCAGCGTCCCGCGCTTCAGCTTCGCCAGTGCCCCCGCAATCGCGACCGGTGCGGCGCCATCGGGCGGATCGGCGATATAGGCATCAAACGCCTTCACCCGCGTTTCAATCGGCAGTTGCGCGCGCGCGCGGATAAAGCTGTTGCCGGTGGCAAAGCCCGATTGCCATTGCAGCCCCGCAGTCTGGCTCTGGAGCAGGCGTTCGCCGGGGCCGAAGCGGATCGTGCCGAGTTGCTTGCGGCGGACGAAATCGCGCACCGCATCGGGCCCGCCGACAAAGCGCAGCAACCGGTCGTTGGCGGTGTTGTCGCTCTGCGTCAGCGCGCGCTGGAGCAATTCGCTGACGGTGGTCTTATAGCCATCGCCCTTCACCATCGCCGCAATCGGCTGGTGGAACAGCGTCAAATCCTCGCGCGTCACCGTCACCGGATCGTCGAGCGTCAACCGCCCCTGATCGCGCGCGTCGAGCACCGCCATCGCCACCCACAGCTTGCTCACGCTTTGCTGGGGCAGCGGCAGATCGCCATTGGCCGCGACCTGCCAGTCGCGGTCGATGCTGCGCACCGCAATCCCGACCTTGCCGTCAAAACCGCGCGCCAGCTCATTGACGGTCGCAATCAGCGCAGCCGGCGCCGGGGGCGGCAGCGGCTTTGACGGTGCCTTTGGAGGGACAATGGTCGCGCTCGGGACAGGAAGCGGCGCGGCGGCCACCGCGACGCGCGGCAGCTCGGTCGACTGGCACCCGGCGAGAATCACAAACGCCACCGCCGCGCCCATCAGCGCACGAAAATGCGGCAGGGTCCGGTTCTGGTGTCGATTCAAGGCGATGGCGGTCATGCTGCACGATGTCATGACCGGCATAGGGTTGCCGGGGTATCACCCCATGGCGTGCGAAGCGCCCAAATGCCCGATTTAAGCGACGAATCGCCAAAATGGGCGCGCGATTAAGGGATCAACACCGTGTCGACGGCGTTGGGCAGCAGCTCGGGATAATCGAGCGTATAGTGCAGCCCCCGGCTTTCCTTGCGGGCAAGCGCGCACCGCACGATCAGATCGGCGGTCTGGAGCAGGTTGCGCAGCTCGATCAGATCGGGCGTCACGCGGAAATGGCCGTAATAATCGGCAACCTCTTCGGTCAGCATGCGGATGCGGTGCTGCGCGCGTTCGAGCCGCTTGGTGGTGCGCACGATGCCGACATAATTCCACATGAAGCGCCGGATTTCGGTCCAGTTCTGCTTGATCACGACTTCCTCATCGCTGTCGGCGACGCGGCTTTCGTCCCACGCGCGGATCGGCGGCGGTGGTGGCAGATCGTCCCAATGCGCTGCGATGTGTTGCGCGGCACTCTCGCCGATTACGAAACATTCGAGCAGCGAGTTGGAGGCGAGCCGATTGGCGCCATGGAGCCCGCTCTCGCTGCATTCGCCCGCTGCGTAGAGCCCCGGCAGGTCGGTCCGCCCGTCGAGATCGACAACAATCCCGCCGCAAGTATAATGCTGGGCGGGCACCACCGGGATCGGATCGACCGTCATGTCGATGCCGAGTCCCAGCAGCTTTTCATAAATCGTCGGGAAATGTTCGCGGACGAAATCGGGGCCCTTGTGGCTGATGTCGAGATGCACGTAATCGAGCCCGAGCCGCTTGATCTCATGGTCGATCGCGCGCGCCACGATGTCGCGCGGCGCCAGCTCGGCGCGCGGATCGAAATCGGGCATGAAGCGATAGCCCCCTCCGACCCCATTTTCACCGGGCAGCAGCAGATGTCCACCTTCACCGCGCACCGCCTCGGTGATCAGGAAATTCTTGACGTCGAGATTATAGAGACAGGTTGGGTGGAACTGCATGAATTCCATATTGGCGACGCGCGCCCCCGCCCGCCACGCCATTGCGATACCGTCGCCGGTCGCCCCTCGGGGTGCCGTCGAATAGAGATAGGTCCGCCCCGCCCCACCGGTCGCGAGCATCGTCGCGCGCGCGGTGAACAGCTCGACCCGGCCCGTCGCGCGATTGACGGCATAGACGCCCCAGACATGCCCCGAGCCCGAATAGCGCTCCTCATGCTTGCCAGTCGCCAGATCGATCGCGACCATGTCGGGGACGAGCGTGATGTTGGGGTGGATTTCGGCGGCATGCTGGAGCGCTTCTTGGACAGCCCAGCCGGTTGCGTCGGCGACATGGACAATGCGGCGATGGCTGTGCCCGCCCTCGCGCGTCAGGTGCAGCCCGTTGCCGTCCATGTTGAACGGCACGCCGAGCTCGACGAGCCGCGCAATCGCGCGCGGCGCGCCTTCGACCACGAACTCGACGGTCTTGCGATCGTTAAGCCCCGCGCCCGCGATCATCGTGTCCTCGATATGGCTGTCGAAGGTGTCGCCTTCCTCCAGCACCGCCGCGATTCCCCCCTGCGCCCAGGCAGTCGACCCTTCGTTCAGCCGCCCCTTGGCCAGCACCGTGACCTTGAACTGATCGGCAAGGTTGAGCGCGGCGGTGAGACCCGCGGCGCCTGAGCCGATGATCAGGACGTCAGTGGTGTGGCTCGGTCCGCCGCTCATGCGTTCGACGCCCGCGTCAGATTGAGGAACACATCCTCCAGATCGGCCTCACGGGTCGAGACGTCGACGATGCCATAGCCGTTCGCCTGCACCGCTGCGAGCACTTGCCCCGCATTCACGCGGTCCTTCTGATAGGTGATCGACAGCACGCGTTCGCCCTTCAGCTCGATCTTGTGGAAGGCGGCGTCAGCGGGTGCGTCGTGCACGTCACGGTCGACGGTAACTTCGACGAGCTTCTCGGTCGCCATCCCGACCAGCGCGCGCGTCGGTTCGTTGGCGATCAGCTTGCCGTGGTTGATGATCGCGATCCGGTCGCAGAGCTGCTCGGCTTCCTCGAGATAATGCGTTGTCAGCACCACCGTCACGCCGCCCTGATTGAGTTCGCGCACATAGGCCCAGAGCTGTTGCCGCAATTCGATGTCGACGCCTGCCGTCGGCTCGTCGAGCACCAGCACCGGCGGGGTGTGGACCATTGCCTTCGCGACCATCAGCCGCCGCTTCATGCCGCCCGACAAGGTCCGCGAATAGGCCTTGGCCTTGTCCTCCAGATGCACCGCGCGCAGCAGCTCCATCGATCGCCGCTTGGCCTTGGGTACGCCGTAGAGTCCCGCCTGAATTTCGAGCGTCTCGAACGGCGTAAAGAACGGGTCGAACAGGATTTCCTGATTGACGATGCCGATCGACGCCTTGGCATTGCGCGGGTGCGCGTCGATATCGAAGCCCCAGATCGACGCACTGCCGCTGGTCTTGTTGACGAGGCCGGCGAGGATATTTATCAGCGTCGACTTGCCCGCGCCATTGGGCCCGAGCAACCCGAAGATCTGCCCGCGCGGGACGTCGAAGCTGACCGCATCGAGCGCGCGCTTGCCGCCCGCATAGGTTTTGGACAGGCGGTCGATCGAAATGGCGGCGTCGGTCATCCTTGCCGCTTAAGCCGCCAACGCCGCGCCGCCAAATATTTTCGGCGCCCGCCTATCGCTCCATCAGCGCCGACGGCCAGCCGATCCGCACCAGCAGCCCGTCAGGTCCGGCAATGCCGACTTCATACAGCCCCCATTCGCGGTGGCGCAGCACGCCGCCGGGACGGATGATCAGATCGTCGACCCGTGCGGCGATCGCGTCGATATCGGGCGTGCGGATGAAGACGCCGAACGGGTTATGCTCGGCGGGCACGCGCCACGGCCCGCTCCCGGCCTGGATCAGATGCACTTCGCAGCCCCAGCCGGTCATGATGACATACTCATGCGATCCGCCGGTGCGCGCGAAGCCCAGCCGCTCCCAAAAGGGGATGGCGTTGACCAGATCGTTGCTCGGCACGATCGCGAACGCACCAACCGAAGGCGTGTCAGACATCGAAGGCTCTATTCCCGCGTTAAGGTGGTGCGGTTGCGCGTCAGCCATGTCTCGGTCTTGTCGTCGAGGAAATCGACTTCCTTCAGCGTCACCATCGTCGCCCCGTCGCGCTTGGTGGTCTCGCGGATGCGCGCCGGGCGGTCGTCGTCGCGGCCGTCCTGCACTTCCTCGATCGTCCAGCGATCGGCGGCCTCGGCCCGCGTCAGGCGCATGGTCGCCGTGTCGAGTTCGGCCTCGCGCCCCTTGCGGAAGCTCACGCTTTGCTCGCGCCCGGTGGCGGGATCGAGCAGCGCGGCGGTAGTGATCGTGACGATGCCGGTCTTCGGACCATCATCGAAATCGGCGTGGCGGATCAGCGTCAGCCCATCGCGCATGATCTCGATCCGTACCTGCACCGGCAAGCCAAACCAGCGATCGGCCTGATAGTCGCGATATTCGAGCTGGCCCTTCCAGTTTCCCGCCATGCCCGCGCGGATCGACGTCAGCGTCACCGCGTTGGGCGCGGTCTGCGCCTGCGCGATCGGCGCGACTGTTGCCGCGAGGCCTGCGAGCGCCAGCGTGAGTGTCTTCGGTGCCATGCGCGCGATCCTGTGTTGCTGCGGTCCGCTGGCATTGCTATCGCGCGCATCATGATCCCGCCACCTGAAACCACGCGCGTTAGCGCACCCCGCGTTGCCTGCGACGGCGCGCAGGCCGGTATCCCCGCCGCGCTCGGCCACCCGCGCGTGTTTCTGGAGATCGACGAGCGTGGCTTCGTCGACTGTGGCTATTGCGACCGGCGCTTCGTGCTGATCGGCGGCCCGGCGGATGGGGTCAGTCGGGTAGAAGCTTCAATTGGCGGCACCGAATAATGTCCGGTGCAGTCGAGCATTTGGCCAACCAACTGAAGGCGGCTTACGCGGCAGCGCCGAAGGACCGGAAGGTCGTGTGTATCCATCTTTTTGGCATCGAGCATGCCGCCGCCCTAGCAAGCGTGAGCAAGCACGATGTCGCAGAACGCGCTGGCTTGTCGCGCTCCTACGGGACCGAGCTCAATAAGGCAGTCAATCTGGCTGCCTATGTGAAGATAGTCAGGCCGCTAGCCTAACGAGCGGACATGCCTATATTGCCGGGCATGACCAGCCCGACAGACCCCCGCGCTTTCCTCTATGCCGCCACCCTCGACCCCGCCGAAGCGCAAGCGCTGACCGCGCAGGCGCTCGCGCATGCCGACGACGGCGAGCTTTACCTGCAATATCGCAAGGCCGAGGCGTTCGGCTTTGACGACGGGCGATTGAAGACCGCCAGCTATGATTCGCACGCCGGTTTTGGCTTGCGCGCGGTATCGGGCGAGACGACGGCGTTCGCGCATTCGAGCGAAATCAGCGCCGCCGCGATCAAGCGCGCCGCCGAGACGATGGCGCTGATCGACCCCGCGACCGGCCCCAAGGCGCCGCCGCCGCAGGGCACCAATCGCCACCTCTATACCGGCGCCGATCCGCTCGACCTGATGCCGTTCGCCGACAAGGTGAACCTATGTCAGACGATCGACGCCGCCGCGCGTGCGCGTGATCCCCGCGTCGCTCAGGTTTCGGTATCACTGTCGGGATCGTGGAGCGTCGTCGAGATCGTCCGGGCCGATGGCTTCGTCGCCACCGACATCCGTCCGCTGGTGCGGCTCAACGTCTCGATTGTCGTCGAGCAGAACGGCCGCCGCGAAACGGGCACCTTCGGGCTCGGCGGGCGCTATCTCTATGATCAGGTGACCTCGCCCGAAGTCTGGAACCGCGCGATCGACGAAGCGCTGGCGCAGGCGCTGGTCAATCTCGACGCGGTCGATGCGCCGGCGGGCGAGATGACGGTGCTGCTCGGGCCCGGCTGGCCCGGCATCCTGCTCCACGAAGCAATTGGCCATGGGCTGGAGGGCGATTTCAACCGCAAGGGCACCAGCGCCTTTTCAGGGAGGATCGGCGAGCGGGTCGCCGCGCCCGGCGTGACCGTGGTCGATGATGGTTCGCTTAACGACCGGCGCGGGTCGCTGTCGATCGACGACGAAGGCACGCCGACGCAGGAAACGACGCTGATCGAGGACGGTATCCTCAAGGGCTATATCCAGGACCGGCTCAACGCGCGACTGATGGGCGTCGCGCCGACCGGCAATGGCCGTCGCGAAAGCTTCGCGCACGCGCCGATGCCGCGCATGACCAACACGTTTATGCGGGGCGGGCGCGACAACCCCGCCGAGCTGCTGGGCCGCGTCAAAAAGGGCATTTTCGCCAAGAGCTTTGGCGGCGGGCAGGTCGATATCGTCTCGGGCAAGTTCGTGTTCAGCTGCACCGAGGCCTATCTGGTTGAGAATGGCCGCATCGGCGCGCCAATCAAGGGCGCAACGCTGATCGGCGACGGGCCGAGCGTGCTCACCCGCGTGATCGGCATCGGCGACGATTTCGCGCTCGACGAAGGCGTCGGCATGTGCGGCAAGGGCGGTCAGAGCGTGCCGGCGGGCGTCGGTCAGCCGACGCTGCTGGTCGACGGGCTGACGGTGGGCGGTACGGCGGTTTAGCCTCGTTTAAACGCCAGTAAGCAGCATGTCGAAGGCTGAGATGATGTCCAGGCGCGCATGATTGAGCGACGCGATGGGCTTGCGCAGCTCCGCAGCCCGAATCGCTGTTGCAAATTGCGTCATCAACATTACGTCTTCGCCGTTTACCGAGAATATTGGGTTGAGCCGGGGTTCTTGCCGATGGCTCTGGCTGACGGGTTCAAGCGGCACCACTAGGCGCGTCGCAATACGCCCAAAATGATCGGCCTGGCAGTCGACGACCATGCCGCCATCCATCAATATGTAGACGTCAGACTGCGCCATCAGAACAGGCGGTAGCGCTCGAGCGGCAGACCACGCTCATCAATCCAGCGATTGACCGAATCAGCCCACTCGCGATTCTCCTCGCGCCATTGGCGCGCACGTTCGCTTCGACTCGCCTCGCGCAATGCCGCTTCGCAAATCTGGCTCAGGTTCAAGCCAGCCGCGCGGGCAGCCTCGACGACGCCTGTGTCGAGCGATAGATTGACGGCCTTGCGCTTGCCGGAAGCGATGGAATCGATCTTCATGCGCATAATTTATGCGCATTAGTCATGCGCGTCAATGCGGAGGTCGCCGATGTCCGAGTTCTTCACTGCCCTGAACGATGATCACCGCGCCTTCATCGCGCGCCAGCCGATTTTCTTCGTCGCAACCGCCGCCGAGGGCGCGCGGATCAACCTGAGCCCCAAGGGGATGGACGCATTCCGCGTGCTTGGGCCCAACCGCGTTGCCTATCTGGATCTCGGCGGATCGGGGAACGAGACGCACGCGCATCTTGCCGCCGATGGCCGCATCACGATCATGTTCTGCGCCTTCGACAATCCTGCCCTGATCCTGCGGCTCTACGGGCGCGGGCAGGCGGTGGTCGCGGGCACGCCTGAGTATGACCAGCTTGCCGAAAACTTCCCGCGCCTCCCCGGCGCGCGGCAGATCTTCGACATTGCGGTCGACAGCGTCCAGGAAAGCTGTGGCTGGGGCGTGCCGCGCATGACGCTCGAGGCCGAGCGCCGCACGCTCGTCAAATACCATGCCCAACAAGACCCCGCCGAACGCCTCGCCCGGATCGCCGAGCGGACGAAGAGCATCGATGGCCTGCCGGTGACAGTGCAGACGGCGATGCCTGCGTGGGACGCCTGACCCGGTGCCGCTTGCTGAACTCGGTCGCTTCTCGAAGAACGAAGCCAATATCCTGATCGGCGCGCTCGACGCGCAGGGCATCCCCGCCGTCGCGTTCGACGAAGGCGCGAGCATCGCCGACGGCAGCCAATATTTCATCCCGGTGCGGGTGATGGTCGACGAGGTCGACCTCGCCGATGCCCGCGCGATTGTCGTGGCGGCGCAGGGGTAATCTGCCCAAAAAACGGGCAGTTGTTCGCATCTGCACAAAAATCCACCGCTCTGCGACATGATCCTAACGCCGATTTACACAGTTTAACGTAAAGTTACGTTTGGCACGGTGTTTGCGTAGTGATCTTCCGTGGCAATAGCCGGGGGATCAATGTGAAGCTCGTCATCGCGATCATCAAACCATTCAAGCTCGACGAGGTGCGCGAAGCGCTCACTGCGATCGGCGCGGCGGGCATGACCGTCACTGAAGTGCGCGGATTCGGGCGGCAAAAGGGTCAGACCGAAATCTATCGCGGCGCCGAATATACGACATCGATGGTCCCCAAGATCAAGATCGAGATCGCGTGCAGCGCCGATCTCGCGCCGCGCGTTGTCGAGACGATCCAGGCAGCGGCGCAGACCGGTGCGATTGGCGACGGCAAGATTTTCATCCTCGATATCGATTCTGCGGTGCGCATTCGCACCGGCGAAACCGACGAGACCGCCCTGTGAGTGGGGCTGTGACTGAGGCTGTCACTAAGGCTGTCACTGGGGCCGTGAGGGGGCATATGAACAAATATCTGAAGATCGCGATCGCCGGTGGCGCGCTGGCCGGGGTTGCCCTTGCGGCGCCTGCCTTTGCCCAAGCGGCGCTCGTCAAGGCGCCCGACGCCGCCGCGCAAGCGGGCATGGTCAACAAGGGCGACACGTCGTGGATGCTGATCTCTTCAGCGCTGGTGCTGATGATGTCGGTGCCCGGTCTCGCGCTCTTCTATGGCGGCCTGGTGCGGACCAAGAATATGCTCAGCGTGCTGATGCAGGTGTTCATGATCGTCAGCATCGCCACCTTGGTGTGGTGCTGCTGGGGCTATTCGATGGCGTTCACCAGCGGCGGCGACAACCACTTCTTCGGCGGCTTTTCAAAGGCGTTCCTGATCGGCGTCACGGGGTCGACCTATGCCGCAACCTTCTCGAACAATGTCTATATCCCTGAGCTTGCCTATGTCGCGTTCCAGATGACGTTCGCGTGCATCACGCCCGCGCTGATCGTCGGCGCGTTTGCGGAGCGGGTGAAGTTCACACCGCTGATGATCTTCATGGTCGCTTGGATGACGCTCGTTTATTTCCCGATCGCGCACATGGTCTGGTATTGGGCAGGTCCTGATTTCCTCCCCGACAGCCCGACCGACCAAGGCTATTTGTTCGGCAAGGGCGCGCTCGATTTCGCAGGCGGCACGGTGGTGCACATCAACGCGGGCATTGCGGGGCTGGTCGGCTGCCTGATCATCGGCAAGCGCAAGGGCTATAAGGCCGAGCCGATGCCGCCGCATTCGCTGACGATGACGATGATCGGCGCCAGCCTGCTGTGGGTCGGCTGGTTCGGCTTCAACGCAGGGTCGAACCTCGAAGCCAATGGTGTGACGGCGGTTGCCTTCGTCAACACCTATGTCGCCACCGCAGCGGCAGCGGTGAGCTGGGCACTGATCGAGCAGTTCGTGCACAAAAAGGCGTCGCTGCTCGGCGCGGTTACCGGCGCGGTTGCGGGTTTGGTCGCGATTACCCCGGCCTCGGGCTATGCGGCACCGATGACGGCGATCGTCCTCGGCCTGATCGTGTCGCCGATCTGCTACATCTTCGTCACCACGGTGAAGAACCGCCTTGGCTATGACGACTCGCTCGATGTGTTCGGCGTGCACTGCGTCGGCGGGATCGTCGGCGCGCTGGGTACGGCGGTGGTTGCCGATCCCAAGCTCGGCGGGCAGGGCTATTTCGACTATACCAAATTCCCTGCCGTCGCCGTGACGCCCGAAGCGTACAGCATTTCGGCGCAGTTGATGGTCCAGCTTCAGGCGGTGGCGATCACGCTGCTGTGGTCGGGGCTGATCAGCGCGGCGCTGTTCCTCGCGCTCAAATATACGGTCGGCATCCGCCCGAGCGCCGAAGTCGAAGCCGAAGGGCTCGACATCAACGAACATGGCGAGCGCGCCTATAATTATTGACGAGATCGGGCCGCGCGCACGGGGGTGCGCCGCGGCCCAACCGAGGTTCCTCCTGCGGACGCACTGGCCGGTGGCGAAAGTCACCGGCCCTTTTTTTGAGCGGGATGACTTTTGGACGCAATCACCACTCATCCGCTTGTTTCGAGCGAAGTCGAGAAACAGGCACCAAGCGCGCCGCCTCTGGCTTGTTTCTCGACGTCGCTCGAAACGAACGGGTCAAGGTAAAGTCACTATACTCTAGCCGAGTGCCGGGGGCTCACCGTCGGAGGGCGGCGCGTCGGGTGCTTCAGGCTCAGGCGCATCCTTGCGCATCCGCCGCGCGGCCATCGACGCGCCGAGCAGGAACCCGCCCGGCACGAACAATATCGTCGCGACAAGGCCGATGCGGCGCCAGTTGGTTTTTGCCATCGCCCCCGCCTAAGCGCTTTAGCGGCGGGGCGAAACCCTCGACCTTAGCCTAGATCCGCGCGCACAAAATCGGCGCAGCGTTCGCCGATCATGATCGACGGCGCATTGGTGTTGCCGCTGACCAGCTTGGGCATGATCGAGGCGTCGGCGATGTACAGCCCCTCAACCCCGCGCACGCGGAGGCGCGGATCGCACACCGCGCCCTCGTCTGACCCCATCCGCGCGGTACCGACCGGGTGATAGATCGTGTCGCTCCGCGCGCGGATCAGCCGGTCGAGCGCGTCGTCGTCGTCGAGGTCGATCGGGTTGCGGTCACGCCCGTTATAATCCGAGAGCGGTGGCGATTCGAGGATGCGGTACATCGCCTTGATGCCCCTCTTCATCAGCGCGATGTCGCGCGGATCGGTGAGGAAGGCGGGATCGATCAGCGGCGCGGCGGTGGCATCGGTCGAGGCGAGCCGCACCGTGCCCTTGCTCTCGGGCCGCAGCACACAGACATGCCCCGAAAAGCCATGCGCCTTCACTTTGGTGCGGCCGTGATCCTCGAGTGCGGCGATGACGAAATGGAGCTGCACATCGGCGCACGGTGAGTCGGGATCGACCTTCAGGAACGCGCCGCCTTCGGCATAGGGTGACGTCATCGCGCCACTGCGCTTGGTGAACCATTGCCAGAAGGATTTCAGGCCATTGATTTGCCCGGTCAGCGTCTGCCCCAGGAAGCGCGTGTCATCGCATTCGTACGACGCGACATAATCGAGGTGATCCTGCAGATTGCCGCCGACCTCGCCGCGGTCGATCCGCACGGCAATGCCATGTTCGGCCAGATGCGCGGCCGGACCAATGCCCGACAGCATCAGGATTTGCGGGGTCCCGAAGACGCCGCCCGCGAGAATGACCGCACGCCGCGCGCGCAATTCCTTGGCCTCGCCTTTCTGGAGATAGGCAACGCCCCAGGCGCGGCCTTCGTCGAACAGCACGCGTTCGACCGTCACGCCGGTTTCGATCCGCAGATTGGCGCGGTCGCGGTGGGGTTCGATATAGCCGCGCGAGGCGCTCCAGCGTTCGCCGCCCTTTTGCGTGACCTGGTAGAGGCCGATGCCGTCCTGCCGCGCGCCGTTGAAATCATCGTTGCGCGGAATCTGGAGGCTCGCGCCCGCTTCGATGAACGCCATCGTGCCGGGATTGGGCGACACCTGCTCGCTGACGTGGAGCGGGCCGCTATCGCCGTGGAAATCGTCGGCACCGCGCACATTGTTTTCCGCGCGTTTGAAATAGGGGAGCACGTCGTCATAGCGCCAGCCATCGCAGCCCATCGCCGCCCAATTATCGTAATCCCACGCATTGCCGCGGATATAGACCATCGCATTGATCGCCGATGAGCCGCCCAGCCCCTTGCCGCGCGGCTGATAGCCCCGCCGCCCGTTGAGCCCGACCTGCGGCACCGTTTCGAACTGCCAGTTGGTCGCGGGCGTCTGGAACGGGATCATGCCTGGGATGCGCGTGCGATAACCGGTGTTGTTGCCACCCGCTTCGAGCAGCGTGACCTTGTACTTGCCGCCTTCGCTCAGACGACCGGCGACTGCACTGCCGCCTGATCCGCCGCCGATGACGACAATGTCGGTTTCTTCCACGCGTCGCTCCCCAATTGTTGTTCTCGTTGTTGCCGCTGTAGCCAGCGTGCTTTGATAATCTCCGACGTATCGCGGCTGCCGTCGTGACTCCAGCCCGGCGGCATCACCATATAGCCGAGCTTGGCCTTGAGCGTCGGCGCGGCCCACACGTCCTTGGCAATCGCGACCCATTCGTGGAACGCCGACCAGAGCAGGTTGAAGCTGCCCAAATTCTTGACGATGCCATAGCGCGGCGGTTCATCGGCGCGCTCGGGCTCGAAGGTGCCGAGCCATTTGTCCCAGATGATGAACACACCCGCGTAATTTTTGTCGAGATAGCGCGGGTTGGTCGCGTGATGAACGCGGTGGTGGCTCGGCGTGTTCATCACGGCTTCGAACCAGCGCGGCATTTTGTCGATCGCTTCGGTATGGATCCAGAACTGATAGATCAGATTAATGCCGCCGACGAACGCCAGCATGGCCGGGTGGAAGCCGATCAGGAACAGCGGCAGCTTGATCAGGATGCCCATCGACACCGGCCCGGTCCAGGTCTGCCGCAGCGCGGTCGACAGATTATAATGTTGGCTCGAATGGTGGATGACATGGCTCGCCCACAGCCAGCGGATGCGGTGTCCGGCGCGGTGGACGAGATAGTAGAAGAAATCATCGGCGACAAAAGCAATGGCGAACCAATACCATTGCCACCCAATATCGAAGAGCCGGTATCGCCACACCGCGAGCGCAAAGGCGCCGAGCAGCCCGCCGAAAATCACGCCCGAAACGACACTCCCCAGCCCGAGACCGAGCGAGGTCAGCGTGTCGCGCGGTTCATAGCGTTCGGGATGGGTCAGCCGCACCGCGATCATCTCGATCAGCACCAGCGCGACAAAGCCCGGAACGGCCAGATCGGTGGGGTTGGGAAGCGCCATGGCAGCTTGCTTACACCAGTGTCAGCGCCGAACCAAGACGGGGCCGAACAACGCTTCGCCGGTGTCGACCTGCCAGCCCTCGGGCGTTTCGCGCACTGCATCGGCGCGCACCCGGCGTGCGACGAAATGCGCGCCGTGGCGCTTGAGGACGGCGACGCTGTCGTCCCGTCCGTGGACCAGCGCCGTCTCGCCATCGGCAGCGACTATAGCCTCGCGCGCTTCGAAACCCGAGAGCATCGCTTCGGCCTCGTGTACGGCAAACGCCGCATCGACGATCGGCGGTGCGCGCCCGAGCTTGAGCAGCCAGGTCAGCCCCGCCAGCGCGAGCACCGCAACCAGCGACCCGCCGAGCTGGAGCCACATCTCAGTGCCCGCCCGCGAGCGCCTGCATCATCCCCGCGACTGGTGACAGGTCATAGCCCGCCGCTGCTGCCTTTTTGAACAACTCGGCCGGCTCGGCCCCCGCCTTGGCGCTGGCGAGCGCCCACAGCATGCAGCTCCGCGTCCCCGACCGGCAAAAGGCGAGCACGGGGCCGTCGGCCATCGCCGCCGTCATCGCGTCGAGCTGCGGATGCGCGAACCCGGCGTGCGTCACCGGAATTTCGGCATAGCGCAGCCCGAGCGTCTCGGCGACGCGGCGAATCGCCTCGCCTTCGGGCTGGTCGGGCTCCTCGCCTTCGGGGCGATTGTTGATGATGCCCTTGTATCCGGCGCGGGCAATGTCGGTGACATCGGCCGGCGTGATCTGCGGGGCGACGGCGAAATGTTGGTCGAGCGGAATGATCATGGTGAGCGGTCTAACCCGCTTCGCGGATCACCGACAAGAAGGCGTCGCCATAAGCGTCCATTTTGCGCGCACCAATGCCGCTGATCTGCGCGAGCGCGGCGCGGCTGGTCGGCTTCAGGCTCGCCATCTCGCGCAGCACCGAATCGTGGAAGATGACATAGGGCGGCACCTTGGCCTCCGCCGCGAGCTCGCGGCGCTTGGTGCGGAGAGCATCGAACAGCGGATCGTCGGGCAGTGCTTCGGCGCGCTCGCGGCTTCGGCGGCGCGGCGGGGGCGGGGCGACGATCTGCACCGACTCCTCGCCCTTCAGCACCGCCCGCGCCCGCCCGCCGAGTTGCAGCCCGCCATGCTCGGTCGGCGTCAGCAGCCCGCGTGCTTGCAGCGCGCGGGACAGCGGCTTGATCAGCTTGGCATCCTCGCCGCTGACAATGCCGAACACGCTCAATTGGTCATGCCCCATTTTCGCCACGCGCTCGTCGCTCGCGCCGGTCAGTACCTTTTCGATATGCCCCAGCCCAAAGCTCTGCCCGGTGCGATACACCGCCGACAGAAATTTGCGCGCCAGTTCGGTCGCGTCGAACAGCACGGGTTGAGAGAGACAATTGTCGCAATTGCCGCAGGTCTCGGGCGGCGACTCACCGAAATGGCGCAGCAGCACGGCGCGGCGGCACCCCGGTGTCTCGATCAGCCCCTGCAGTGCGTTCAACTGCGCGCGCGCCGCCGCCTGGCGCTCGGGCTCGACTTCGCCGACGCGCCGCCACGCCTGCGCCCAATCCTCGGCACCCCAGAAGAGATGCGCCTGCGCCGGATCGCCGTCGCGTCCTGCCCGACCGGTTTCCTGATAATAGGCCTCGACCGATTTGGGCAGACCCGCATGCGCGACAAAGCGGACATCGGGCTTGTCGATGCCCATCCCGAACGCGATCGTCGCGCACATCACCATGTCCTCGCTATCGACGAAATCGGCCTGATTGCGCGCGCGCACCGCCGGGTCGAGCCCGGCGTGATAGGCGCGTGTCGGCCGCCCGGTCTTGACGAGCTGCGCCGCGAGCCGCTCGGTCGCCGCGCGCGTGGTCGTATAGACGATGCCCGGCCCCGGCACCGCGCGCGCCAAGGCGGCGAGCTGCGCACCGACATTGTCGCGCGGCGTGATCGTGTAGCGGATATTGGGCCGGTCGAACCCGGCGATCACGAGTCCCTCGGCGGGGATGCCGAGCTGGTCGAGAATGTCGGCGCGGGTATGCGCATCGGCGGTCGCGGTCAGCGCCAGCCGGGGCACGCCTTCGAACCGGTCGAGCAAGGGCCGCAGCAAGCGGTAATCGGGCCGAAAATCATGCCCCCATTCGCTGACGCAGTGCGCCTCGTCGATCGCGAACAGGCTGAGCTTGGACTGGCTCAGCAGATTGCGGAACGAGTCGTTCGATGCACGCTCGGGCGCAACGTAGAGCAGGTCGAGGTCCCCCGCTCGGAACCGCGCCACTGTCTCGGCCTGATTGGTATCGACGGACGTCAAGGTGGCCGCGCGAATGCCGACCGCTTCGGCGGCGCGGAGCTGGTCGTGCATCAGCGCAATCAGCGGCGACACCACGACGCACGTCCCCGGCAGCGCCACGGCCGGCAATTGATAGCATAGCGACTTGCCCGCCCCGGTCGGCATCACCGCCAGCGTATTCTCACCCGCCATCACCCGCTCGACGACATCGCGCTGGACGCCGCGAAAATCGGGGAAGCCAAAGGTCTGTTGCAGGATGGGAAGCGGATCGATCACGCAGCCGCGCTTAGCGGCTGGCGCGTTCGATTGTCGAGCGGCTGTGGTGCGATCGCCAGCGCGACCCGGGCACCCGCCATATCGTTCATCAATAAATAACTTGCCGAATAGCAATAAGGGGTATATTGATTATCAATAAGGAGATTCGTTCACATGCTCTCATCGACAAAATGGTTGCTCCGGCTCTGCAACATCCTGAACTGGATCGCGGTGGTTTTCGTCTGCGTCGGGATGGTCGTGCTGATTATCGATCCGGCCCCGCTCGCCACGAAGCTCGCGGCGCGGTTCGGCGGCAACGACGCCATGGTCCGCTGGTCGTTCGTGGCGATCTGCGCGCTGGTCGTGCCCGCCGGCATTGCCACCAATCGCATCTTCACCCGGTTGATCGCGATGATCGACACCGTGGTCGCCGGATCGACCTTTCACCCCGACAATGTCGGGCGGATTCAGACGATTGCCTGGGCGATGCTCGTGCTCCAGTTGCTCGATCTCGTGTTCGGGGCGATCTCGCTCAGTCTCAGCAAGGTAACCGGCGACTATTTCGGCTGGAGCCCGTCGTTCGGCGGCTGGCTGTCGGTGCTGCTGCTGTTCGTCCTGGCCCTGGTCTTCCGCCACGGCGCCGAGATACAGGCCGATCTCGAAGGCACAGTCTGATGGCGATCCGGGTCACGCTCGATGCGATGCTCCACCAACGGCGGATGACGCTGACCGAACTGGCGGAGGCGGTCGATATCACGCTCGCCAATCTGTCGATCCTCAAAACCGGCAAGGCGCGCGCGATCCGCTTCTCGACGCTTGAGGCGATCTGCCAAGCGCTCGATTGCCAGCCCGGCGACATTCTCGTGTTCGACCCTGAGGGAGAAGAATGATGGCAACCATAGCCTATCAACGCGCCACATTTTTGCCCGGACGCTGGCTGGGGGATGGTGCGACGGCGGTGTGACGCACCTATGCGGAAGGCGGGCGCGGGCTGATCGCCGCGCCGCTGATCGCCGCGCTGGTGGTGGTACCCGAAGCGCTACAACATGTCGTCGAGCTCGGGATGGGCATTTTCGAATCGCCCGAAGCGGCCCGCGCGCTCCAGAATAATCCGCTGCGGATGGCATTCGGGATGCTCAAGGTCGTCGCGTTTGTGATGGCGATCGTCGCCTTTGCGCGTTTTCATGCGCTTGGTTCGGTGCGCGCCGCCTTGCTGCCGGGGTGGCGAATGGTCGTCACGGTCGTTGTCGCGGTCGTTTTGTGGAACGCGCTGGGGTTTGCGCTCCAGTGGGTGCAGCACGCGCTCGACGTCGGCGTGCTCGCCTCGATCGTGGTCGCAGTCAACTGGGCGAGCCAGCTCCTGCTGCTGCTGCCGATCATTGCCTTGCTGCTCGACGACAGGAGTCGACCGGTATGGCAGCATGTCCGCCGCTGGCCTGCGTTCGTCGCGATGGCGCTGCTGTTGCCGCTGGCGTTCGCGCCCGCGTGGTTGCTGCATAGCGTCACGCACCGACTTGCGCTGCGCACGCCGTTCGCCGCTGATGTTGCGTTGATGGCGTTCGATGCGGTGTTGATCGGCCTGCTGGCGTCGCTGACCGGCGCCGCGCTGGTGCGGGGCTTTCGCACCGGCAGCTGATCGCGCGCTGCTCGATCGTGGTGGCGGTGCGTTGTGTCGCTGCAACCGGTCTGATGCTATCCATCAGGCCCAAGGAGAGTCTTCATGACCGACACAAACACCCGTCCCGGCCGCCTTCACGGCAAGGTCGCGCTCGTCACGGGCGCGGCGCGGGGCATCGGCGCCGCCATCGTGCGCGCCTTCGTGGCCGAGGGCGCGACGGTGTGGATTACCGATATCGATGGTGAGGCAGGCGCAGCGCTTGCGAACGACATCGGCGGTGCCACACGCTTCGCCCCGCTCGATGTTGGCGACGAAAGCGATTGGGAGGCGGTGATCGCCGATCTGCTCGATCGCGACGCGCGGCTCGACGTGCTCGTCAACAATGCGGGGATCACCGGGCTGGGCCCCGATAGCGGGCGGCACGATCCCGAACATGTCAGCCTTGCCGAATGGCATGCCGTCCACCGCGTCAATCTCGACGGGACGATGCTGGGGTGCCGTTATGCGATCCGCGCGATGCGGTCGCAGCGGTCGGGGTCGATCATCAACATCTCGTCGCGCTCGGGGCTGGTCGGCATTCCGGGCGCGGCGGCCTATGCCTCATCGAAAGCTGCTGTGCGCAACCATAGCAAGACCGTGGCGCTCTGGTGCGCGCAACAGGGGCTCAACATCCGTTGCAATTCGGTCCACCCGGCGGCGATCCTGACCGACATCTGGGAACAGATGCTGGGCAGCGGCCCGGATCGTGCCGACAAAATGGCGGCGCTGGTCAAGGACACCCCGCTCCAGCGCTTCGGCCTGCCCGCCGAAGTCGCCGCCATGGCGCTATTCCTCGCCAGTGACGAAGCGACCTATGTCACCGGCAGCGAATTCGGCATTGACGGAGGGCTGCTCGCCGGATCGGCCGCGTCGCCTGGTTGAGCGGCCTTGCTTTGGCCATCCTGCGCGGCTGATATGCGAAGGCGTGCTTTTCAGGAGAAAATAGATGCCGAAGCGACCGTTGCCGATGGTCCTGACGTCAGCCGCGCTCGGCTTGCTGATTGGCGCCGCCAAGCCAGCAACGCCGCTGGTGGTGCGCGGTGACGGGCTGGTCAACGCAACCGTCGGCGGCACAACGGCGCGCATCCGCATCACGCCGTGGGCACCTGCCGCGCCGACGCTCAACCCCGATTTCGCCGACCGGATCGGGCTCAAGGGCGGCTGGTTCGGCTTTGCCGTCAAGGTCGGCCCGGTCAGGGTGAACGGCAAGTCGAGCGTCACCCGGCTCGATTTCGGCACGATGAGCTTCCGCCGCCGCGTCGTGTGGTTTGATCGCCGTTATGAACCGCAGGGCGACGGCGCGGTCGGCCCCGGCGGCCTGCCTGCCGAAGTGATCCGCTTTGAGCTGCGCAACCCGCGCCCCGGCGAGCGCACCGCCACGCTGCCGCTGGTGCAGCGCCTGTTCCAGCCAACGTACAGCCGGATCACGGTCGCGGGGCGTGAGGTCAACATCCTGTTCGATCCGCAGCACGCGCAGACCTTGGCGACGGCAGGCGCGGGCAGTGCGATTGCGGCCGATTATGGCGGGCAGTTGGTCGGCGTGACCAGCAAGGCCGAAGTCGCGTTCGGCATCGACCGCCCGATTCGCACACTCAAGCTTGCACGACCGCTCGCTATCGGGCCGCTCCGCTTCGACAGCGTGCCGGTGCGGATTGGCGACAGCGGCTCGGTCGCGGGCATCGCCGACGCCGATGCCGATCCCGATGAAGTCGTCGTCACCGCCAAAGGCGGCGGCAAACGCCGTGACGTGCTGATCATCGGCCGCGACGCGCTCGCAGGCTGTTCGTCGATCATATTCGACAAACCGGCCAAGGTGATCCGGTTGAGTTGTTTGTAGACCAAAACGCATTACCAACCCCGTTGGTGTCGAGCGAAGTCGAGACACCTTGCGTGTCCCTCGTGGCCTGTTTCTCGACTGCGCTCGAAACGAACGGGGGAGAAGGGGTCGGGCCCCCCCTACTCAGCCGCCAGCGTTTCCTCCGCCCGTTCCTGTGCCTGGCGGTTCCACATTTCGGCGTAGAGCCCGCCCTTGCGCAGCAGCGCGGTGTGGGTGCCCCGCTCGCGGACTTGGCCTGCGTCAAGCACGACAATCTCGTCGGCGTTGACCACTGTCGACAGGCGGTGCGCGATGACGATCGTCGTCTGGCGCTTCGCAATCGCTTCAAGGGTCGCCTGAATCTCGCCTTCGGTGCGGCTGTCGAGCGCGCTGGTGGCTTCGTCGAGGATCAGGATCGGCGGATTCTTGAGGAGGGTCCGCGCAATTGCCACGCGCTGCTTCTCGCCGCCCGACAGCTTCAGCCCGCGCTCGCCGACGCGCGCGTCATAGCCGCCGGGTTGCGCTGCGATGAAGTCAGCAATCGCGGCACCGCGCGCGGCGCCTTCGATCTCGGTCTGGGTGGCGCCTTCACGGCCATAGGCAATGTTATAGGCAATCGTGTCGTTGAACAGCACGGTATCCTGCGGGACGATGCCGATTGCGGCGCGCAACGACGCTTGCGTTACCTTGGCGATATCCTGCCCGTCGATCGTGATCCGCCCGCTGGTCAGGTCATAGAAGCGGTAGAGCAGCCGCGCGAGCGTCGACTTGCCCGCCCCGGACGGCCCCACCACCGCCAGTGTGCCCCCCGCCGGAATGTCGAGATCGATCCCCTTTAGGATGCGGCGCTCGGGGTCGTAATCGAACCCGACATCTTCGAACCGCACATGGCCCGACGTCACCACCAGATCGCGGGCACCCGGCGCATCGACGACTTCGGCGGGTGCATCGATCAGCTCGAACATCGCTGCCATGTCAATCACGCCCTGGCGGATCGTGCGATAGACCATGCCGAGCAGGTCGAGCGGGCGGAACAACTGCGCGAGCAGGGTCGAGACCAGCACGACATTACCCGCGTTGAACTGCCCCTGCGACCAGCCCCAGACAACCAGCCCCATCCCGCCGGCCATCATCAAATTGGTGATCATCGACTGGCCGATGTTGAGCCACGCCAGCGAATTCTGGTTCTTCACCGCTGCCGTCGCATAGGCGGCCATGGCCTTGTCGTAACGGATTGCCTCGCGCTCCTCGGCCCCGAAATATTTGACCGTCTCGAAATTGAGCAGCGAATCGACCGCATGCGCGACCGCGCCGGTGTCGAGATCGTTCATTTGTGCGCGGAGCGCATTGCGCCAATCGGTGACGACGCGGGTGAAGGCGATGTACACGCCGACCATCACCACGGTGCCAATCACCAGCCACGCACCAAAGGTTGAGCCGAAGATCTGCAGCACCAGCACGAGTTCGAGCACCGTCGGCGCGATGTTGAACAGCAGGAAATAGAGCATGGTGTCGATGCTCTTCGTGCCGCGCTCGACCACCTTGGTGACCGCGCCGGTCCGCCGCTCGAGATGGAAGCGCAAGCTGAGCATGTGCAAATGGCGGAACACCGTCGCCGCCAGCCGCCGCGTTGCATCCTGCCCGACCCGCTCGAACACCGCGTTACGCAAATTGTCGAACAACACACTACCGAAGCGCGCCGCTGCGTATCCAACTACCAACGCGAGGATCAGCGTGGTCGCGCCGCGATCGCCCTTGGCCATATCATTGACGACGCCTTGCAGCGCATAGGGGGCGCCATAAACCTGCACCAGCTTCGACGCGACGATCAGCATCAGCGACAGGACAATGCGAATCCGCAGACCCGGCTGATCCTTGGGCCACAAATAGGGCAGGAACCGGCGCAGCATCGGCCACAAGGGCGGCTCGGCGGTTTTTGTCTTGGGGGGATCGATCGGCGGCATCTACCCCCCATGTAGGACGGCTGATGGCTTGGCGAAAGCACCGTGCGCGGGGAGCCGATGCGCTGCCTCCCCCGTTCATGTCGAGTGAGGTCGAGGCACCACGCGGAACACTTGGGGCTTGTTTCTCGACTTCGCTCGAAACGAACGGGTCAAATTGGGGGCATCGAACCCTAAGCCGAGAAAAGCGTCAGCCCGCGCTCACGACCGCGTGCAGTGTCTCCGGGCGATGATGGATGGTACGCGTGGGGGGTGGCGCTGCCCCAACCCCATCCAACGCCGCCGCTGCGCTCAACCGGCTTTTTGCGCTCGACACTTGGGGCTGGCGTCCGGCACTGCGCGCGGATCGCGGGCCGGTCGCCACTGGCCGATCCGGTTTGCGTCGGCAGCGACCCCAAAATCTGGTCGCGCAACATCGCTTCAAGGTCGTCGAGGCCGGCCGCTGCCGCCACCGCGCGCCGCCGCAACAGCGCAGCGAGCACGGTGGGGCGCACCGCCACCACTGCCGCGCCGCGCGGTATACGCCGTTTTGTCGGGAACGCAGCCATTGTCACGCCGAGTCGGACCTCGCCAGAATTGTTGAGTCGTCATAGAGTGTGAAACCTCACCGAAAGCGGACGAGACTCGGTTGACGCGGCGTTAGGGGCGTTGGCGCGGGCGCGCCCAGCCACCGCTTGGCCCCCCGGAGTAGCGTGTTTTGCGGTTGCCCGCCTGCCGTCCGGCAAGCACAATTGCGCCGATTTTCTCGGTCGCCGATGTCGTTACGCGGCTGTCCCAGGCGTGACCGCCAAGCGCGGCCACCTTGCGGCCGATGTCGCCATAGATTTTGGCCGCTGCCAGCACCGCCCAGGCCGACCGGAAACCCAGCGCGGGCGTGCCGTGGCGCGCGCTTCCCTCAAACGCGGCGGCGCGCGTCGTCAGCCGGGCGACCAGTTCGGTCAGCGCCGGACGGTGCGCGGGCGCCATCAGCTCGGCGACGGGAATGGCTTCCTCCGCGAGCCAGTCGGTCGGCAGGTAGCAGCGCCCGACGCTGGCATCCTCGTCGATGTCGCGGGCGATATTGGCGAGTTGAAACGCGAGGCCCAGGTCACACGCGCGGTCGAGCGTCGCCTCATCGCCGGGATCGACGCCCATCACCACCGCCATCATGCAGCCGACCACGCCCGCGACATGATAGCAATAGCGCAGCAGATCATCCTCGGTCTTCGGCCGCCAGCCCTCGGCATCGAGCGCAAACCCGGCGATATGATCGCGCGCAAATCCATGCGGCAGCCCGGTCTCGGCAGCCACGATCCGCAGCGCCTCGAATGGCGGGTCGCCGGTCGGCTCACCCGCCAGCGCGAGTTCGGTGAGGACGCTCAGCCGCGCGAGCCGTGCCATCGGATCGTCGACCACCGTCATGCCATGGCCATGATCCTGCCCGTCGGCGATGTCATCGCACGCGCGGCACCAGCTGTAGAGCAGCCAGGCCTGCTCGCGCGTCGGCTTGTCGAACAATTTGCTCGCGGCGGCAAAGCTGCGCGATCCGCGCGCGATCGACACGCGGGCGGCTTCGACGACGTCAGCGCGCGTCACAGGTCGCGGGCGCCGATCTGCTGGATCGTCGTGATCGGTGCGGCATGCGCCATTTTGTCGAGCAGGCCGTCCAGCGTCGTGTCGACGATCATCAATCCCTGATGCTGCGGGCGAATAAAGCCGACCTCGCCCATTTTCGCGGCAAAGGCGATCAGCCCGTCATAAAAGCCCGCGACATTGAGCACGCCGACCGGCTTGGCGTGATAGCCGAGCTGCGCCCAGCTCAGCGCTTCCCATAATTCATCCATGGTGCCGGTGCCGCCGGGGAGCGTGACGAAGCCGTCGGACAGATCGGTAAACGCCTGTTTGCGTTCGTGCATCGTGCGGCAGACATGGAGTTCGGTCAGCCCGCGATGCGCGACTTCGGCATCGACCAGCGCCTGCGGGATGATGCCGATTACCTCGCCGCCCGCCGCGAGCGCCGCATCGGCGACGGCCCCCATCAGCCCGAGCCGCCCGCCGCCATAAACCAGCCCGATGCCGCGCTCGGCAAGCGACCGGCCCACGGCGCGCGCCGTGTCGATATAGACCGGATCGAGCGGCGATGCTGATCCGCAATAGATTGCAAGGCGTTTCATCATTTCAGTGCGTTCCGAAAGAAGCGCGTAACCGATCGGTTGAAGCGCTTGTGGAACAAGGCACGGTCAAAACCTGGACGGCTGGTGCAGATCGAAGGGGCAACTGCGGCGAGCGACGTCGAGCATGGCGCCAAAAAGTCGAAATGGCCCGCATTGGCAACGGTTTCGAACTGCGGCGCGACCGGCAGGGCGGCGTGCACGGCATCGGCATAGTCGGGCGCCGGGAGTATTTCATCCGCATCAGCCCGCCACAACTGCACGGGAATGCGCACGCTCGAGAGACCGCGAGCGAAGGTGAACCCTAGCGCTGGTGCCGCGACGACGAGTGCCTTTATCCGGGGATCGGCAATAAAATTTCCGGGCGACGCAGGCGAAGCTTGCCGACCGAGCAGCACGCAGTCGAACAGCTTGGGATGAGCAGCGC
The DNA here is from genome assembly GCA_019744885.1 of Sphingomonas sp. Taxonomy (GTDB): domain Bacteria; phylum Pseudomonadota; class Alphaproteobacteria; order Sphingomonadales; family Sphingomonadaceae; genus Sphingomonas. Next base: position 28,807 of record JAIETY010000131.1, read on the forward strand.
AATGAGGGCCGAACAGGCCAAAATCGGGCTGCCCGCCCGCCGCCGCCAGCACGGTGAAGCCGCCCGCGGAAAAGCCAAAAGCGCCAATGCGCTTGGGGTCGATCAAGCGGCTGCCGTCCCAGCTTTTGGTCATGAAGTCGATCAGACGACTTAGTGCGGCAGGCCGGTCGGCAATAGCCGTAGCGCGCGACTGGTCGCGGTAATTGTCGCCGGGATGCTCAAGCGCCGCAACGACGAAACCCGCTTCGGCCAGCGCCAGCGCGGTGTCGTAATGGCCATCGCGGGTGCCGCCTGTGCCGTGGCTGACGACAATCAATGGCAAATGATGCCCTTTGACTGGCGCATTGGGACTCACCCGCTGGACGAAAAGGCCAAGCGGTTGGTCGCTGGCTTTGCCCGTAGAGGGATACCAAATCGCGACCTTGATCGGCGCTTCGTTAGGGCGTGGAATAGTGGTTTCGGCGAATCCAACATCTGCACGAGCCGCCGATGCAGTGCCAAACAGCGCCAATAAAGACATGATCGCGAGACGCAAAGCGTGCGCATAATCGCGATTCCGTTTCACCGCCCCTCCTCCAGCATCAGCTTGGCCGTCGCCTTTGCGCTCCCTACCACGCCCGGAATCCCCGCGCCGGGATGCGTGCCCGCGCCGACGAAATACAGGTTCGGGATATGGTCGTCGCGGTTGTGGACGCGGAAATAGGCCGATTGCAGCAGCGTTGGCTCAAGGCTGAAGGCGCTCCCCAGATGCGCGTTCAGATCGGCGCTAAAATCGCTCGGCGCATAATGGAATTTGGTGACGATGCGGTCGTGGATATCGGGGATCAGCCGCTTGCCGATCTCGTCGAGGATGCGCTTTTCGAGGATCGGGCCAATCTCCGCCCAGTCGACCGGGAATTTGCCCTGATGCGGCACCGGCGCCAGCGCATAGAAAGTCGAATGCCCCTCGGGCGCCATCGACGGATCGGTGACGGTCGGGTGGTGGAGATAGAGCGAGAAATCCTCCGCCAGCACGCCGTGCTTGTAAATATCGTCGAGCAGCCCCTTATAGCGCGGCCCGAACAAAATCATGTGATGCGGGATGTCGGGGAACGTCCCCTTCAGCCCGAAATGCGCGACGAAGAGCGACGGCGAATAGGTTTTTCGCTCCAGCCGCGCGCGCGTGCGCTGCGCCGAGCGCGATGTCTTCAGCAGATCGCGGTAGCTGTGCATAACATCGGCGTTGCTCGCGATTGCATCGGCCTGCACCGACCAGCCGCTCTTGGTGGTCACGCCGGTCGCACGGTCGCCGAGCGTGTCGATCGACGCCACTGGATCGCCCAAGCGGAGCACCCCGCCGAGCCGCTGGAAATGGGTGACCATGCCGGCGATCAGCTTGTTGGTGCCGCCCATCGCGAACCAGACGCCGCCGTCCTTCTCGAGCTTGTGGATGAGCGCATAGATTGAACTCGTCGTCATCGGATTGCCGCCGACGAGCAAAGTGTGGAACGACAGCGCCTCGCGCAGCTTTGGGTGCTTTACATAGCTCGACACGATCGAATGCACCGATCGCCATGCCTGATATTTCATCAGGCTCGGCGCCGCCTTGATCATCGACGCGAAGTCGAGAAAGGCGACATGGCCGAGCTTTTCATATCCTTCGGTGTAAACGCCCGTCGAATATTCGAGGAACCGGCGATAGCCATCGACATCGGCCGGATCGAGCTTGGCAATCTCGGCGGCGAGCTGCGGCTCGTCGTTCGAATAGTCGAAATTGGTGCCATCGGGCCAGTTGAGCCGGTAAAAGGGCATGACGGGCGCCAGCGTCACGTCCTCGCTCATCGACCGGCCCGACAGCGCCCATAGCTCCTGCAGGCACGGCGGATCGGTGATCACCGTCGGCCCGGCATCGAACACGAAACCGTCCTTCTCCCAGACGTAAGCCCGGCCACCCGGCTTGTCGCGCGCTTCGACCAGGGTTGTCTGCACCCCCGCCGATTGCAGCCGGATCGCGAGCGCAAGGCCGCCGAAACCGGCGCCGATCACCACCGCCGACTTCATGCCTTCTTGCTCCGAATCGCGCGGATGGCCGCCGAAATCTTGACGGGCGGTTTGCCCAGCAAGATGCGTGCTTGGTCGATCATGGTGGTTTGTCCTGCGTAGAAACGCCCAACCAGCGCGGGGTTGAGCCGATAGAAGCGCTCGAGGATGCGGTATCGTTCATCCGGCGCCCCGGCGCGATACAGCATTTTGTCGAGCATGCGGTAAAAGCCGCGACCTTTCCACGTCTGCGCCGCAAAGCCGTGCATCAGCTCGTGGAGGCCTTTGCCCGACAGGTCGCGGGTGCGGGCGATCAGGCACGCGGTGCGCACCGCATCGGGCAGCGAATAGCCGGTGGTCGGGTGGAACAGCCCGGCGCGCATGCCCGCCTTGGCCACGCCATTGCCGCCGCTGCGCCAATAGGCTTCGAAATCGCCGCCGAGCGCGACCGGCAGCGCGCCTTGCTCTTCGCGCACGACATGGTCGACCTGCCAGCCGCCCGCCGCGACATAGTCGCTCAGCCGCGCGCCAATCGGATCGCTGTTCGCGCCACCGACGACCGGGCGGTAGAGGTCGGGGGTGTCGCTGTAATAGGTATCCTCGACGAACAGCCGCGTCGCCGAAAAGGGCAGCACATAGACGAAGCGATAGCCGTCGATCTGCTCGACCGTGGCGTCCATCACCAGCGGCCGCGCAACGTCGTGCGGTTCAGCGAGCGCATATTCGCGCCCGACGAATTTTTGCCAGCCAAGGTCGAGTGTCGACAAATCGCCCGCGCCGCGCGCGTCGATGACCCCCTTGGCCTCGATCCGGTCGCCATCGTCGAGCACCACAGCGGTGGCACTCGCGCCGAGCACGCGGCGGCCGAGCATCAGCGCGCCTTCGGGCAGTGCTGCGCGGACCTGCGCATCGAGCCGTTCGGACTCGATCGAATAATAGGTCGCCTTGATCATGCGCTGGTGCGCGGGGAACTGAATGTCGTAGCTCGACCAGCCGTGGCAGACGAGCGGCGCGATCAGCCAGCGATCGGCGGGCGCGACATCGGTGCCAAAGAACGACCACAAATGATTGCCGCCGATCGACGGCCCGCCTTCGACGATGCGCACATCCATGTCGGGCCGCTTTTTGGCGAGCGCAAGCGCGATCAAGCCGCCGGCGAGCCCGCCGCCGACAATCGCGAGATCGCACTGGATCGTGGCTGCCATCGGCTTGGCCTAACCAATGCGCGCGCGCCGCGAAACCCTTTCGTGTCGTTTCGGCAATGATTGGTCGGCAAAGCGACTCGGTTCGCCCGTTTCGGGCGTTGTTGCGCTTCCATCGCCGACTCGGAGCGCATATGAGGGAAACATGCCGATTTTGCTTGCCGTCGTCTTTTCCGCGTTCGCGATGATTGCGATCGTCGGCGCGCGTTATTTGCTCGTCAGCGGCGCCTTTGCGGCGGCGACGCGGCTGCGCCATCCCGGACTCTACGCGGGACTCGGCAAGCAGATCCGCCGCGAGATTGGCTGGAGCCTCGCCAGTGCCGCGATCTACGGCATTCCCGCAGGCGTGATTGCCTGGGGCTGGGCGAATCGCGGCTGGACCGCGATCTACACCGATCTGGCAGCCTGGCCCTTATGGTATTGGCCGCTCTCGATTTTCCTCTATCTCTTCGCGCATGACACCTGGTTTTACTGGACGCATCGCTGGATGCACCAGCCGAAATGGTTCAAGCGCGCGCATGCCGTGCATCATGCCAGCCGCCCGCCAACCGCCTGGGCCGCGATGGCGTTTCACCCGATCGAGGCGCTGACCGGCGCCATTGTCATTCCGCTGCTGGTATTCGTTATTCCCATCCATGTCGGTGCGCTGGCCGTGGTGCTCAGCGTGATGACGGTGATGGGCGTCACCAATCACATGGGGTGGGAGGTTTTCCCAAGGTTCATCTGGGCCGGGGCATTGGGGGAATGGGTGATCACAGCCAGTCATCATCAGCGGCATCATACGGAGTATAGGGGAAATTATGGGCTATATTTCAGATTTTGGGACCGGCTCTGCGGTACCGACCGGGGGCTTGGCAGCTTCACCGCCGACGCGCAGCGCGGCACCGGGGGCAGCGTTCATGCGGCGGTTGGGGGCCGCGCTGACGCTGGTCGCGCTGACGACGGGCGCCGCGCCAACCGGCTCGCTTGATGT
>JAIETY010000045.1 GCA_019744885.1 Sphingomonas sp.
CATCGCCTCAATCCAACTCTTCGCCCGCCGCATCGCAAGAATATGAAATCACAAAGGATAATTATGAATCAGACTCTCAGATCGTGTGATTTTGACAGGATTCACTCTGGTTTTTGCTTGCGTAACGCCGCGCTTGGCACGATAGGCGCAGTGTCAAGGCCCAATGATGGCCTTACGTATTCAAAAAGGAATGATGATGGACGCCCGTAACGATATGCAGGAAACTTGGATCACGCTCACCGCAGATATTGTCGCCGCCCATGTCAGCAACAACAGCGTCGCCGTTTCCGACTTGCCGGTTCTCATCGCCAATGTTCACGCTGCACTGGCCAATCTCGGCGATCCGGTGGCCGAACCTGAAGTCAAGCAAGAGCCCGCCGTTTCAGTGCGCGCGTCGATCAAGCCCGACTACATCGTCTGCCTTGAAGACGGCAAGAAGCTGAAGATGCTCAAGCGCCACCTGATGACGCATTACCAGATGACCCCTGAGCAGTACCGCGCCAAGTGGAACCTGCCCGCCGACTATCCGATGGTCGCGCCCAACTATGCCGAGCAGCGTCGCACGCTCGCCAAGAAGATTGGCCTCGGCACCAAGCGTCGCAAGGTCGTTCGCTAAGCCGACACGCGCTCCCGCCCGTGACCATGATGATCGGGCGGGAGCACTTTGCGCCGCCGCGCTTCGCCGCTAGAAGATGCCGGGCAGAAGATGCCGGACAAGGGAATCGGGCGAAGGCTTTGGCGCGAAAAATCGATCTGGAAGCGCTGTGCAACCAGAAGGGGCTGCGGATCACCGATCAGCGCCGCGTGATCGCGCGCGTGCTGTCCGACGCCGAAGACCATCCCGATGTCGAAAAAGTCTATGAGCGCGCGTCGGCGATCGATCCCGGCATTTCGATCGCGACGGTCTATCGCACCGTCCGGCTGTTCGAAGAGGCCGGCATTCTCGACCGCCATGATTTCGGCGACGGTCGCTCGCGCTACGAACCCGCGCCCGAAGCGCATCACGATCATCTGATCGATGTCGAGACCGGCAAGGTCATTGAATTTGTCGATCCCGAGCTCGAACAATTGCAGAAGCTGATTGCCGAACGGCTCGGCTTCCGCCTCGTCGACCACCGGATGGAACTTTACGGCGTTGCGCTTGAACGCAAGGGCTGACGCCGCCGGCTGGGCTCGCTTCATATTGCGCACGCTCCTGCTGGCCGGGCTAGTGCTGGTATGCGCGGCGCCCCACGGGCTGTGGCGCCTGTTCCGCCTGTCCTCCCCCTGGCCGCGCTGGTTCATGATCGCGACCACGCGCATCTGCGGGGTGCGGCGCCGCACGGTCGGCGTGCCGCTCAAGCGCGAAGTATTTTTCGTCGCCAATCATCTGAGCTGGCTCGACATTCCGGTGATCGCCAGCGCCAATGGCACGGCGTTCATCGCCAAGCATGAGCTCGCCGACGCGCCGATCGTCGGCTGGCTCGCCAAAATGAACCGCACGGTCTTCGTCAGCCGCGCCGACCGCATGGGCGTGGCCGAACAGATCAACCAGCTGCGCGAAGCGCTTGCCGATGTCTGGGCGATCACGATTTTCCCCGAAGGCACGACCACCGACGGGCTGTCGCTGCTGCCGTTCAAGCCGAGCCTGCTCGCGGTGCTCGACCCGCCGCCGCCGGGCATTCTCGTCCAGCCGATCGCGCTCGATTATGGCGCCGCGGCGCAGGAAATCGCCTGGGTAGGGGTGGAGGAAGGGCAGGACAATGCGTTCCGGGTACTGAGCCGCAAAGGCAGCTTCCCGGTGACAGTGCATTTCCTCGAACCCTTCAACCCGCGCGATTACCCGGGCCGCAAGGCAATCAGCGCCGAAGCGCGCCGCCGGATTGCGGAGGCGATGGAACGCATCCTCGGCAAGCCGCTCCGCCCGTTCCCGGGCCACGACGCGCTGGCGACGGTGCCGCCGGGGGTGGTTTATGAGGTGCCGGAGGCAATCGAGACGTCGGCACTGGGTTGAGCGCGTTGATTTCACGCAAAGAACGCGAAGAACGCAAAGCTGCATAGACATAGCGATCGGGAGACAGCGACAAGAGTCTGTAAAGGGCTGCGCCGCCAGTGAGGCTTGTTGCACCTTCTTTGCGTTCTTCGCGTTCTTCGCGTTCTTCGCGTGAACCAATCACCGCCAGCCCCAAGCCAACCGTCGGCATTTGTCCCCACACGACGTCCCCGCTATAGCCCCGTCGATGAACGCGCCCCCCAAGACCTTTCACGTCAAGTCCTTCGGCTGCCAGATGAACGTCTATGACGGCGACCGCATGGCCGAGCTGATGGCCGCACAAGGGCTGACCGCGACCGACGACCAATATGCCGCCGATCTCGTCATCCTCAACACCTGCCACATCCGCGAAAAAGCGACCGAGAAAGTCTATTCGGACATCGGCCGCCTCAGAAAACACGGCGACAACCCGATGATCGCGGTCGCGGGCTGCGTCGCGCAGGCGGAGGGCGCCGAAATCGTCCGCCGCGCCAAAGTCGATGTCGTCGTTGGCCCGCAGGCCTATCACAACCTGCCCGATCTGGTGGCGCGCGCGAGCCGGGGCGAGGCGGCGCTCGACACCGACATGCCGGTCGACCTGAAGTTCGGCCATCTCCCCGCGCGTCGCCGCGTGCCGCCGAGTGCTTTCCTGACGGTGCAGGAAGGCTGCGACAAATTCTGCACTTACTGCGTCGTCCCCTATACGCGGGGCGCTGAAGTGAGCCGCCCGTTCGCCGCGATCGTCGACGAAGCCAAGGCGCTGGTCGACGCGGGCGCCAAGGAAATCACGCTGCTCGGCCAGAATGTGAATGCCTGGGAGGATGCGGGGCGCGGCCTGCACGACCTGATCGCCACGCTCGACAAGATCGAGGGCCTCGCGCGTATCCGCTACACGACGAGCCACCCCAACGACATGGCCGACGGCCTGATTGCCGCGCACCGCGACGCGGCGAAGCTGATGCCGTTCCTTCACTTGCCGGTACAGGCCGGCAGCGACCGCGTGCTGCGGGCAATGAACCGCAGTCATTCGCGCGACAGCTATCTGCGCTTGCTCGACCGCGTCCGCGCCGCCCGCCCCGACATTGCGCTGTCGGGCGATTTCATCGTCGGCTTCCCCGGCGAAACGGAGGAGGATTTCGCGCAGACGCTGAGCCTGGTCGACGCGGTCGGCTATGCGCAGGCGTACAGCTTCAAATACAGCCCCCGCCCCGGCACCCCCGCCGCGACAATGGCCGATCAAGTGCCGCCGGAGGTAATGGACGACCGCCTCCAACGCCTCCAAGCCGCCCTCAACCGTGACCAGACGGCGTTCAACGCAGCGACGGTGGGGCGCCGGTGCGCGGTGCTGCTGGAGCGCAAAGGCAAGCTGGAGGGGCAATTGATCGGCAAGAGCCCGTGGCTGCAATCGGTGCATCTGCTGGGCGATGCGGCAATCGGGGATTTGGTTGAGGTGGAGATTGTCGAGGCGGGCGCGAATTCGGTGATGGGAGAGCGGGTCGAGTCGGCCCAGTCCTAATACCAGCTATCCCTCCAATCTCGCGTGCTCCCCGAAACGAACAGCGATGGATCTTGGATCGCTGATCGCTTTACGATCGGTTGTTTCGATGGCGTTATCCTAAAGCGCCAGTGTCGATGAAGCGGAATAGGAGGGCGAGCGCGATCGATGCGCCCGTCACGGCGGCCAGCCACCTTGCGGTTCGCCAAAAGCCGCCGGTGTTGATGAACCCCATGTACATTGGTATAAGGATCAGAAACGCGGTGAAGGTGATCGCAGCGGGCTTCGTAAGCCCAGTCCGCCATAGCGCGATCGTCACGCCGAAGGCCAAGATCGTGATGAGATTGAGCCGCCGATAGTTGGTGTCGACTTCCGCAGGAGAAGGCGGCGGCGCGCTCGTCGCCCGTGGTGTGGACAGTGCCGCGCGCCACTCGGCTTCGGCCCGGTGTCGCGGCCGTGCAACCAGCCCGCCGATACTGACCGACGCGACCCACCAGACAAAGTCTTCCGCCAAGTTCACCGCCAAAGGCACCCGACCGGGTTGTGGGGCAGTGAGGTCGGCAGGCAAGCCATCATAATCTCGATCACCGACATATTGCCGAAAATCGAGTCCTGACTTGACGAAGCCGCTGGAGCGCCACCGTTTCAGGATCGAAGACCGAAGCGACTTCGTATCATAGTCCCAGAAAATGCGCGCCGCGACGGCATCCGGACACTCGGGCTGCTCGACCATCCATTCAAAGATCGCATCGGGATGGCTGCCAAGCAGGTCGTCAACCGCCGCCAACCAGACATCGGCCGATTTGCCCTGGAGCCAATCCACCACCGCGACTTCGTCGTAATGCACGCGCCATAACGCGTCGAACAGGTCGTCAGTGCTGTAATCTACGTCAAGGAAAGCGAAGCAGGCCGGTTCCGCTACTTCCTCGCCAAAGGGCCCGCAAAATCGCGGGTAGACATCGATGTCGTCTTCGATGCCCGACAGCGGTGTGGCGTCGATGATCGGGGATCGAGTCCAGGCCTCCAGACCGTCCCAAGCGATGCGCGGGGGCGACGCTGAATCGTCAAATGCCTTCGCCTTGATCAACCGAAGCACGTCATTTCGAGCATCGGCGAAGTCAAACCGCTGATCGTCGCGGGGCGAAACGCTGCGCAGACGCCAGAAGATCATCGCCATCGTGGCAGGATCGCAATCCTCCTGTGCGACGATCCATTTCAGTACGGCCAGCGCATTGCCATCAGTATCGAGGATTCTTGCAATGGCGTGGCGCTCTAGTGGCGTGCGCCGTCGAAGAAATGCCACAGTATCCGGATCATCGATCTGGTCGTTCTCCGCCATGACCGAACCGTTTAACGGCTGTTCAGCACGATTTTGTTCGATCATGGGGTCCTCTTCCCAACTTGGCCATGTTTCGGGTCGTCGCCCCGCTTGGCCATGCGGGAAACGGCTTCCTCTCACTGGCCTCCTCATATTAGTGCTACAATTTGGTGGAGATATGCCTAACCGGCTGCCTCTCTTCGTGCCCAGCGTTGGCCTCGCCAATTTGCCAGTGGCGAGGGGATGGCACCACTTTCCCCCTGTCCCCCACGCCCCCGATCTGCCAAACTCACCCCCGGATGCAGCACGCCCGCCTCTCCCGCGCGACCCCTGGCCATGGCGGTCCCGACAATTGCGCGCGCGAATGCCTCAGCCGCCCCTCTCCCGCGCCCCTCCCGCCGCAAGGAACCGCATGAGCCGCAAGCCTGTCCCCGCCCAATCCGGTGATCGCAGCCGCGCCGAACTCACTTTCGACCGACCGCAACTCATGCCGCAGCTCTTCGGCGAGTTCGATCGCAACCTGTTGCTGCTCGAAAACCGCCTCGGCGTGTATATCACCGCGCGCGGCAACAAGGTCGGGCTGGAGGGAGCGGCCGAATCGGTTGCGGCCGCGCGCGACGTGCTCAACGGGCTCTACAACCGCATCATCCGCGGCGAGATTATCGACACCGGCCTGATCGAGGCGGTGATCGCGATGTCGGCCGAACCGACGCTGCACGGCATCATCAGTGCCGAGGCCTCCGCCCCACCGTCGATCATGATCCGCACGCGCAAGAAAACGATCGTCCCGCGCACCGTCGCGCAGGCGCATTATATGCGCGAGCTGCTCAACAACGACATCATCTTCGCACTCGGGCCGGCGGGCACCGGCAAGACCTATATCGCCGTCGCGCAAGCCGTCGCGCAGCTCATTACCGGCAGCATCCAGCGGCTAATCCTGTCGCGCCCGGCGGTCGAGGCCGGCGAAAAGCTCGGCTTCCTGCCCGGCGACATGAAGGAGAAGGTCGATCCCTATCTGCGCCCGCTCTACGACGCGCTCAACGACTGCCTGCCCGCCGAACAGGTCGAACGGCGGATCGCGAGCGGCGAAATCGAAATCGCGCCGATCGCCTTCATGCGCGGGCGCACCTTGGCCGACGCCTTCATCATCCTCGACGAAGCGCAGAACACCACGCCTGCGCAGATGAAGATGTTCCTCACCCGCTTTGGCGAGAACAGCCGCATGGTGGTGTGCGGCGATCCCAAGCAGACCGATCTGCCCGGCGGCATGAACGCCAGCGGCCTGAACGACGCGGTCGGGCGGCTCGAAGGGGTCGAGGGCCTGTCGATCTGCCGCTTTGGTGCGGGCGATGTCGTGCGCCATCCGATTGTCGGGCGAATTGTGGAGGCGTATGAAGGAGCGTCATGAACGCCCCCGCCGACCCACCGAGCCGCGCCGAACAACAGGCCCTAACCTCGCCCTTCCTCGTCGAGGATGTGGAGGTTGTGCGGCTAATCGCGCGCCTTGCCGATGAGCGCGGCACAGCAATGGCGGAAATCGTCCAGCTGGCGGTCAAAGACTATTTCGACCGGCATTCGCTCGGAAGCCCTGCGCCCGATTGGTTGCAGAAGTTTTGGCAAGATCACCCGCTACCGCTGCCTACGGGCTTGAAAGCGGACAAGCGTTTCTATGATTCGCTGAACGATGAACTGTGACGATCTTCGTTGATGCGTCCGCGATCGTTGCCATGATAGCGAAGGAGCCCGAGGCGGGCTCCTTCGCTGAATTCTTGAGCAACGACCCGCTTCGGATCACGTCGCCGCTCGCGGTTTGGGAAGCTGCGCGCCGCGTCCAAGGCGCGCGGGCGGTGACCTTGACAGAAGCACGCGGCCTAGTGGTCGATTTTGTCGCAGCCGCCGGGATTCAGATCGTCGCGGTCGAACCCACCGATGCCGAACTCGCCCTGGATGCCCATGCGCGCTTCGGTAAAGGCATCAATCCAGCGGAGCTGAATTTCGGCGACTGCTTCGCCTATGCGGTCGCGCAGCGCCACGACGCAGCGCTTCTGTTCAAGGGTGATGATTTCGCCCAGACGGACATCAAGGATGCGACGCTGATATGATCGTCGTTGAGCTCAGCCGCGACGATGCGTGGGGCACATCCGTCGAGTGGGAAGGCCTGGCGCAGTTGGCCGCAGAGCAGGCGATTTTGCATACGCCCTATCTGGAATTATGTCCGTCGCTCGCCACGATCGAAATCTCGGTCCGGCTCACCACCGATGCCGAAGTGCGAGGACTCAACCGCGACTATCGCCACAAGGACAAGCCGACCAACGTGCTGTCCTTCCCGATGATCCAGCCCGACCTCATCGGCACCGTGACGCAAAATTCAGACGACGGCGAAGTCCTGCTCGGCGACATCGTCCTCGCCCATGAAACCTGCGCCGCCGAAGCCGCTGACAAGGGCATCGCGCTTGCCGATCACGCCACCCATCTGATCGTCCACGGTACGCTCCACCTGCTCGGCTATGACCATATCGACGATCGCGCTGCCGAGGCGATGGAGCAGATCGAGCGAGATGTGCTAAAGACCCTCGGACTGCACGATCCATATCACGACCAAGAGGACTGAAATACCACCTATGCCTGATGGCCAAAGTAGCGGCGCCGGGGACGCCGGCACCCACGAAGGCGGGTTATGGCGCTCGTTCCGCGCGCTGATCTTCGGTGATCCCGGCGACGAGTCGCTCCGCGCCCAACTCGAAGAAGCGATTGACGCGCATGAGGATGATCCCGCTCCCGATACCAAAGGCGATCTGTCGCCGCTCGAGCGCCAGATGGTGCGCAACCTGCTCCATTTCGGCGAGCGCGACGCGGGCGACATTGGCGTCCCGCGCGCGGACATCGTCGCGGTGCCCGAAAGCATCAGCTTTGCCGATCTGGTACGCCAGTTCGCCGATGCTGGGCACAGCCGGCTGCCGGTCTATCGCGACGAGCTCGATACGATCATCGGGATGGTCCACATCAAGGACGTGTTCAACATTCTCGCGACCGGCGCGCCGCACCCCGACTCAATCACCGATCTGATCCGCGAGCCGCTGTTCGTGCCGATGTCGCGCGGCGCGCTCGATCTGCTGGCGGACATGCGCAACAAGCGCGTCCATCTCGCGATCGTGCTCGACGAATATTTCGGCACCGAAGGCCTCGTCACGATCGAGGATCTGATCGAGGAAATCGTTGGCGATATCGAGGATGAGCATGACGAGGCGCCGCAAGCGCTGCTGGTGCCGATCGACGGCGGCAGCTGGGAAGCCGATGGCCGCGCCGAACTCGAGGATGTCGCCGACGCGATCGACCCGCGCCTCGCCGAAACCGACGACGATATCGACACCATCGGCGGGCTGGCGGCGGTGCTCGCGGGGCATGTGCCGGTAGCGGGGACCTGCCTCGACCACCCCAGCGGCTGGCGGTTCGAAGTGGTTGCCGCCGACACCAAGCGCATCCAGAAGCTGCGGCTGCATCCGCCGACCCACCGCGAAGAGGGATTGGCCGAAAGCGGCTGAACTGGTATCCCAGCGTCCATAATCGGTCGGGGGATAGAAGATGCGCAGATGGACGTTGCTGGCCAGTATCGGTGTCCTCGCGGCGCTGACCGGAACCGTCGCCGCGCAGCGCAAGCCCGCGCCCAAGCTCAAGCCCGCCGCCGCCAAGCCCGCCGCGCAGATCGTGACGCCGCCCAAGGCGCGCTACGCCATGGATGTCGGCACGGCGTCGGGGCTGGCGGGCATGATGGGCGGCGGCAAGCCGAGCATGGGCGACATGATGCGGATGGCGTCGGGCGACGGCAACAGCGAAAGCCACACGCTCCACCTGCGGCTCGGCTCGACGCTCGCACCGACCGGCGGCGGCCCCAAGGCCGATCATTATCTCCTGCCGCCCGCCAATATGGGGCCATCGGTGCCGCTGGTGACGCCGGTGATCCAGCCGACCGGTACCCCCGAAGTGCCGCAGCAGTTTGAACGGCCCAAGGGGCGGCTGATCCTGTTCTGGGGCTGCGGCGCGCATGCCCCGGCCGACCAGCCGGTGATCATCGATTTCGCCAATCTGGCGGCGGGCCAGGTCCCGCCCGACCTGTTCACCAGCCGCGTCAGCTTCGATCGCGGGCCGAGCGTCAACAACAGCCGCACCTATGGCGAATGGCCCAATGCGCGCTCGGGCCGGATGCCGCAGGGCGGGACGCTGCTCGGCCAGCACCGGATCGCGGGCAATTATGCCCCCGAAATCGGCTTTTCGCTTCAGCAGGATTATATGCCCGGCATCCAGCTACGCACCACATTGCCCGCCGATGGGACGGTTGCGCTCAACTGGAGCCCGGTCAGCGCCGCCACCGGCTATTACGCCTGGCTGATCGGCGCGAGTGGCGCGGGGCGCAAGGGCCGCAACGACACTGGCGACATCGTCTGGTGGTCGTCGTCGAACAGCCGCGACTTTGGCGGCGCGCTGTGGGACTGGATCAGCCCCGGGGTGGTCGCGGGCCTCGTGCGTGACGGGACGGTGATGGCCCCCACGACCACGAACTGCACCATCCCCGCCGAAGTCCGCAAGGCGACTGGCGAGGGCATGTTCGGCAATCTGATCGCTTATGGGCCGGAGGAAAATTTCGTCTATCCGCCGCGCCCCGACAAGGGCCCGTGGAATCAGGAATGGACCGCGCGCGTGCGCTTCCGCTCGATGACTTCGTTCCTGCCGGGCATGGAGATGGGCGACGCCCGTGGGTCGGACAATCGCCGCGACCCGCCGAAGAAGCGCTGCAAGCCCAGCCTGCTCGGCGCAGTGACCGGGCTGGGCTGCTAGAGCCTCTATCGCTCCCAAAAACAGGCAAACGGCGCTGCGCTTTCATCGCCCGCCGTGCGTTTCCGCTTTGCGCTCGCCGACGGGAAGGATAGTTCTGCCGGCATGCTAAGACATATTCTCATCGTTTCGGGGCTGATCGCAGCGGCAGCGCTTGGCTGGTGGATTTGGGCGAGCCAGCCCGATCAGGCCAAGCTCAGCCTTGCCGCCGTGCAGGGCGCGCAGCCGAAGATCACCGCGCCGCGCCCGCAAATGATCCCGACGATCAAGGTCGCCGATGCGGTCGGCTGGCCGGCCAATGCCGCACCGACTCCGGCGGCGGGGCTGAAGGTCAATGCCTTTGCCACCGGGCTTGATCATCCGCGCTGGATGTACCGCCTGCCCAATGGCGATGTGCTGGTCGCCGAAACCAATTCGCCGCCGCGCGATGTCGGCGGCATCACCGGACTGGTGATGGGCTATTTGCTGAAAAAGGGCGGCGCGGGCGTCCCGTCAGCCAACCGCATCACCCTGCTGCGCGACGCGAACGGCGATGGCGTCGCCGAGCTGAAGACGGTGTTGATCAGCGGGCTTAACTCGCCGCTCGGGATGACCTTGCTCGGCGGCCAGCTCTATATCGCCAACACTGATGCGCTGGTGCGCGTGCCGTTCGTGCCGGGCCAGACCAGGATCACCGCCAAGCCCGAAACCGTCGTGCGCTACCCCGGCGGCGGCAATCACTGGGCGCGCAATGTCATTGCCAGCGCCGATGGCAGCCGCCTCTATGTCGCGGTTGGATCAGCAACCAACATCGCCGACGACGGCCTCGACAAGGAAGAAAACCGCGCCTGCATTCTCGAAGTCGATCCGGTCGCCAAGAAGTTCCGCCCCTTCGCCACCGGCCTGCGCAATCCGCAGGGCCTCGCGTTCGAACCCGTCAGCGGGCGGCTTTGGACGACGGTCAATGAACGCGACATGCTCGGGTCGGACCTCGCGCCCGACTATATGACCTCGGTCGGCTTGGGCGATTTTTTCGGCTGGCCTTACAGCTATTGGGGTGGCTATGCCGATGAGCGCGTCTCGCCCAACCGGCCCGACCTGTATGAATATGCCCGGCGCCCCGATTATGCACTGGGGCCGCATACCGCCTCACTCGGCCTCGCCTTTGCCAGCGACGCGAAGCTTGGGCAGCGCTTCGCCAGCGGTGCCTTTGTCGGCCAGCACGGATCGTGGAACCGCGTGCCGGTGTCGGGCTATAAGGTCATTTACGTCCCGTTCGACGCGCAGGGCTTTCCGCAGAAGAACGCCAAGCCGGTCGATGTACTGACGGGCTTTCTCGACGCCAAGGGCCAGGCGCAGGGCCGCCCGGTCGGCGTCATCACCGATCGCACGGGCGCGTTGCTCGTCGCTGACGATGTTGGCAATCGAATCTGGCGCGTCTCCCCAATGTAGCTTATCCTGTTGAGGGGACGAGCGTTTGGGGGTGGTATTTTGGCAGTAAGGGTCGTTACGAATCCGGAACGCATGGCCGCCAATTGGCGGATCGCGATGTTTGGCCTGTCCAACCTGTTCCTTGCCACCCACCGGGCTTTTCAAAGCACCAATGTCGCGATCAACCCGACCGAGCTGCAAATCTATCTGACGGTCGCGGTCGCCAATGTGCAAAAGCTGATGCGCGAGCGGCAGATTCCCGAACAGTTCACCGGCACCGACATCTTGTCGCGCGAATGGGTGGTGCCGATCTCGCGCAACGCGATTGCCTCAGCCACCGGCCTGCCGCGCGAAACCGTGCGCCGCCAGGTCGAAAAGATGATCGAGCGCGGCCTGCTGATCGAAGACCCGCGCGGCGGCGTGACGCCGCCTGAAGGCATGGTAGAAAAGCTCGGTCTCGCGCCGATCCTCGAGCCGATCATGACCGAATTCACCCGGACGGCGGAGATGCTGATCCGGCTCGGGGTGATCGACCGGCAGGAGGATTGAGGGTGAACGCGCGCGAGCGGCTTTGGTGCGGCTTCCATCCCATTGACCCGCCCGGCGCAATTTGCCCAATATCCCGGGCGCAGTCCCAACTGGACTCGCCGACGGTCGTGGAGCCTTGGCCAGCTCAGTGAACCCGCTTGATTGGTTGCGCCCTGTCGGAAGGTTGCGCGTGTTGCTGCGCGACCGCCGCGCACGATCGGAGCTGATCACGCGCTGGACCAAAAAAAATGCAGTCCATCAATACACCACTTTCACTTTGCCCGATCGTTACCCGAGACACTTCGCCGCAGCGCAAACCGAGCTAAGCGACATCGCTGCGCCGGCCATTTTGTCTTTCGGCTGCTCGAGCGGCGAAGAGGTCGTCACCCTGCGTCGCTATTTTCCGGGCGCGAGGCTGGTCGGCGCCGAGATCAACCCCGTGCAGCTCGCAGCCTGTGCGCAGTTGGCCGTGGATCCACAGATGACGTTCGTTCGCTCGACCCATGACGCGATCGCTGAGCTTGGCCCTTATGACGCTATTTTCTGCATGGCCGTGCTGCAACGGTTGCCGCACGTGGTCGAACAGCGCGGGATACGGAACATCGCAAAGCGATATCCTTTTGCGCACTTCGCCCGCGAGGTGAAATTCCTGGCGGACCAGTTGCGACCGGGCGGGCTGCTGGTGATCGACCACTGCCAATACCGCGTGGAAGACGTCGATGCGCCGCTTCGACCCGTTGTGAATGCCATGGTCTATCCCGCCGAAGGCCCCCGCTTCAATACCAGCGGCACCTTGATCGCCCCGCAGCCCGTGGTCGCCCGGATGTTTCGCCGAATTGACGCGAGCGAAGGCCATGCGGAGACGGAAATGATTGGCCAGGGGCGGTAGGGGCACGCAATGTCATCACCAACCGGTCGATCCGCCGAGCCACGGGTCCGCCGCGCGAAACCGTGCGGCGCCAGAAGGCATGGTCGAAAAGCTCGGCCTCGCCCCGATCCTCGAACCGATCATGACTGAATTCATCCGCACGGCGGAGATGCTGATCCGGCTCGGCGTGATCGACCGGCAGGAGGATTGAGCGAGGGGGGTCAGATGGTTGCTCGGGCTAGACATGCGTGTCTTGTTGTATTACAACAGCATTACAATATGATCATCCGCGACTCACGGCGCGCTTCGGCGTGCTCGCGGAAGATCATGCACTGTCTCGCCCTTGGAGCGTTCGCGATGCGCCTTGCTTTCGCCGTCAGTCTTTTGCTGCTGATGACCATCCCGCCAGCCCATGGCCAGAGCTATCAGCCGACCTTCCGGCCCGAGACATTGAAGGGGCCGCCTCCCGGCCGCCCCAACGAGGTATTGGTTCTGGGGTCGACGCATCTCTCCGGTGCGCCTGCGGATTTTGCCCCGTCGTTGCTCGCGCCGTTGCTTGACCGGCTGGCGGCATGGCGCCCGACCGCAATCGCGACCGAGGATCTGTCCGGCCTCCAGTGCGATGCACTCCGTCGTTATCCCTTACGCTATGCCGACACGGTAAAGACCTACTGTCCCGACCCCACGTCGGCGGCGCAAGCGACCGGGCTCGACGTGCCTGCTGCCAATGCGGAGGCCGAACGGCTGCTCGCCGCCTGGCCAGCCGCGCCGGGTGCCGCTGATCGTCGGCGTCTGGCTGCGGTCTTTCTGGCCGCCGGAGAACGCAATTCAGCGCTGGTGCAGTGGCTGCGGCTGCCTTCGTCGGAGCGGCGCGCGGGCGATGGCCTGACCGACGATCTGATCGCCGCGCTGACGAAGTTGGAAACGCGGCGCAACGAGTCCGGCCTGATCGGCGCGACGCTCGCAGCGCGGCTCGGGCTGGAGCGTGTCTGGAGCGTGGACGATCATTCGGCTGACACGCCCGACAGCCCCGATCCGGTCGAACGCAAGGCAGCCGAGGACGCGATCGCCAAAGCGTGGGACAATCCTGCAACGCGCGCCCGGGGAGCCGCATACACCCGGCTCGACGCAGAGATCGCGAAGCCGGACGGCGTGCTGACCCTCTATCGCGCCCTCAATGCGCCAACAGCGCCGTTGCTTGCCTTTCGATCCGATTTCGGCGCCGCACTGATGGAACCGTCGCCGCAGCAGTTCGGTCGCAGCTATGTCGGCTATTGGGAGACACGCAACCTGCGCATGGTCGCGAATATCCGCGACGTTCTCGGCCGCTTTCCCGGCACGCGGCTCCTCGCCATCGTCGGGGCGTCACACAAGGGCTATTACGAGGCGTATCTCAACCAGATGCACGACGTCAGGCTGGCCGATGCCATAGTCGTGCTGAAACAAGTCAATTCGCGAAAATCATCGCGTCGTCGGCAAAGGCCTTGAATTCGAGCGCGTTGCCGCTCGGGTCGCGGAAGAACATCGTCGCCTGTTCGCCGATTTCGCCCTTGAAGCGGATGTGCGGCGGAATGGGAAAATCGATCCCCGCCTCGGTCAGCCGCGCGGCGAGCTTTTCCCAATCGGCCATCGTCAGCACCACGCCGAAATGCGGGACGGGCACGTCCTTGCCATCAACCGGGTTGTGATGCGCCGCGCTCGCGCTGGGCGAGAGATGCGCGACGATCTGATGCCCGAACAGGTTGAAATCGACCCAATGGTCCGAGCAGCGACCCTCCTCGCACCCCAGCAGTCCGCCGTAGAAGGCGCGCGCGGCGGCGAGATCATGGACGGGAAAGGCGAGGTGGAACGGGCGGACCATGCGGGCATCCTATCGCAGCCGGGCCTGCGCGTCATCGCCCTTGTTTTGTAGGAAATTGGGGCATAGCGACGCGGGCATGCTCGCGATTCTCTCACGCCGCCCCGGCATTGCCGTGCTGATTCTGGGAGCGTTGGCATCGACCGGATTCGCGCCGCTCGCCTTTTGGCCGATGACGCTGGTTGCGGTCGCGTTGTGGCTCGCGTTGGTCCACGACGCGCCCACGGTACGGGCAGCATTGTGGCGCGGGTGGCTCTTCGGCTGGGCGCAATTGACGCTCGCGAACATGTGGATCGCGCAGGCCTTTACCTATCAGGACGCGATGCCGCACTGGCTCGGTGTGCCCGCGGTGGCGCTGCTGTGCCTGTACCTCGCGATCTATCCGATGATGGCCGCGGGACTCGCGTGGCGCTGGGGCAAGGATCACAAGCCCGGCGCCGCGCCCGATCTGCGGTTCGTGCTGATCGCGGGCGCGGCGTGGATCCTCACCGAATGGCTGCGGAGCTGGGCGCTGACGGGCTATCCTTGGCCGCCGCTCGCGACGATCTGGCTGCCGGTGCTGGGCGTCGCGTGGAGCGCGGCGTGGGTCGGCACTTATGCGCTGTCGGGGCTGACCGTGGTGGTGGCGGGCGCGCTGCTGCTCGCGATTGGCCGCAAGTGGCTTCTGCCCGCGATCGCCGCGCCCGTCGTGATCGCGCTCGCGCTGACGGGCGTCGCCCTCCCGACCACGCCCGCCGCGACCGATCCCGCCGCGCCGCGCATCCGCGTCGTCCAGCCCAATCTCGATCAGGAACAGCGCCCGCGCGACGATTACGCAGAGACCAACCTCCAGGCGCTGCTCGCGAACGGCGGCACCCCCGGCCCCGCGCCGCGCCTGATCGTCTGGCCCGAGGGTGCGCTGCGCCTGCTGATCGAGGAAGGCTATCCCCCGCAATATTATGCGCGCGGCGATCCGCTGATCACGCGAAAACGCATCGCCGCCGCGCTCGGCCCGCGCGACATCGTCCTCACCGGCGGCAATGCCGTGCAGTTCAAGCCCGATGGCGAGATTGCCGCGATCACCAATTCGGTCTTCGCAATCGACGCAACCGGCACGATCCTCGGCCGCTACGACAAGGCGCATCTGGTGCCTTGGGGCGAATATCTCCCGTGGCGGCCCCTGCTCTCGCAGATCGGCGTTTCGCGGCTCGTCCCCGGCGAATATGATTTCGCCCCCGGCCCCGGCCCGCGCAGCCAGCCGCTGCCCGGCTTCGGCGCAGCGGGGATGCTCATCTGCTATGAAGTGATCTTCTCCGGCCAAGTCGTCGACGCCAAGCATCGCCCCGCCTTCATCTTCAACCCTTCGAACGACAGCTGGTATGCCAAGTTCGGCCCCCAGCAGCATCTGGCGCAAGCCCGGCTGCGCGCCATCGAGGAAGGCTTGCCGATCATCCGCGCGACGCCGACCGGCATTTCGGCCATCGTCGACGCCGATGGCCGCATCGTCGCCAGCGTCGATTGGGGCAAGGCGGGCGCCGCCGAAGCCCCGATCCCCGCAGCCCATCCCCCCACGCTGTTCGCGCGCTCAGGCAACTGGATCGCGCTCGCGATCGCCGTGCTGCTCGCCGCACTTGGTGTTGCCATCCGCCGCCGCGCGCGATAGGGGCGCATATAAGGAAAGCTTTATATGTGGTCCGTCAGGGCCGCATGGCGCTCAACCACAAGGGAATTCGCATGCGCTCTTCGTTTCTCTTCACCTCCGAATCGGTTTCCGAAGGCCATCCCGACAAGGTCGCCGACCAGATTTCGGACGCGGTCGTCGATCTGTTCCTGTCGAAGGACCCCTATGCGCGCATCGCGTGCGAAACGCTGACGACGACCAACCGCGTCGTGCTCGCGGGCGAAATCCGCTGCAAGGGTGTGTATGAAAATGACGAATGGGCGCCGGGCTCGCGCGAGGAAATCGAAGCCGCTGTCCGCGCGACCGTGAAGCGCATCGGCTATGAGCAGGACGGCTTCCACTGGAACACGTTCGATTTCGCCAACCACCTCCACGGCCAGAGTGCGCACATCGCGCAGGGCGTCGATGAGGCTGGCAACAAGGAAGAAGGCGCAGGCGATCAGGGCATCATGTTCGGTTACGCAACCGACGAAACCCCCGATCTGCTGCCCGCGACGCTCTATTATTCGCACCGCATCCTGCAGACGATGGCCGACGATCGCCACTCGGGCGCAGCACCTTTCCTCGAGCCCGACGCCAAGAGCCAGGTGACGCTGCATTACGAAAATGAAATGCCCGTCCGCGCGACCGCGCTGGTCGTGTCGACGCAGCATGCACCCGGCTATTGCGACGACGGTGCCGAGGGCAGCGATCCCGAAAAATACGCGGTGCTGCGCGATTATGTGATCGGCGTGTTCAACAAGGTGCTGCCGGCAGGCTTCATCACCGATGAGACCAAGCTTTACGTCAACCCGACCGGCCGCTTCGAAATCGGCGGGCCCGACGGTGACGCGGGCGTTACCGGCCGCAAGATCATCGTCGACACTTATGGCGGTGCCGCCCCGCACGGCGGCGGCGCGTTCAGCGGCAAGGACCCGACCAAGGTCGACCGCTCGGCCGCCTATGTCGCGCGCTACCTCGCGAAAAATGTCGTCGCCGCCGGCCTCGCGCGCCGCTGCACGATCCAGCTGAGCTATGCGATCGGCATTGCCGAGCCGCTCAGCGTCTATGTCGACACCCACGGCACCGGCACGGTGCCCGAGGCGAAGCTCGAGGAAGTCCTCCCCCAGCTCGTCCGCCTGACCCCCAAAGGCATCCGCGAGCATCTGAAGCTCAACGCGCCGATCTATCAGCAGACGGCGGCCTATGGCCATTTCGGTCGCAAGGCCGAAGGCAATGCCTTCACCTGGGAAGCGACCGATCTGGTCGAGCAGCTGAAGGCAGCGGTGGCGTAAGGCCACTTGCGCTAACCGATTGGAACGATAGGCTCCCCGGGCGTCCACCGACTCCCGGGGAGTTTTCTATGAGGTTGCTGCTGGTTCTCGCGTTGTTGGTTGCAAGCGCGTCCGCCCTAGCACAAAGATCTCCCCCGCCGGTCGCGATCAGCGCCGAGGATCAGGCGCTGGTCGACCGCGCGGCGCGGCGCGGCAAGCTGATCTACGCCTATGATCAGGCGGCGTGGCATGGCACCGACGACGCGATCGCCAAGGCGCCGGACCTCGGCCCCAAGATCGGCGGCTGGGTGGTCGATGGCCCGCCCGAGGCAACCGAGTTTCTATTTTTCGACAAGGATCCCGCCAGCCCGCACATGCTCTACATCGCTCGCTTTCGCGACAATAAGCTGATCGACGGGCATGCGCTGAGCGACACCGACGATCGCACCATCAGCTCGTCGCGTCTGAAACTTATCGCTGCGCTCAACACCGCGCGCGATGCGGCCCGCGCCGCGCGCATCGGCAATTGCAGCGACAAGCCCTTCAACACGGTCGTTTTGCCGCCCGAGACACCCGGCGGACCGACGCTCGTCTATTTCCTGACGCCACAGGCGACTAACGATGCGATTCCGATGGGCGGCCATTACTTGATCGAAGTTGCCACCGACGGGACGGCAGGCGCACCAGTGCCGTTCGCGAAAAGCTGTATCGCCCTGCCGACCAACCAGGCGAATTCCGCAGCGATGTGGATTACCCATCTGTTGACGCCGGTGCCGACCGAAATTCATGTCTTCACGTCGCTGTCAGCACGGCTGCCGCTGTTCGTCGGCACCACACAAAACCAGCTTTTATGGTCGGTTAACGGCACAGAGATTGTCGCGACCGGTAAGCTCGACGACAAGAACTGACGACGAATGCCCCTCAGGTTGCGGAGATATGCGCCATGCGACTGCTCGCCTTGTTCCTTGCGCTCACCCTCACGCCCACGCTCGCCCCGGCACAAGCGCCCGGGGAGGTGCGGCTTGCAGCCAACAAACCCTATCGCCACAAGCCGACCGGTCTGCTGATCCCCGTCTCGATCGACGGATTGCCGCGCACCCGCGTCGTGGCTTGGGAAGCCGACACCGACGAAGCAGTCAATTTCCAGTCCGCAGATGGCCGCGAAGCGATCAGCATCTACATCTTCCGTAACGTCACCGGCGCCATTCCGGTTTGGTATGACCGGACAGCATGGGTAATCGGTCACCGCGACCTTTATGGCGGCGCGACAGCGGTCGTGCCTCCCGCCGCGTTCGTCCCGCCGCAACAGCGCAATGCGAGCGCGCTGATCGGCAGCTACCGCCCCGGAAAGGGGCCGTTCAAGTCGACCGGAGCGGCCTATGTTCCGATTGGCCCCGAATGGTATGTCTCGGTCCGCTATTCGTCGGCGTCGCTCGCGCCCGAAGCGCTCGACGCCCGTTTGCGCAGCGTCATCGCCGCGATTGAGTGGCCGCGCAAGATCGAGCCGCAACCCGATGCGGCACCCGTTGCGGACTGCGGCCAGCCGCTGGTCACGAGCGGCGAGGCCCAGGTGGCGACCGGCGACAAATTGGGCGCGTCCGCACTATTCGGGGGGCTGATGGCTAGTGCCGCGCGTGACGACAAAAAGAAGATGAACGCGATCGACCCGCCCGTTGTCTGGTGTCGCGATACCGGCACCTATGCGGGACTTGAGGCGCATGGCGTCTATCGTCCGGTCGGGACCAGCGATCGCTATTTGATCGCATTTCAAGACGCAGGGCGCGGGCTATGGGTCGGACCAGACGAATTGGCTGCGCTTATTGACAAAGATGCGTCGCCATCGTGGAGCCTCGCGGTGGTGGGCATCGCCGACACAACCCAATACGCAAATCGCGATCGGCTGCCCCCGCCGACACAAGCGCTCGCCATTTCGAACAAGGAACAATTCACGTCCAAGGCCACGACCTGGGGCAAGAAGCGCAACGTCACGATTGGGGAAGGCGCGCTGAAATAGGCGTCGACGGGCGCATTTGGCACACCCATATCCCGGCTGCATTCCCCCACCCCCACGCTTGCCCCATCCCGCCCTTCGCCATAACCTCACCCCCGGGGAGGCGAACGCAATGCGCAGAGTGACCTTGGCGGGATTGATCATGCTGGCCGGGTGCGACGGCTTTGTCGGGCCGCGCGCGCCGGGCGCGGCTTGCCCTGAAATCAGCCCCACGCGCTTTGCCGAACTGGTCGCCGGGGGCGCGACGCAGGGCGAAGCGACGATCAGCGCCGATGGCACCTCATCGATCGTCATCGGCCCCGGCGTGGTGCACTGCGCGAGCGGCCCGCTGCCGCGCGCGTGCCGCCGCCCCAATGACTTCGTCATCCGCTACGTCCTCGCCGATCGGTCGCGTGTGCAGGTCCATGTCCCTGCCGGATCGCAATATCGCCTCCGCGCCGGTGCCCGCCCCACCACCTGCGAGATCGTCGCACCGCCCCGCGCCTGAGGGCTATTGCGTCCGCGCGGGGGTCGGCGACGGCGCGATGCCGCGTCAGAATGCCCGCTTCCAATGTCGGAAAACCGGTGCGACGATCGCTCCAACAGCTCTTTGACAATCGAATCCGCGAACGCGCGATCAGCCCGTGCGCCGTTGGGGCACGCCTCGCACTTCCCGCTGAGGATGGCCTACCCCCCTGCGATGGTCATAACCTTTGACACCTTTCGCGCCACGCGCCGTCCCCCGACTGGACTTTCGCGCGCGCGCCGTTACCGGCCAGCGCCATGAATGATCCAACGACGATCCGCCGCCTCTACGGCCGCCGCGCGGGGCACAAGTTGCGGCAGGGGCAGGCCGCGCTGATCGAGGAGCTCCTCCCGCAAGTCGCGGTGCCCGAAGACGGCGCGCTATCGCCAGAGCGGCTGTTCGGCGACGCGCGCCCGATGCAGCTCGAAATCGGCTTCGGCGCGGGCGAGCATCTGGCGGGACAGGCAAGCGCGCATCCCGATCATGGCTTTATCGGCTGCGAGCCCTTTCTCAACGGCGTGGTCGGGGCGCTCAACCATATCCGCGACGGCGCGCTGGCGAACGTGCGGCTGCACATGGGCGATGCGCTCGGCGTGATCGAACGCCTGCCCGATGCGAGCCTTGAGCGCGTCTATCTGCTCCACCCCGATCCCTGGCCCAAGGCGCGCCACGCCAAGCGGCGGATGGTCAATCCCGGCCCGCTCGACCTGATCGCGGCCAAGCTCAAACCCGGCGGCGAGTTCCGGCTCGGCACCGACGACCCCACTTATTGCCGCTGGGCGATGATGGTGATGCGCACGCGGCGCGACTTCGTCTGGCAGGCGGCCTCGGCGGCCGATTTCCTCACCCGCCCCGCCGACTGGCCGCAAACCCGCTACGAAGCCAAGGCGCGACGGCAGGGGCATGAAGTGTGGTACTTCCGGTTTAGGCGAAAATAGGTCAAAGACTTATTTTTTAAAAATCCCTAAAACCAATGTGTTATCTACGAAATTGCACGCTGCACTATCCGGCGATTTCCGCGATGGTGATTGCACGGTGCTTACTTTTGCGGTACACGAGGTATTGCAATGGCGACCGGCAGGATCAGCAAACGAACGCTTGATGCGTTCCAATCGAGCGGGGTGACCGGCTTCCTTTGGGATGAAGATCTCAGGGGGTTCGGGGTCAGGGTCGCAGCATCCGGAGCGGCGTCCTACGTCATACAGTTCCGGATGGGCGGGCGCGAATCACCGACGCGCCGCTACACCATTGGAGCCAATGGCTCGCCTTGGACCCCTGCTACGGCTCGCGAGGAGGCCGTCCGCCTCCTTATTCTCGTCGCTCGCGGCATTGACCCGATGGAGGAAGACAAGAAGCGGCGCCGGGAGGCGGTCGATCTCGCCTTCTCGAAGTATGCCGATAGCTTCAGTGCTGCGTGCAAGGGCAAGGGTTGGAAGACCCTAGTCAACCGGTCCATCCGGCTTCACCTAAAGCCCGTCTTCGGCAACAAGCCGTTGCCGACCATCACGAGGTCGGACGTGGTCGCCGTCTTCGACCGAATGCCAGACGAGCAGACTGCAAATAAGCGGAATGTGTTCGCTGTCCTTCGCCGCCTGTTCAAATGGGCGGTCAGCCGCGGTGACATCCTGCATAGCCCGATGGAGGGGATGGAAACCCCGCCACCCGTCAAGCCGCGGGACCGCTGGCTCCTCGATGCCGAACTCAAGCAAATCTGGGAACAAGCTCCAAAGACGCACCGATGCTTTGGCCCGATCGTCCGGCTGCTGATCGTGACCGGCCAGCGCCGGGAAGAGGTGACCGGGCTGTACTGGGACGAATTGGACCGCGAGACTCGCGAGTGGCGACTGCCGAGCCACCGGACCAAGAATGGCGAGCCGAGCACCGTGCCACTGAACGATTTGGCGATCGCAGAACTAGATTTGGTCGCACAGGGCGAGAAGTGGCCCAAGCATGGGCGCGTCTTTCCGACTTCCACCGGCGCCGGCTTTACTGGCTATGCCAAGGGCAAGGATAAACTCGATCGGTTGATTGGCGAGTCATATGGGCGGCCCCTCCCACCCTGGCGGCTACATGATCTTCGACGCACTTTGGCCACCGGCTTTCAGCGGCTCGGCGTTCGATTCGAAGTTACCGAAGCAGTCTTAAACCATGTTGGGGGCTCAAGAGCAGGGGTCGCTGGTATCTATCAGCGGCACGATTGGAGAGAAGAAAAGCGCGAGGCCCTTCACGCTTGGGGCGTCCATATTGCTGGAGTGCTCAGCAGCGCGGCGCATTGATCGGCACGATTTACAAATCCTTCAAGAACTCCGATCCGGGCGCAATCCCGGTGATGAGCAGGCGATCTCTCGCACGAGTACATGCCACGTAGAGCAACTGACGTTCCGTCTCGTAGATGTCATCCAACTCGCCCTCGTCCGCGGCATCCTCGATCCGCGATTGCAGCGGCAGCGAATCTTCATCACATGCCACCACTGCAACGGCTCTGAATTCCAACCCCTTGGCCAAATGCATCAGAGCGACGGTAGCCGCTGAGTCTACCCCTGCCAGTTGCGCAGCTTTGCGAGCCCGACCGATTGAAGCCGGATCGCGAACGAATATCCCGATTTCAGCTGGGGCAACGCCTTCCGAGATTGCACCCTCGATGAATTTCGCCACCGCAGCAATTTCGGCATCATAGGAATCGAGAATGCTGACGACCGGAGCGGGCCCGTCAAACAAAGAGACCGTCCCGTCGCGGTCCTCCTGATTGCCATCGGGGTCTCGCAACGCGCCAGGCAGCAGACCATCAGCCATTCCTCTAATTTGACGAGAGGTTCGATAGCAGACCTTGAGCGTGGAAGAGCGACCCCGAACGTCGATACCCAGTGCCTTCCAAGAGAATGGATGCTGGAAAATGCGTTGACCAAGGTCGCCTGCAAAGAACAATGCATCAGCATGGCCAGGTGTAATCGCGGAGAGGCAAACAAGCTCGGCAGGGCCAAGATCCTGTGCCTCATCGACGATGATTGCGCCGAACGGCTTATCCGTCCGCACCCGATAGTCGGCCGCCACCTGGCGGTAGACGGCAGCGCGCGTAAACAAGCCACGCGAAGACAATGCGAAACGAACGCGGTCAAAGACCGACCATAACCGCTCCCTTTGCTTCGGCCCCAAAGGACTGCGGCGGCCGAGACGAGGAACCTGAGCATAGGCTTCGAGCCCGTCGATCCCCCACGCATCAACAACATTGGTCCATTCGGACAGCAGGAAGCGATCAGAAAAACCGCGCACGTCGGCTTCCGCGGCGGCGTTGGCGATAATTTCAGCCAATGCATCTGCGCCCACAATGCGCGGCCGACGTCCGGTCGACAGCTGGAACAGCTCATCGGCTACATTCGCCCAATCACTTACTGTGATTCGCGGGACGATACCGCCGGCTTCAGGAGCCAGCACCTTGACCTTACTGACCAGTTCGCGAGCCAAGGGCTCGGAAAACGTGGCAAGCAAAATACGGCGGGCTGGATCAGTGCGGGCCAGTCGCACGGCTCGGTGTAGGGCGACGACAGTCTTGCCGGTACCGGCGGAGCCGGAAACCCGTGCTGGTCCATCGAAGCTGCGCTCGACCATCGCGCGCTGAGAAGGATGCCCTCGGCACCGCTACCGAAATGAAGGCGATGCGCAACTACGCCGGGCACCGTCTTTCGCCATGGCTCGGCCATTTGATGGTGTCGCGATCGGAGACGGCTCGGCCCCTGCTGACTCCGGGCGAGATCATGCAGCTTCCACCCGCTGACGAGATCGTCATGGTTGCCGGCATCCCGCCGATCCGAGCCAAGAAGGCGCGCTATTTCGAGGATGCCCGGTTCAAGGAGCGCCTGTTTTCGCCACCTGCCTTGGCCGCACCATAGCAGGCTCAGCCAGACGACTGGACCAGTTTGCCGCTGCCAGCGCAGCCTGCGACTGCCGAGACATCGATGGCCAATGCGAGCGAGGACGACGATCCGACCGATTCAGAGCACCGCCACCAGCCCGAGCTGAGTTTGACCCAGCCTTTCGCGAGCCGACCGCCCATCGCCAACGAGTTCGAGATCGACGGCGATCACAACGACGAGGGCGATGAGCTGCCCGCGAGGAACCGGGCGCTGACCGGGATCATGCAGAACGTTGCTCGGCAAGCCTCGCTCGATTTTGGCGATGGGATGGAGATCTGACCCATGACCATCCGCAAGAAGAAGACGCAGATTTCCGTCTATCTCGATCCCGATGTCATAGCGATGCTGGCCGATTACGCCGCGCGCCGCAGCCATTCCCAATCTCTAGTCGCCGAAGCTGCTATAGCCTCGTTCCTATCGCCCGACGCCGCCGATCGCCGCGAAGCCGCGCTCGCCAAGCGACTCGACCAGATTGATCGTCGGATGGCGCGGATGGAGCGCGATACGGGCATCGCTATCGAGACCTTGGCGGTTTTCATCCGATTCTGGCTGGCGACAACGCCCGCGCTGCCAGAGCCAGCGGCGCAAGCAGCCCGGGCTAAAGCCGGGGAGCGCTACGACGCCTTCGTCATGGCACTTGGTCGGAGGCTGGCCAAAGGACCAAAGCTGCGACAGGAAATCCCAGAGGACAGCATGGGTGAAGGCGGCAGTGCTTTACCTTCGCAGCCGCTCAAAACGGAATGACCCCACTGCGGAAGGCGACAACGACTTCTGACCGATCCACGAAATCCCGCCTGTTTTCGATGTTCCAGTCAGGAAAAGAGTGGAACAACGGATCAGCGAGAACGCCGATCTTGGGCGTGTGGCCGGCAAACTGGTGGGCGGTCAGATCATAGTTCCAGTCGCCTACCATAACCCAGAAATGATGCTCATATCCGCAAGCCTTGGAGCCCTTGATTATCCGAACATTATCGAGCCGATATTTCTCTTCGAGGAGGTAGGTCAGGACGAGGGACGCGCTCTCGCAGCAATTCTGCGGGTAGGAATATCCGAAGGGGTAGTCGAAGATCCTCTCGAGCCTGTTCCGCTCAAGGAATGCCAACAACTTGGTCGTGGAACCGTCGATGTCGGTTTTGCGGACCTTGGCGTTCGCCCTGTTTTCGAGACCTGCACTCAAAGCTGCGGCGTTCCATCGACATAGCCTTCGAACGCATAGTCGTTGAGAAACTGGCGGCGCCACAGATAGCCGCGATCGACCTCGCTCAGTTCGGCTTCATCGCAAATGGCACCCCACAATCCGGTGATCGTCGTGATCTGGTGGTCGATCAAATCGCGGGCATCCCGGTCGCTGATTAAGAAGTTCGGCGCCGAGAGGCGGCAGGTTTCCAGAAGGCTGCGCTTGTCCTCGCCGTTCACCAGCATCGCCTGGTTGGCCTCCCGGCCGTTACGCGGCTGCGGGCATATGTCGTAGGCCTGGGTCAGCGAGAGAAGGGCGCCATCCCAGAACGCCGCATGGTTGCGGGCATGGTCGTCCGTATTGCCCGTCAGCACATTGAAGACCAACCGGCCGAACAGTTCGCGCAGTGTAGCTTGCGGATCGGTGAAGCGCGCGCGCACCATTTCCGCGAGATCGACGTAGCTCGCGTAGCGGGCCTGCATTTCGCCAAGTCCGAACATCGTCAGAGCAGAGACCATTGCGCGGCGCGTCCAGCCAGTTCCGTTCCATTCGCGATCGAAACGGCGCACCAGAAGCCCATCCTTGCCGCTGGCCTTGGCAAGCCGGACAGGTGCGACGTTCAGCCCCGCTTCTGCTGCCAGACGCATGGCAACGAACTCCGCCTTCACGACGGCCATGGTGTCGTTGGTCGCCGAGAATTTGGCGATGAACTTGTCTGCGCCGTCCTGGATCAAGGCTTTGGGGCGTGCCCCGCCGATGGAGCTGCCATGGAACAGCGCCTTTTCGAGAGCCGGGGGAATGGGTTCACCTCGCTCCACCCGTTCGGCTGCTTCCAGAAGTTCCTCGAGCGTTGCATTTTCCTGCTCGCGCGGCTGGAATCTATCCGCTGACGTCTGGAAATCGAGCGCACCGATGCGGTCGGAACCAGAATTGAGCATGAAGGTCAGCTCGTCGAAATCGACGTTGTGCGCTGCCTCGCCGCGCAGACCCGTCAGCCGATTGATGATGACCCGGCGCCCCCACGCGTCAGGCGCACCGTCCCGCAAGCACCCGGCCATTTCAAGCGGGGCGTTGGGCGCTATTCTGCCGCGCTGGAGAGGCAACTCCGGCGCATAGAGGGGTATGGCGTCGGCGCGCTCCAGATAGGAACGACCATAGTTGAAAGCATAAAGTCCGCCATCCAGCTCGATCCGCCCGGCAATGACAGGCTCGAGCGCGCCCGGTAGCCATATCCACACGAAAGCTTCGGTGGCTGGTGGGACAGGACCTTGGGCAGCGCGAGCTGCCGCAGCGTGCTGGGGTCGGTCAGAAGTCATCTTTCACCTCCGAGCGCGGACGCCGCACTGACTGGGGAAGGAGCGCCAGTTTGTCGTTGATCCGCGAAATTTCCGGAGCAAGCCGCGAAGGCTCGTCGACGAATAACGGCACACCCACGAGTGTCGCAGCCTCGAACACCAGTCCGATTTCCACCTTGGCGTGACCCTTCTCTATCAATTGCAGCGTGCTGCGCGCAATGCCGACCCGGGCCGCGAGGTCCGTTTCCGACATTTTGCGCTGCTTGCGCGCGAGACGAATGAGTCCGCCCATCATGGTCAGCGCTTCGCGCGTCACGCGCGAGTAAGTGCGGGGATGCTCGTTCATATGAACCTCAATGCCGGTTATGGCGGTCATGAAATGGCTTCTAGACCGCGATAACGGTCAATATCATGACGAAAGTTAAGAATCAATGGAATGACCGCGACGGCGGGCACCAGTGTCACTCATGCAGGTTATATCGGTCATTCCTGCAAAACCGCCATGATTCGGCCGGTTCCTGCGACCATCGGCCTAGCATAGGAGAGAACCTGGGCTCTCGCCGTGCACGAATACCCCGGAACTCCGCCGTTCTCCTGTATTTGCACGCCACACTACTACTACGACCGAAAGCTGTTGAACCGGCCCAATTTCTGGCTCTCTTAATCATCCCCAAGCCGGGGAGCGCCTGTTCTCCCCGACGAAAACGGAGACCCGATGGCGGCTTCACATCACAATTCGGAAAGATCGGCACGAGGCGCGCGCATGCTGCGCACCGCGCTCGGCCCCGCAATTGCCCGCCTGCTGGAAAACCCTTGTGTCGTTGAGGTGATGCTCAATCCAGACGGGCGGCTGTGGATCGATCGCCTCTCTGAAGGCCTGTCCGATACCGGCGAGCGCCTCTCAGCCGCCGATGGCGAGCGCATCGTTCGTCTGGTCGCGCACCATGTCGGCGTCGAGGTGCACACCGGCACACCGCGCGTATCAGCAGAACTTCCCGAAACGGGGGAGCGGTTCGAGGGGCTGCTCCCGCCTGTCGTCGCTGCGCCTGCCTTCGCCATTCGCAAGCCCGCCGTCGCGGTCTTCACCCTCGAGGATTATGTCGCTGCGGGGATCATGGCTGAAGGCCAGGCCGAAGCGCTTCGGGTCGGTGTTGCGACCCGTGCCAACATCCTCGTCGCTGGCGGCACCTCAACCGGCAAGACGACGCTCACGAACGCACTTCTGGCCGAAGTCGCGAAAACCGAAGATCGCGTCGTCATCATCGAGGACACGCGCGAACTGCAATGCACCGCGCCCAACCTCGTTGCCATGCGAACCAAGGATGGCGTCGCATCGCTGTCCGAACTGGTCCGCTCGTCGCTGCGCCTGCGCCCCGACCGCATTCCGATTGGCGAGGTGCGCGGGAGTGAAGCCCTCGATCTCCTCAAGGCCTGGGGCACCGGCCACCCCGGCGGGATCGGTACGATCCATGCCAGCAGCGCCATCGGCGCGCTGCGACGGATGGAGCAACTCATCCAGGAAGCCGTCGTCACCGTACCCCGTGCGCTGATCGCCGAGACCATCGATCTCATCGCCGTCCTCGCCGGGCGCGGCAACTCTCGCCGCCTCGTCGAACTCGCCCGCGTCGAAGGCCTCGGCCCGGACGGGGATTACCGCGTCACCCCCATCATCCCTCAGCCCGCACAAGGAGCTTGCCAATGAACCTGCCTGTCCGCCGTCCCACTCACCGTTTCGCGTCGGCCATGTCCACGGTGATCCTTGCCGTCATGATGGCGCCCGCAGCACACGCCTCCGGCTCTTCCATGCCATGGGAAGCCCCGCTGCAATCCATCCTCCAGTCGATCGAAGGCCCGGTTGCCAAGATCATCGCGGTGATCATCATCATCACCACCGGTCTGACGCTGGCGTTTGGCGACACCTCGGGCGGTTTTCGCCGCCTGATCCAGATCGTCTTCGGCCTCTCGATTGCCTTTGCCGCATCGAGCTTCTTCCTATCGTTCTTCTCGTTCGGCGGCGGGGCACTCGTCTGATGATCGGCGGCGGTGATCAGGCCGGCGAGATCGCGGGCTATACCGTCCCGGTTCACCGGGCGCTGACCGAGCAGATCCTGCTCGGCGGCGCGCCGCGCGGTCTCGCCATCCTGAACGGCACGCTCGCCGGTGCGATTGGTCTGGGCCTGCGCCTCTGGCTGATCGGTATCGGCGTCTGGGCCATCGGCCACCTGATCGCCGTCTGGGCCGCCAAACGCGATCCGCTCTTCGTCGATGTGGTGCGCCGTCATCTGCGCATCCCCGGTCATCTTTCCGTCTGAGGGGGCTCCTGTGTTCAACTTGGCCGAATACCGTAACCGCAACAGCCGGCTCGCCGACTTTCTGCCGTGGGCGGCGCTGGTCGGCGAAGGCATCGTCCTCAACAAGGACGGCAGCTTCCAGAGGACTGCGCAGTTCCGGGGACCGGATCTCGATTCAGCAGTCCCCGCCGAACTCGTCGCCGTGGCCGGAC
This sequence comes from Sphingomonas sp., assembly GCA_019744885.1. Lineage (GTDB taxonomy): Bacteria > Pseudomonadota > Alphaproteobacteria > Sphingomonadales > Sphingomonadaceae > Sphingomonas. The sequence goes on from JAIETY010000045.1 coordinate 28,634, forward strand.
GGCTCAACAATGCCTTCCGGCGCCTCGGATCAGGCTGGGCGATCTTTGTCGACGCCCACCGGCATGCCGCCGCACACTATCCTGGCTGCCGGTTCCCAGACGCAGCCTCAGCGCTGGTCGATGCCGAGCGCAAAGCCGATTTCGAAGAAGCCGGGGCGCACTTCGAGTCCGCCTACTACCTCACCATCTGCTATCTGCCGCCCGCCGAGGATGCCTCTCGCGCGGAAAGCTGGCTCTACGAGGGCAGGGAACACGGCGGTGCCGATCCTGCAGAAGTCCTGAGCGGCTTTGCCGATCGCACCGACCGCATCCTGCGCCTGATCGAAGCCTTCATGCCCGAATGCCGCTGGCTCGGGGATGCCGAGACGCTGACATATCTGCACGCTTGCGTATCCACCCGGCGGCACCGGGTCCGCGTGCCGGAAACCCCTATGTATCTCGATGCGCTCCTGGCCGATCAGCCGCTGACCGGCGGCCTCGAACCGCGCCTAGGCGCATCGCATCTGCGCGTTCTCACCATCACCGGTTTTCCGACGGCGACCACGCCGGGCCTGCTCGATGAGCTGAACCGCCTGGCCTTTCCCTATCGCTGGGCAACGCGCGCCATCCTCCTCGACAAGACCGATGCCACCAAACTGCTGACCAAGATCAGGCGGCAATGGTTCGCCAAGCGCAAGAGCGTCGCTGGGATCCTGAAAGAGGTGATGACCAACGAGGCCTCGGTCCTCGTCGACACGGACGCCGCCAACAAGGCAGCCGACGCCGATCTCGCACTTCAGGAACTCGGCGCAGACTATGCCGGCATGGCCTATGTCACAGCGACCGTGACGGTCTGGGACGCAGATCCGCGTACCGCCGATGAAAAGCTGCGTCTCGTCGAGAAGGTCATCCAGGGCCGCGATTTCACGGCTACGCCCGAGACCATCAATGCGGTCGATGCCTGGCTCGGCTCTCTGCCGGGGCATCTCTATGCCAATGTCCGGCAGCCACCCATCAGCACTTTGAACCTCGCCCACATGATACCCTTGTCAGCGGTGTGGGCGGGGCCGGAACGGGACGAGCATTTTGCAGCGCCCCCACTGCTCTTCGGCAAGACTGAAGGCTCGACCCCGTTCCGGTTTTCCCTTCACGTCGGCGATGTCGGGCACACGCTCGTGGTTGGTCCGACCGGCGCGGGCAAGTCCGTCCTGCTCGCTCTCATGGCGCTTCAGTTCCGGCGCTACGCCGGTGCTCAGGTCTTTGCCTTCGATTTCGGGGGTTCGATCCGCGCGGCCGCGCTCGCCATGGGCGGCGACTGGCACGATCTCGGCGGCGGGCTCACCGACGCCTCGGACAGATCCGTCAACCTGCAACCACTCGGGCGCGTCGACGAGCTTGCGGAAAGGGGCTGGGCCGCTGACTGGATCGGCGCGATCCTTGCGCGCGAAGGCGTGGCAATCACACCTGACGTGAAGGAATACATCTGGACGGCGCTTACCTCTCTGGCCTCGGCTCCGGTCGAGGAACGGACCGTTACCGGACTTGCCGTCCTGCTCCAGTCCAACGACCTCAAGCAAGCACTTCGGCCCTACTGCGTGGGCGGCGCTTATGGCCGCCTTCTCGATGCCGAGGCCGAATATCTCGGCAGCGCCACGGTACAGGCCTTCGAGACCGAGGGGCTGATCGGAACCGGCGCGGCTTCCGCGGTTCTGGCCTATCTGTTCCACCGGATCGAAGACCGCCTCGATGGGTCACCGACGCTGATCATCATCGATGAAGGCTGGCTGGCGCTCGATGACGAGGGGTTCGCCGGCCAGCTGCGCGAATGGCTCAAGACACTGCGCAAGAAGAACGCCAGCGTCGTCTTCGCCACCCAGTCGCTGTCCGACATCGACGGGTCGCCAATCGCACCGGCCATCATCGAAAGTTGCCAGACCCGTCTGATGCTGCCCAATGAACGGGCGATCGAGCCCCAGATCACGGCCATCTATCGCCGTTTCGGGCTCAACGACCGCCAGATCGAGATCATCGCGCGCGCCGCTCCCAAGCGCGACTATTACTGCCAGTCCCGTCGTGGCAACCGGCTCTTCGAGCTGGGACTGTCCGATGTTGCGCTGGCGCTCTGCGCTGCCTCGTCGAAAACCGATCAGGCCGCCATTGCCAAGATCCTCAGCGAGCACGGGCGCGAAGCCTTCCTCCTTCAATGGCTTCGACACCGCGGGCTCGGCTGGGCCGCTGACCTCGTCCCCAACCTCACCAATCAGGACAAAACCCCATGAAACTGCGCCGTTCCCGCAGTGTTCGGCTCATTGCCGCGCTGCTTGTCGCTCCTGTCGCCCTCACGCCGATGCTGGCCGCGCCCGCTTATGCCCAATTCGGGTTCGGCGGGATCGTCTACGATCCGTCGAACTACGCACAGAACGTGCTGACGGCGGCGCGATCGCTCCAGCAGATCACCAATCAGATCACGTCGCTGCAAAATCAGGCGCAGTCACTGATCAACCAGGCCCGCAATCTCGCGAGCCTGCCCTACTCCGCGCTCCAGCAGCTTCAGCAGTCGGTGCAGCGCACCCAATCGCTCCTGAGCCAGGCCCAGAACATCGCCTACGACGTGCAGTCGATCGATCGCGCTTTCCAGCTCAAATACGGCAGCACCGCCATGTCGGCGAGCGATACCCAGCTCATCACCGATGCACGCGCGCGCTGGCAGAATACCGTCGGCAGTTTGCAAGACGCGATGAAGGTGCAAGCTGGCGTGGTCGGCAATTTGGGCACCAACCGCTCTCAGATGTCGGCTCTCATCGGCCAGAGCCAGGGTGCAACCGGCGCCTTGCAGGCCGCACAGGCCGGCAATCAGCTCCTCGCGCTTCAGGCGCAGCAGCTCGCCGATCTCACCGCCGTCGTCGCTGCCAACGGTCGGGCGCAGGCGCTCCAGTCAGCGGAACAGGCGGCCGCCGCTGCGCAAGGGCAGGAACAGCGCCGCCGGTTTCTGACCCCCGGCGCGGGCTACCAGCCCGGCAACGCCAAGATGTTCCAGCCCGGTAACTGAGGCCCGACGATGGACGGCAAAACCCTCGCACGTATTGGCGCAGTCGGCTTCGTGGCGCTCGCGATCACGGCAACGGCGATCGATATGAACCGGAGCGACCCACTGCCCGATTCGGCCCTATCGAAGCAGCCTTCCATCGTTCGGCATGATCCGCTTGATGAGCAACTGACCCTTTGCTCGCAGACAGGCGCAGTGGGAGCGAGCGATCCCCAATGCCTCAAGGCATGGGCCGACAACCGCCGCCGCTTTCTCGGCCAGCCTCCTGCGCCGGGCGAGGTCGCACCAGCCCGGTCGGAGGTCCGCTGACCATGGGCGGCACAGGCGTCATCGACCATTTTCTCGAGGTCTTCACCCGCTATATCGATGGGGGCTTCGGCCTTCTGCACGGCGAAGTGGCGTTCATTGCCACGACGCTGGTCGTCATCGACGTCACGCTCGCCGCGCTATTCTGGTCATGGGGTGCAGACGACGACATCATGGCTCGTCTCATCAAGAAGACGCTGTTCGTGGGCATGTTCGCCTACATCATCGGCAACTGGAACAATCTTGCCCGCATCGTCTTCGAGAGCTTTGCCGGCCTCGGCCTGAAAGCGAGCGGAACGGGGTTCAGCACCGCTGATCTCCTGCGCGCGGGCAAAGTCGCGCAGACCGGCCTCGATGCCGGTCGCCCGCTGCTCGACTCCATCTCCAATCTGATGGGCTACTGGTCCTTCTTCGAGAACTTCATCCAGATCGCCTGCATGCTTTTCGCCTGGGTGCTCGTGCTGCTCGCCTTCTTCGTGCTCGCCGTCCAGCTGTTCGTCACCCTGATCGAGTTCAAGCTGACCACGCTCGCAGGCTTCGTGCTCATTCCCTTCGGACTCTTCGGCAAAAGCGCCTTCATGGCCGAACGTGTGCTCGGCAACGTCATTTCGTCGGGCATCAAGGTCCTCGTCCTCGCCGTTATCATCGGCATCGGCTCAACGCTCTTTTCCGAGTTCACCGCAGGCTTTGGCGGCGCGACGCCATCGATCGACGATGCCATGGCGATCGTCCTGGCCGCACTGTCGCTGCTTGGCCTAGGTATCTTCGGGCCGGGCATCGCCAACCGCATCGTCTCGGGCGGTCCACAGCTTGGCGCAGGCGCCGCAGTGGGCACCGGACTTGCAGCCGGCGGCGTGGCCGTCGCCGGTGCGG
>JAIETY010000167.1 GCA_019744885.1 Sphingomonas sp.
CCCGCTACGACAAGCTCGCCGAAATCTTCCTCGCCATGGTCAAACTCGCCTCAATGCGGCTGTGGCTGCGCGCTTATGAGTCTACGGGCTAATTCAATCGATGTGAGCTGCCACCCGATCTTGCACCACTCTGCCGGGCGTCATCCAGTTCCCGCCGGCGAGGGCGGGCCATGTGCCGCGTCCCGAAAGATGTTGGCTGCCTTGGGCGCACGCACCGGGACGCCAGGGCGCAGGTCGTTCTCCCGCACATCAGCGGACCTGTAGGCGCAATCGCTGGCTAAGGCCATTTTCCAATGTTCGTCTCTTGAGCACGAGGGGATTGCGCGAGCCCTGCTCCAAATCGCGTATTCCCCTGACGTCCTGATTCCAGCCATTCTGACATGCGACATTTTCGCACTTTTGTAATGGCTCACCCGCGGCAGCTAAGCGCCCCGCCAGCAGCCACACATGGGGCGAGATTCCTGTCCCAAAAAGCTGTCGCCCGGTCCGTGCCTATGGCGGCGATCAGTGGCCTTCGCCTTGCTTCGAGTGACTTGGCTCATGTGTCGGCATGTTCGCAGGCGCACGCGCCGGTCAAACGCCGGGATTTGTTGCCCGCTTCTGCGTAATGCACACACACCACTCTTCCGCCGTTTTGCGATTCCCCAAGCGCCATGATAGAGACTAGCCATGGGGGTCCGGCATTTTCTCGTCGCTTGGCGGACGCTGTCGATTTTCATCGTCTTATCCGGAATCACCGCTGCGCCGCCGGCGATTGCAGCGACACCCAAATCAATTTGTCGGCTTGGACCGGTTGAGGATGCTGTCGGGTCGGCGCCACTCGTTGAGCAAGCCAGCATCGCCGCAGAAGCGGCAATTGCGCGACGGCTCGCAGGTGATCGCGGACCCAGCGACATCGCCACGCTGGCAGTCGCTGACGGACCCGCCGCACCACTCCCGACCGCAGTTCGCGCGCGCTATTGTGCTGCGGCCGGCGAGCTCATGCGGGTCGATCCGGGCGGCAATCAACTGGAAGCGCGTCAGTTTTTGATCGCCGCCGTCAATCTGGCACGCCAAACGGGTGACGCCGGTGTCGAAGCCCGTGCAGCCTATCGGCTGGGCTTGACGCTGCTGGGTGGGGACAGCGTTGTCGCCGTCCGCACCCGTGGCGCCCAGCAGCCCGCGCCGGCGCCCGACACCGGCAATGGCGCGGCATCGAGCGCGGACGACCCCTGCCAGGCCATTGAGGCGCCCGTCGTTCGCGGCGCCGCGGCTATTCTGGCGCGCGCAGCGCTTGGCTGCGCTGCTGTTCGCGCCCTTGAGGCGGGTGACGCCGATCGCGCGGCGCTGGCGCGGCTGCGGCTGGCCCGGTTGCTGCTCGCCGAGATCGAGACCACGCCGTTCCGCGCCGCCGCATTGCGCGAAGCGGCTGAAGTTGCGGCGCGCCAAGGCCTCGAGGCAGCACAGCGCATTGCCTCGCCTGTGCGACGGGCAACGTTCACCGGACGATTGGCTGAGGCAATGGCGGTGGCCAATCCTGCAAGTCCGGAAATCGCCAGCGCGATCGCGTCGATGCGCGCGGATGCGCGGGGTGATGCAGCCACATCGGCATTTGCGGCTGCGCTCGAAGGCAGAATCGCGCTCGCCAGGGGCGACCGGCAAGCCGCCGCAGCCGCACTCGAGCGAGCCGTGTTTCTTGAAGGGCAACGCAGCCAGCCTCTGCGGTTACCCGGCTGGTTGCTGCTGTTAGCCGAAGCGCGCCCGGATCGTCGGGCGACCTTGGTCCAGCAGGCTTATCGCGCGCTGGAAGCGATCCGGCCGATTTTGCCGCTGAACGATGCGCTGACCGAAGAGTCGAATTTCGCGTTGCAGATGCGACCCGTTTTCGAAGCGGCGGTTGCTGCCCAGCTGGCTGACGCCGGTTCGGATCAAACCCGTATCGCGAGCGTCCAGCGGATTGTCGAAACCTACCGCGAGGCCGAGTTGCAGTCTGCGTTCGGCGCCAATTGCGTGCCTGCCCGCGATCCTGTCGATCCGGCCGCGCTGCGGGCTGGCGAGGTGCTGCTCTATCCGATCCTGCTCGATGATCGCGTTGAGTTGCTGTTCGTGTCCGGCGGTCGTGATGGCACCGCGCGCTTCAATCGACTGGCGACGGGCACGCCGTTGACGCGCAAGGCCGTCGCGCAGCTCGTCGGTGAAATGACGAGCTCGCTGATCGGTGGCGGTGATGATCGCTGGAAGGACGCAGCACGCGCGCTTTATGACCTGCTCATCAAGCCGATCGAAGGTCGGCTGAAGCCCGGCGGCACGCTGGTGATTGTGCCCGATGGCCCGCTGCGCGCCTTGCCCTTCGCCGCGCTGATCGATGGCGATGACAAATATCTGATCGAGCGCACGCAGATCGCGCTGGCACCGGCGCTGGCCTATTCGCAGCCAGGGCGCGACCGAAGTGGCCGGGCGTTGAAGGTGGTCGCGGTGGCACTCCAGCGCGACGTTGATCTGCCCGCCGGACGCTTCGCCAAACTCGAAGGCACGCGCGACGAGGCGCTGGCGGCGGCGGGGCCTGGCGGCACCGTGATTGATGATTTCCGCGAAGCAGACCTGCGGCGCGCGCTCGCCCGTGGCCATGTCGATGTGCTGCATCTGGCGACCCACGCTGCCTTCAACGGGCGTTCGGACCGCAGCTTCATCGTCGCCAATGGTGAAGCGATACCGCTGGCCGATCTACGCGGTCTGATCGGCGACGGGCGCGCGCGCGGCGACGATCTCGATCTGCTGGTGCTCAGCGCGTGCGAGACGGCGGTTGGCGATGATCTCGCCAGCATGGGGTTGGCCGGGGCGGCGGTGCAATCAGGCGCCGACAGCGCGATTGCCTCGCTCTGGTCGGTCAATGATGCCGGCACGGTTGCGCTGATGAAGGGCTTTTACGACCGCTACCGGTCGGGCGATGGCAAAGCCGCTGCACTGCGGCAGGCGCAATTGGCCTTGATTGGTCGCGGGGGCGATGTGTCGCACCCGTCGATCTGGGCGGCATTCACATTGTTGGGGGGCTGGCGATGAGGCACGGCGCAATCCTGGCCGGTGTATCGGCATTGGCGATGCTGGCAGCACAGCCCGCGCGGGCTCAGACCGCGATCACCCCGGACACCCAGCCCGGCGTGAGCACCGGCACCACCGCGACGACCACCGGCACCACCACGATCATCGACGGCGGGCGCCGCGTCGGTGACAATCTGTTCCATAGCTTCAACGGCTTTTCGCTTGGTAGTGGCGACAGCGCCGTGTGGGTGCGATCGGGCGGGGACGGCGGCAGCATTGCCAACGTCATCAGCCGCGTCACCGGCGGTACCATCTCGACGATCGATGGCACGATCACCACCCAGGGCCTGGGTCGCGCCAATTTCTTCTTCATCAATCCTGCCGGGATCATTTTCGGTTCAAATGCGTCGGTCTCGGTCCCCAACGCCGCCTATTTCTCAACCGCCAACACGCTGAGGTTTGGTGATGGCGGCGTCTTCGCGGTTACCACGCCGACCGGTTCGATCTTTTCGATGGCGGCGCCCAGCGCTTTCGGTTTCGTGGGCGCGCGCGGTGACATTACGGTGCGCGGCGCTGGCACAAGCTTTGTCGGCCCGAATACCAGCCTGTCGCTGAGTGCGGCGAATATCGCGATCGATCGATCGTCTTTTTCACCCGGCGCGCTCGACCTGTTGGCGCTCGGCACAGCCAGCATCAATGTGGGTCTCGATCTACCCCTTGCGACGCGGTTTTCGGGCGGCACCCTGTCGCTGACCGATAGCTTCATCAGCGTCGAGCCCAGCGCCAGCAGCACGGGCCTCTTAAGGGCCAATGCCGGTCGGGTTACATTGACGAGTTCGATCCTTGCCGCAGATTCAAACGACCGGATGGCCGCTGGGTTGCGCTTGCTTGCCGGTGATCTGGTGCTGCGCGGGTCGGCGGGCGGGGCCCATCGCACCTACCTCGGTAGTTTCGCGCCGGACATCGGCAACGCCGCTGCGGTTGATGTTGATGCGCTGCGAATCACGCTGTCGGATAGCAGCCAGATCAGCTCGCAGGCGCTACCCGGTGCGCTCGGCAATGCCGGCGACATCCGCATTCGCGCCGGATCATTGCTGATCGACACCAGCGCGTCGATCATCTCCTCGGCCTATGGCAATTCCCGATCGGGCAACATCGCCATCACGGCCGATAGCATCGCCATCGCGTCGGGCGGGCTGATCGAATCGACCACTTTTGGCAGCGGCAATGGCGGCGATCTGACGATCAACACCGGATCTTTGTCGATGGACAATGGCGTGATTGCCGCCGAGGCCGAGCAAGGGGCAACCGGCGATGCGGGAACGATCAGCCTGACCGCGTCGACGGTTGCGCTGACGAACGGTGCCCGCATTTCCTCTTCCAACCTCGGGGCAGGGATTGGCGGGCTGGTCAATATCTCGGCGGACATGATCACGCTGCGTAATGGCTCGCGGATCGAAGCCGATGCCATCGGCCCCGCCAGCGGCGGCGCGGGCGATGTGCGTGTCACCGGACGCACGATCCGGCTGGAATCGGGCAGCGAAATCTCGTCGGTGACCGATGGATCGGGCGATGCCGGTTCGGTGCAGATCACCGCCGACAGCCTGATCATCGACGATAGCGCGATCAACAGCGCGGCGCTGGGGGGTACCGGCGCCGCCGGGTTCGTCGGGGTCTCGGCCAACAGCCTCGACATTCGCAACACGGGTGAGATCACGACATCGACGCTGGGATCGGGGGCCGCAGGCTTCATCCAGATCAACGCACAGTCGATCAATCTGGCGAGCGGCGGGCGGATCACGTCGGAAACATTTGCGCGCGGTCGCGCCGGCGACATTTTGATCGGGCCACGCGGCGGCCTTGCGCCGAACATCTCGCTGACGGGTGCGGCAAGAATTTCGTCATCGCAGGCAAACGGCGATGCGACCGGCGACACGGGCACCATTACGATCACTGCGCGGTCGATGGCGCTGTTCGACGGTAGTGCGATCACGTCGAGCACCGAGCCGGTCGCTGGCCAGTCCGGCGCGATCGACATCACTGCCGACACGCTGTTGGTCCGCGGATCGCGGATCGAAACCAATTCGGACAATCGCAATCCAGCAGGTGTCATTCATGTAACGGTCGGGACCCTGACATTGGACGGCGGGACGATCAGAAGCGAAAATGGCACGAGCTTCATCGGCAGTGCAGGCGACATTCTTGTCGAGGCCCAGCGGATCGAACTGCTCAATGGCGGCAACATTTCGACCGATTCGTTTAGCGGCCCCGCGGGCAACATCACGCTGCTGCTGCCGCGCACCGGGACGATCTTGCTGCGTGGCGCGGCGGATTCGGGGGTGATCACGACATCGTCAGGACCGGGTACCGGCGGCGTGATCACGATCGCCAGCCCCTATCTGATCCTGTCCGACGGCGGGCAGATTCTGGCCCTTGGCGAGGCATTCGGCGCCGATGTGCTGCTCCAGTCCGATTTCTACATTCGCTCCTCGGACCGACTGAATCGGCTCTCGGTTGCTGGTTCCTTGCTGGTCGACAGCCAGGTGGGTGATCTGTCGACCGGGGCTGAATCGATCGACCTGTCGTTCCTCGACGCGTCGTCGGTGCTGCGCGGCCAGTGCGCTGCCACGCGGCGTGGCGGCACTAACCAGCTCAATCTGCGTTCGACCGGCCCTTATGCCGGGATAATCGGTGCGGATCGGCGCACCACGGCTGGCATCGCGCCGCGCCTCGCCGCTTGGAATGTGTGCGCGCAGTGAAAGCCGTAACACCGGTCCTCATGCTGATGGCATCGACGGCATTCTGCGGCACGGGCGCCTATGCGCAGGATCGCCCCGAACCGTTGCAGAGCCGCACCGGGCCCGGCGCGACGGCGCCGACATTGCCTCCCTATTCGACCCCGCAGCCGCCGCTTGCGCCCGTCCCCGCGGCACCACCGGCCAGCGCGACCAGCACCGATGCGGCCGATGTCATGATTTCGGACGTCGCGGTCGCCAGTGAACCCGTTGCAGCGCGCGCGCTGCGCAGCTGGGTGCGTGTCAGCGACGCGGCCACCGGGCTGGCGCTCGATCGACCCGCATCAGCCGGGTTCGATGCCGCTTGGGTCAAACGGCAGTTTGTGCTGAACGGCCTCGTCGGGACGCGCGTGCCGCTCGATCGGGTGACCGCGCTGGTGCAGATCATCAACATCGCGCTCGCCCGCAATGGCTATATCAATTCGGGCGTGCGGATCACCGGCGGCGAGCTGATCGACGGTGGCGTGCTGCATCTCGAGCTGATCTTCGGTCGCCTTGCCGCTGCCGACGACGGGGCAGCGGTCAGCGTTGGCTGGGGCGCGGGTGGTGCGCGCGGACTGACGCGGGATTATGTGGTCGATCGAATGCAACCCGCCAGCGACGTGCCGCTCAACGCCTTTGCCGTCGAGCGCGCCTTTCGGCTGCTGTCGGAGAATCCGGCGATCAGCACCGTGCGGGCCGACTTGCGGCCTGGCGCGCGTCCCGGCGAGGCAAGGTTGGCGCTGACGGTCGATCCGGCACCCCGCACCGATTTGTACCTCAATTTCGCCAACAGCCGGTCGCCCGCCGTCGGTGGCGAGCATGGCGCGATTGGTGGGTCGATCCGGAACCTGATCACCGCCGGCGATCTGATGAGCGCGGAGGCGGGGATCACCGCCGGCCAACCCGATGTCTCGGCAAGCTATCAAGCCCCGCTGCTGGACTCGCGTACGACGGTGATCGTGCGGGGCGGCTATAACCTGGCGTCGGTGGTCGATCGCCCGCTGGTACCGCTCAACATCAGCGCCCGCGACTGGAACGTCGAAGGCGGGTTCAACCGCCTGCTCGTTACCGAACCGTTGACGCCGCGTCCGACCGGCGGCTGGCGCGCTGCCCGCAGCATCTCCGTCGGATGGCGGATTGCGCACCGCGAGACGCAGACCTTCTTGCTCGGCCAGCCCTTTTCCTTTTCGCCTGGCGCTGTGAACGGTCGCTCCGACTATACGGCGCTCCGGCTAGTCGCCGACTGGGTCGAGCGCGGTATTTCGCAAGTCACCGCGCTGTCACTGACGCTGACGCAGGGGCTCGCGGGATCGCGCGTGACGCCCACCAACGCTGCCGACGCCGCCGCGCTGTTGCGGCTGGTACCAAAGACCGATTTCCGCGCGGTCCTGCTTCAGGCCAGCCATGCGCGCCGCCTGACCGGCAAGGGCCTCGAACTGCGGCTGCGCGTCACCGGGCAATGGGCCGATGGCATTCTCTATTCGGGCGAAAGGCTGGCGGCGGGCGGCGAATTCACGGTGCGCGGCTATCGCGAAACGCTGGCGCTGGTCGATCGCGGCGTGATCGGATCGTTCGAGCTATACCAGCCGATTTCGCTATCGGGTCGGGGGGCGGACGCGCGTGGGGTCAATCTCGGCGCCTTTGGTGTCTCGGCATTTGTCGATGGCGCGTACCTGCGCAACGCGATCGATCCGCAACCGCAACCGGGCGGACTCGCCAGCGTTGGCGCCAGCCTTGCGTGGATACCCTCCGATCTGGTCACGGCCCGGGTCAGCTATGCCTATGCGATCATCGACGCGCGTCAGGTCGGCAGTCGTGATCTGCAGGACCGGGGCTTTCAGTTTCGCCTGACGCTGCACCCGCTGGCGCTGTTCCGTAACCGTTAGGGGGGCGCCCACCCGGCACCGATAGCGCCAAGGCTAAAGAAACGGCGCGCCCGATACATCCGCCTTCTTGCAGCTGACCGTCATCCAGCCCGTCTTGCGAAGATAGGCCAGATCGACTGCGCGCCCTTCGCAGACAACGCGGCGTTTGCCATCGCTGTAGTAATCGACCGACACGAGAAACCGGCTCGGCCCCTTGGCGATCAGCTGCACCGCTTGGTCGAACGTGCCAAATTGCGCGCAGGCCTTGTCATTGCCCTCGCAATTCCAGTCGGTGACCGGGTAGGCGAGATAGGGCGCGCGGACGGCGCCACCGGGAATATCGATAATCTCGTCACCCTGCTCGATCGCCAGCAGCCCCGGCAGCGCGACGCAGCGCACACCGATATCGCACTTGCTCGCGGCGCTCGGGTCATTGGTGAAGACGGGCTTGACGGTGGTCCCGGCGAATTTGAATGCCGGGCCGCCAGCGATCGGGGAGATCGCGGCCCCCATCACCACGTCGCCATGCTGTGAGTCGGCAGTGTTGATCATGGCCAGCCGCATGGCGATCGTCAGCACGGCCTTTTCGCCCTCGCCATCGCGGTACAGGATTACTTGCTCGGGTGGCTGCACGACAATCACCGATCCGCGCAGCGCGGCGAAAGCGTTGATGGCGGCGAGCATCACCGCAAGAAAAAAGCCTGCGGCACCAATGGTGATGCGGCGATACCAGGCTTCACGAATGCGCTCGCGCTCTTCGGGCGTCGCAGGCGGATCGTCATCATCCATCATCAGGTTCGCCAAGTCTTCAATCATCGCGCCCCCCGGCTGGCTGGCAAACTTGCCGCATCCAGATGCGAGGCGTAAGGAAATTGCAGGGCGGCGTCGAGGGGAGCAGCAAATGGCTAAATTGGTTCGCAGCGGTTTGGCATTGTTGGCCGTGGGGCTGCCCGTGGCTGCGGTTGCCCAGGCATTTTCGCTGACCGTCGTCGAGTTTGCCGGTGGCCCTGATCAGCTTATTGCCTTCAACGGAAGCAAAGTGGTCGCATATGACGCTGGCGACACGCCCGTTTTTCGTGCCGATCGCGGCTTCCTGTTTGGCGCGACGAGTAAGCTTGGGAACCCAGCCGGTCGTGTGTTCGCTTGGGATTTGGTCCGCAAGAAAGTTCGGGTCAGTGCCGCCGGACGCCCACAGATCTGGCTTGCCTGTAACGAATTAAAGCCAATGTCGCTGGCCTGCTCGACCACGTTGCGCATTGCCAATGATGGATCGCTCGTGATTTCAGGCACGGGGGTGAACGGCGGAGTCCGCGGCAACGGCCCGATCGAAGCCGATGCCGAGACGCTCGCACGCCTTCCCGACTGTCCGGGGGATCCTCGCTGCCCGTCGTAATCGGTTTGTCGAGATGCGGTCCGGTCGCGAGTGTCGTAGGGACCAGAAATCTGCGCCACATGCCTTCAGCAAAACGGCCTCTACATTTTGCTCGTTTTCAGTCGGTTCGCGTCTGAAGGCGATTTGCGCTCGTCCAACTTAAGCTTGCGGGTTCGCACTCGGCCCGGTTCCAGCCAAAGCCGGAACCTGCATTGACGGTCGGGTTGAGGCAATGGCCGACCCTGCTTGAGCGGCCACAATTGGATCGTCGCTGTCGGGAGGCCGTCAGGCATGAACCAACCCTATTCCAGCCATTCCCTGATCGGTTCATGAATGACCGCTTATCCGGGAATCGGTCATGCACCTACCGCCGAAACCCCTGGCGGCAATGCGCCCGAGTTTTGGTCGCTTGAACTTATTGTTACTAATGCCAAGAGCTTTCGGGCACCGAGCGCGCCAACAGGAAGGGCTCCGTTGGAACGGCGGGCGTGGTTTGGTCCTGCTGATGGCGCGCTATATCAGGCCGGCTGATCCTGTGCTCACCTGGCTGTATGGACCAAGCCGTCGGGCAATCGAAGTGTAGCGATGGTTCCACCTTCGGGCACTTCGGCCAAGGTGAAGTCTCCGCCATGCCGTGCTGCAAAATCGCTGACAATGCTAAGTCCGAGGCCTGCGCCGCCCGTGTCGCGATTGCGCGAACTGTCGCCACGTTCGAACGGACGAAGAAGCCGTTCCCGGTCAAGCACGGGGATGCCGGGGCCACTATCGGCAACCGAGACAAGGACCTGCCCTTCGGTGCGGCGAACCTCAACGGTGCCGCCACCGGCATAGTTGATGGCGTTGCGAAGCAAATTCTCAACGGCGCGCCGGAAGGCCAGCGACGGGACCGCAATGCAGGCGTCACCCCCCGGCAGCAGACGGATTTGCGCGCCTTCCTCCTTCATCTCATCGACAATCGCGGCGAGCAGAGGCCGTGCATCGAGAACCTCTACAGGCGCGGCGGCGTCGCGCGCAAAGGCAAGGACTTCGCCGATCATTGCCTGCATCCGCTCAACATCGGCTACCATGCGACTTCGCTGGGGCTCGGGCGTGGTTTCGATGCGCAACCGCAGTCCGGTCAGCGGCGTCCGCAGATCATGCGCGATCGCGGTAAGAATACGCGCCCGCTCGGCCGCTTCGATCGCGAGCCGGTTGCGCATCGCGGCGATCGCGGCTGCCGCCTCGCGCAGCTCACGCGGGCCATCCATCGGCACGATATCGCCATGGTGATCGAGCGCCCCGGCAAGCGCGCGGAACGGGCGGGTCAGGCGCCGCGCGAAAATCCAGGCGATCGGGGCGAGCAGCATCAAGCTGACGGCAAGCGCGATCAGGATGCTGCGCTGCCATCCGGCAAGAAAAGGGTGGGCGGGCCCGACGCTCAGCCAGCGATTGTCGGCCTGACGGACGCTGGCGGTAAAGGCTGGGAACGGCAGGGCGAGCAGTGGATTGCGCAGTGCGCTGGGTACCGTGCCTGGCGTGACAAGCTCGAAACTATTATTCTTGCCTTGCAGGAGGATGAAAGATGATGGCAGCTTTGTGCCTTTGGCCCGGATCACCGTCGTCCGCGATGTGCTGGTGAAGCCGCCGGCGCCCCCCGGTCGATTGTCCAACCACGCGACATGAACATCGCGGGATGGCCGGTTGAGCTCGGCTGCGATCAGCGTTTCGAGCATTTGCACGCGCACGCCCTTGGGCGGTATCGGCAGCAGGCGGCGTTCGAAGCCCGGCATGGGCCGTCGCAGCGCCGCGATCACGTCGACGGCACTGGTCCGCTGCGTGGGCGGCGGCGGCGCGAGGATGACGATCGCAGCGGTGGTCGCCACACTGAGCGTTGCCACGGCGACGCCGAAACCGCCGATCGAGACAAGCGCGCTCGGGCCCCGCTTCATGCGGGCCGCACCGACGGCAGGAATCGGTAGCCCACACCGCGCACCGTTTCGATCAGCGGCGCCGCATCTGCCTCGGCGAGTTTGCGGCGCAGGCGACTGACAGCAATATCGATCGCGCGGTCATAGCTTGCCGCATCCAGCCCGCGCGCCAGATCGAGCAAAACATCTCGCGTCAAAATCCGCCCCGGGCGCCTCACAAAGGCGGCGAGCAGCGCATGTTCCCCCTCGGTCAGGGCCAGAATGCGCCCGGAAGGGTCGCGCAAGCGCCGTTCCTCGCCATCCAGCCGCCACCCGGCGAATGTCACGCCAGAATCGATGCGGGCCGGATCAGTCCGATCCGCCGCCGGTCGGCGCAGCAATGCGCGGACGCGCGCCAGCAATTCGCGCGGCTCGAACGGCTTGGTCAGATAGTCCCATGCACCAACCTCCAGTCCAACGATCCGGTCCGTTACGTCATCAAGGGCGCTCAGCATCAGGATCGGCGTTCCCGCCGGCGCCAGGCGTCGGCACAGCGACAAGCCATCCTCGCCCGGCATCATCACATCGAGCACGATCAGATCGGCGGGCGCGGCCGCAAGGGTGCGTTCGCAGCTCGCGGCATTGCTGGCGGTCCGAACTGCATAGCCTTGTGCGCCCAAAAATTCCGCAATGGCATCACGAATGCTTGCGTCATCGTCCACGACGAGAACGGTGCTAACGGCGAGGAATTCGGACTCCATAGCGCCTCTGTTTAGCGGTTCAATGTAGCATTTGCGTATCAGCGCCTGTTACCTGCGCGCCATCATCGCGCTACCCGACCCTGCTTTACGCCTGCCAGATAAGCAATCCGGGAGCACAGGTATGAAGGCGAGTTTTGGCGTGCTGGCGGGGCTGGCGGCGTCGGCGGCACCGGTGACAGTTCATGCCGAGCAGACGCAGCGCCCCGTGCGAGGCGCGGAGGCTCCCCGCCCATCATCACAGGCCGAGGCATCAGCTACGGAGCAGAGCGCGCCCAAGCCGCTGCAATTCCGCAGCGCGGACGGCAAACCGCTGCCACCCGAAATCCTTCGCCAACTGCAGGAGCGGTTCAAGGATGGAGTACCTCCCTCGGGCACCGTGCTGACATTCGACGCTCGCAAGGACGACAAGGCTTCTGCGCCGCCTGCGGCACCCGTTGTCGGGGACCAGACACCGGCAACTGTTGGCCCAACGCCGGCAGGCCCG
Organism: Sphingomonas sp.; assembly: GCA_019744885.1. Classification (GTDB taxonomy): domain Bacteria; phylum Pseudomonadota; class Alphaproteobacteria; order Sphingomonadales; family Sphingomonadaceae; genus Sphingomonas. The sequence goes on from JAIETY010000167.1 coordinate 12,164, forward strand.
GATGCCCCGAAGCCGAAACGGGAGTTTCGCAGCTTGGACGGAAAGCCGTTACCGCCTGAAATCCTCCGTCAGCTGGAAGAGCGATTCAAAGACGCACCGCCGCCGGGCACGGCAGGTAACACCGACACCGGAACCAGCGACATCGTGGTCACGGGCGAGCGACCGCGCGGATCAGTGATCGGCAACATCCCGCCGGAACGCACCTTCAGCCAACTCGACATCCGGGCCTTTGGTGCCGACAATATCGGCGCGCTGCTCGAGACGATCAGTTCACAGACCGCCAGCAACCGGGGGCGCGGCGACAGCGCCCCGGTCACGCTGCTCAATGGGCGGCGCGTGTCGGACTTTTCCGAAATCGCACGCATTCCTTCAGAGGCAATCGAGCGAATGGAAATCTTCCCTGAAGAGCTCGCGCTGAAATATGGCTATCGTGCCGATCAGAAGGTCGTGAATATCGTTACCTTTCAGCGATATCGCTCGAAGGTCGGGCAGGTCACCTTTCTCACCCCGAGCGAAGGCGGGCGCGAGAGCGGGGTCGCGAACGCCGATTTTCTGAGGATCAACGGCGATACGCGGATAAGCTTGGGCGGGACCTATAGCCGGGCCGACGCGCTGCTGGAGCGCGAGCGCGATGTGCGCCAGTTCGCTGGGACCCCCGACCTTGGCCGTTTCCGCACCCTCCTGCCGGCCACCGAGCAGTTCGGATTCAACGGCGTCATCAGCGGCCCTGTGCTGAACGATATATCGGCGACGCTCAATGGCCGGATAGACGTCAACCATGGCGAAAGCCTGCTCGGGCTGGGCGTGAACGGTCCCTTGCACCGGAACAGTGATCGCACAGTGGGGCATCTCGGCACCACGCTCAATCGTCGCATCGGGCGCTGGCAATGGACCACGACCGCCAATTACGACCATGTCGAGTCCACTGTGCTGACGGACGCAGCCGACGGCACCACGCGCCGCGATCTGGCACGATCGACCGACCGGCTGGCTAATGCTGATTTCCTGTTCGCCGGGCCCGTCGTCGCGCTTCCAGGCGGTCCGCTGTCGACGAGCATCCGGTTTGGCGCTGATTTTCGTGATTTCACCAGCCGCGCCTCCTTCGGCACCACCAATAGCAGCGCCGACCTATCGCGTGACCGCAGCGCGGCGCAGATCGACGTCGACCTGCCGATCCTGAGCCGGAAAGAGGGCAAGAGTTCGCCGCTCGGCAACCTTTCCGTCAACGCCAATGGCTCGGTCGAGCGCCTGTCTGACGCGGGGACGCTCACGACTTATGGCTATGGCCTGACCTGGTCGCCGATCGCGGCCGTGAGCATCGTTGCGTCGGCCACGCACGAGGAAGGTGCACCGACGCTTGAGCAGCTCGGCGGGCCGCGCCTGGTGACGCCCAACGTCCGCACTTTCGATTTCGTCCGGCGCGAGGTCGTCGATATTGCGCGCATTTCCGGCGGCAATCCGGATTTGCGCAACGATGATCGTCATGTCATGCGATTTGGGCTTAATGTCCACCCTTTGCCCAAAACCAATCTGACGCTCAGCGTCGATTATGTCAGCACGCGCATCGGCAATCCGATCGCCGGCTTTCCCATCCTGACGTCGCAGATCGAGGCTGCCTTTCCCGGGCGCTTCTCGCGGGACATACAGGGCAGGCTTGATGGGATCGACGGCCGCGCGATCAATTTTGCAAGATCGAACCAGACGCAGATCCGCTGGGGCATCGACTTCACCCGGTCGCTCGGGCCGGTGCCTGAGCTCCTGCGCGATGCCCGTGTCAAAGTGTATAACAGCGTAGAGGACGCTCGCCGTGCCAATCCCAACGCAATTTTTTCGCAGGGCGAGTCGAACAGTGCGTTGACGCGGGGGGCCGCCAACCTGACAAGCCGCCTGTTCCTGAGCCTGTATCACAATTGGTATCTGGAGGATTCGATCCTGTTGCGGAACGGGCTGCCCACGCTCGATCTGTTGAACGGCGGGGCAGTGGATTTTCTCGGCGGTCGTCGCCGACACCAAGTTGATTTTCAGGCCGGCGCTTTCAAGCGCGGGTTAGGCGCCAGGGTCGCCGCTACCTGGCGGAGCGGAACCGAGGTCAGGGGCTTCGGCGGGCCAGACGGCGCCCTGCGCTTCAACGATTATGCGGTAGTTAACCTGAACCTCTTCGCCAATTTGAGTGAACTTTTTGGCAAAGGGAAGGCTCCTAGCTGGCTGAAGGGCATGCGTGCCACGCTGGGGGTGACCAACCTGTTCAACACCCGTCCGCAGGTTCGCGATAACGCAGGTGGGACCCCGCTCAGCTATCAGCCTGCTTATCTCGATCCACTCGGGCGCATGTTGACGTTCAACTTGCGGAAGGTGTTTTGAGGGCTGGGCTGGTTCACGACCGATGGGAGGAGTGAGAGTTCAAGGCACCTCCCAAAGACGCTTGTTGGTCCCCGCACGGACTGTCCGTCGTCAGAGCATTTGGCGCAACTGCCGCCTTAGATTAACGGAGAGCGGACCTCGTTTGGGCGTTGATGTTGAGCGGCCAGCTTGCGGTGTTGCAAGCGCCGATGTTCGATGGTCTGTTGCTTGATCCTTTCACGCTGCTTGATGATGGTCTGCGCCCTGCCGGAGTAGGCGTCGGTGGGGATCACGTTTTTCAGGCTCTCGTGGTAGCGCTGGTGTTTGTAGCGCTTGACGAAGGCGTCGATCCGGGCCTCAAGGTCGCCGCGCAGCAAGTAATTTTCGAGCAGGATGCGGTTTTTCGCTGGTCTGGTGCCCGCGTTCTATCTTGCCGTGGGTCTGCGGGTGCATCGAGGCACCGCGGACGTGGCTCATCTTTCGGACCTCGATGTATTCCTCCAGTTCTCCCGCGATGTAGCTGGAACCATTATTGCTGAGCAGCCGAGGCTTATCCAGCACCGTGGCGCTGTCGCAGCCGGATGCCTCGAGCGCGAGGTCCAGCGTGTCGGTCACGTTCTCGGCCCGCGTGGTCTTCGTATGGAACGGATCGGCAGCCTTGATGACGACGTAGGCTGGGCTTATGAGCAGATCCTGGACCTTCAGCAGGCGGTAAACCGTGGCTTCCGAAACGAATTAGCGCTTCTCGTCAGTGAAGCGCACGGCCCGGTCGCGCGGGGACAGTTCGGACTGCTCCAGCGCGAGTCCGATGATCTGGTCCTGTACTTCGGGCGCCATGCGATTCCAGACCCGGGTCGGCGACGAGGGTGGCCCTCCAGCGCCTCCGAGCCGCCTGCACGGTAGCGGTCATACCATCGGCAAAACGTCCGGCGAGCGATGCCAAGCTGGTCCAGCGTGCGCTTGGCGGGAAGGTGCGACTGCTCGACGATCCGCCTCTTCGGAGAATTGATCCCCCGGATCAATTTCTGGTCCTCAGGAGATATCGAGCTTTTCCGATGCGGGATAGCTCATGCGTCATTGCGCATATGGTCCCCCACACCATTGTGCGTCCGCAATCATGCTTTATTCAGCACGCGGTTTTCGAGCGTCAGGTCGGTCAGGCATTCCTTCAGGGCGCGGGCCTCGCGGCGTAGGTCGTGGACCTCATAGCTGATCGCGGCACGGGCAATATCGCCAGCCAACCGGCGCTTGTCGGCTTCGATATCTTCGTTCCTTCGTCACGACGGCGAAGCCCCAACCCTCCTCAAATCACAAGCTCAAAATCTGTACCATTGGTCCTGACGGGGAACAGTGAGACGATCTCGCTGCAACGGGGTGATACAGGCTGAGAAACTCGCCTGGCGGAGACGGAGGGATTCGAACCCTCGGTACCGCTAATCGCAGTACGGCGGTTTAGCAAACCGCTGGTTTCAGCCACTCACCCACGTCTCCGGTCTGGCGGCAAGCGGCGGCTATAGCCGCGCTCGCGCCACGCTTCAACCATCAGTTCGATTCGGTCGGGCGCGAAATCGACTCGCACCGTCGCCGCGCGGTTGCGCGGGCGAGTCGCGACGCGCTACCCTTGCGCGCGTCTAGCGAAGAGGTTGGCGTTATGAAGAAATTTGCACGATCAGTGGGGGTGGTGTTGCTGATCGCCACAATGGGGGCGACCACGGTTGCGGCGCAGGTGCGCACCGTTGACCCCAACACGGCGATCGACAGCGACATCGCGCGCCGGCAGACCGGCACGCCCGTCCCCGCCGCGCCGCCAGCCGAAGTGCCGCGCGCCGATACCCGCGTCACACCCCCCGCGGCGTCGCCGCCCGCGCCTGCCAGTGCTGCGGATCCGGCGACCGGTGCGACCGCCGCCGCCGCAACCTATCAGCGCAAGGATTTGCTGAGCGCGAGCGAGGGCGTGTTTGGCAAGGGCGCGCAGGGGCTGGCCGGCATCCTCGAAAAAGTCCTGCGCGATCAAGGCGAACCCAATGCCTATATCGCCGGGCGTGAGGCATCGGGCGCTTTCGTCGTCGGCCTGCGTTATGGCTCGGGCATCTTGTCGCACCGGGTAGAGGGTGACCGACCTATCTATTGGACCGGACCCTCGGTCGGCTTTGACCTCGGCGGCAATGCCTCGAAGGTGTTTGTCCTAGTCTATAACCTCTATGATTCGCAGGAAATCTACCGCCGCTTTCCTGAGGGCGAGGGGCATCTCTATTTCGTAGGCGGCTTTTCGGCGACCTATTTGCGGCGCGGTAACACCGTGCTCATCCCGATCCGTCTGGGGGTAGGTGCGCGCGCGGGCGTCAACATCGGCTATATGAAGTTCAGCGAAAAGGCGCGCTGGCTGCCGTTTTGAAGCGGGCGTTTTGAACCGCCCTCGCGCGGTCGCGCGCGTCGTCCTAGCGGTCGCGTTTTTCGCGGTGGGGATCGTCCATCTGAAGGCGCCGGGCGGGTTTGTCGCGATCACGCCCGATTGGGTCCCCTACCCGCGCAACGTAATCCTCGCGACCGGCCTGTGCGAGATTGCCGGAGCAGTGGCGCTGCTGGTGCCAAGGCTGCGCTGGTGGGCGGGCGTGATGCTCGCGCTTTATGCGCTGTGCGTGTTTCCCGCCAATATCAAGCATGCGGTCGACGGTGTCGCGATCGGCGGCGTCGTCCTTGGCCCTTGGTATCACGTGCCGCGGCTGCTCTTTCAGCCGGTGATTATCTGGTGGGCACTATGGGCGGGCACGGTGATCGACTGGCCGTTCCGCCGCACCGTCCGAGCTCAACCCTGATCGGCGATCCGCCAGCCAAGCGTTTCACCCGCATGAAAGGGGACAATCTCCGCCCCCGCCGCTGACAGGCGCTCCGGCACCGCGAAGGCCCCGCGCTCGAGCGTGATCCGCGCTTCGTTGAGCGGTAAGCCGTAGAAACGCGGGCCATTTTCCGACGCAAAGGCTTCGAACCGGTCAAGCGCGCCTTCCTCTTCGAACACCGCAGCATAGCTTTCGAGCGCGAAGGGCGCGTTGAAAATCCCCGCGCAGCCGCACGCCGCTTCCTTGGCGCTGGCGAGGTGCGGCGCACTGTCGGTGCCCAGGAAAAAGCTGGGATCGCCCGACGTCGCCGCCGCGCGCAACGCCAGCCGGTGCGCCTCGCGCTTGGCGACCGGCAGGCAATAGGCGTGCGGGCGGATGCCACCGTCGAACATCGCATTGCGGTTGATGTGGAGATGCTGCGGCGTGATCGTTGCTGCGACCAGCGGACCGGCGTCACGCACGAAATCGGCGGCGTCGGCGGTGGTGATGTGTTCGAACACAATCTTCATGCCGGGAAATGTGCGCACCAGTCCTGAGAGCACCTGGTCGATGAACACCGCTTCGCGGTCGAAGATATCGACCGAGGGATCAGTGACTTCGCCGTGGAGGAGCAACGGCATCCCGATCCGCTGAAGCGTTTCGAACACCGACGCGAGCGCCGCAATGTCGGTGACGCCATGCGCCGACCCCGTTGTCGCATGCGCGGGATAAAGCTTGCACGCCGTAAACACGCCAGCGGCAAAGCCCGCCTCAATGTCGGCGGCGTCCGCATGATCCGTCAGGTAGCAGGTCATCAGCGGCGTGAAGTCCACGCCCGGGGCGAGTGCCGCGATGATGCGCGCGCGATAGGCTTCGGCCGCCGCAGCGGTCGTCACCGGCGGCGACAAATTGGGCATCACGATCGCGCGCGCAAACTGGCGCGCAGTGTAGCCGACCACTGAAGCGAGCATCGCGCCATCGCGCAAATGGACATGCCAGTCGTCGGGGCGGCGGATCGTCAGTCGGCTGGGGGCTTGGGAATCCATCTGCCAAGTCCTAGCTAGGGGACATGACAGATGCCACCCCCCCGATCACCGACGCGACGATGCTGGCCGATCGTGCCGTCCTCCGCGTCGCGGGCGACGATGTGCGCGATTTTCTGCAAGGGCTGGTGACGCAGGATCTCGGCGTGCTCGCGCCCCGCCGCCCTTCGTGGGGCGCGCTGCTGACGCCGCAGGGCAAGGCGCTGTTCGATTTCATCCTGTGGGACGGCGCCGATGGCGGCGCGGGCGGCACCGTGCTGATCGATTGCGAAGCCGATCGCGCCGACGCACTGGCCCGACGGCTGAGCCTGTACCGGCTGCGACGGGCGATCACGATCGAGCGGACCCCGCTTACGGTCCATTGGGCACTCGATGCGTATGGCGGCGTCGACGATCCCCGGCTCGCGGCCCTCGGGCGGCGTTGGCTCGGAGGTTCTGGTGGCGCGGCCACTGGCTGGCATGCTCATCGACTGGCGCTCGGCGTGACCGAAGGCGTCGGCGAGCTCGGCGATGGCGAGACGCTCTGGCTTGAGTGCAATGCGCGCGAGCTGCACGGCGTCAGCTTCACCAAGGGCTGCTATATCGGCCAGGAAAACACCGCACGGATGCATCACCGCGCCAAGGTCAACCGGCGGTTGGTGGTGGCACCGCTCGGCCCGGCCGGTGATCGGACGCGCGCACGGCATGAGGCTTTGGGGCTGATGGTCGAGTTGCGTCGAATCGAGGCGCTCGGCGACGCCCTGATACCCGAGTGGCTCGCGGGCGCACTCGCGCAAGACTGAGTCGCGCCGCGCCCGCGCGCGCGCCGCCATTTCCAACGCGCAACAAAAAGGGGAGGCCGACATAAGTCGACCTCCCCGATTTTGTTCCAAAGCTGAGGCTTAGTTGCCCGAGCCCGGCCCGTAGGTGATTTCCACGCGACGGTTTTGCACTTCGCGCACACCGTCGGCGGTCTGGACGCGCAGCTTGGTGGGATCTTCACCAAATGCCGCGGTCGTGATGACGCCCTCGGGGATCGTGTGCGACGCGAGGTAGCCCTTCACGGCATCAGCGCGACGCTGCGACAGACCGACATTGTACTTCGGGTTGCCCGAACGGTCGGCGAAGCCGGCCAGCATGACCTGCGCCTGACCGCAATTGCCATAAGCCGAAACCGCATTGTCGAGGATCGACGAGGCCTCAGGCGTGATGTCCGACTTGTTATGGTCGAAGAACACGATGAATGGCCCAGGCGAACACACAGCAGCCGGCGGCGGCGGCGGAGCAACAGGCTCCGGCGGGGGCGGGGGCGGCGGGGGTGGAGGAGGCGGCGGCGGCGGGGGCGGCGGGGGTGCTTCTGCGCCGCCGAAGTTGTAGGTGATGCCGCCGAGCAGGCTGTGCGAACGATAGGTACCGCCAAAGTTGCGGCCGCGAATGTCGACAAAGCGCGCATCGGGTGCCGTGAAGAAACGATACTTGATCGAAACGTCGATGTGCTTGCTGATCGGCGCACGAACGCCCGCAAGGCCCTGATAGGCGAAGCGCGTGTCTGAATCGTCAAGGAAAGCGCCAGACTGGCTGAGTGCGTAGCCCGAGGCCTTGACGCGAGCGATGCCGACACCGCCACCAACGAAACCCTGAATGCTGTCATCGTCGCCGAAGTCGAGCAGGGCGTTGACCATGAAGCTCAGCGCCGAGGTGTTGCCACCAACGCCGCGATACACGCCGGGTGCCGCATTGAGCAGCACACCATTGGTCGAGAAGGTCGGCGTGGTCGTCGTGGACGAATAATTCCTTACCGTCGCGCGCTTGTAGCCAACTTCGGCTTCGACCCGGAACGCGCCAAAATCGTAACCAATGTTACCCGACACGTCATAGCCGTAATCATGGGTGATAGTGCCGGCGCGGGGCGCCGTACCAATGTTGTAATCGATCTTTTCGACGATCGTTGCACCACCATCGACGCCGACGTACCACGACTTGTCGCGGGCGAGGGCAGGCGTGGCGATGATCGTGGAGGCAAGTGCCAGTGAAACGGCTAGCTTCCGCATCATAATCCCCTTTCTTGAGTGTCACTACGGACAGCCCCAACTCCCTAGCCAAAGCTTAGTTTCCACGCAAGCAGGCAAATACCCCGAACTGTGGCGCAAAGGCCACAGAACTGCGATTCCTTAAGCCACGATCAAACCATGCCCGCGCAAGGTCTCCAGAATCGCGGCAATTGCAGTGCGCGCCTCAGCGTCAACCGTCGTGCCGCCCGCCGGATCGTCAATCGCCAGGCCGCGCGGCCCCACCACCGAATTGCCATCGATTTGCAGCCGACGCCCGGTGAGCACGCCATCGCGCCAGCCGCCGCCTGCGAATCGGCTCTGCTGCCCCTCACCGCGATCCCAGACAGACAGTCCCTCGCGCGGCGCGACGAAGCGCCAGCCGCCGCTGGTCCAGCCCGCAATGGCGTGAGCGTGCCCGGCCCAGGCGCCGTTGGGCGCGCTCCCCACCACCCAGCAGGCGCCGAGATCAGGCGCACCCGGCGGTGTGTCGACGCCCACGGCTTCGACCACGGCCTGAGTCGCCAGGTCGAGCAGCGCCAGCGCCTCATTGTGATAAAGCTCCTTCTGCGCTTGCCCCGGCTGGAGCAGCGGCAAGGCCAGCCGCGCGGTCGTCTCGTCGGTCATTTTCCGCTCCTTATCTGTCAGTCGGATTCGGCAGCGCGCGACAGGCCATTGGTGCCGCGCTGACGGACCGCGACCGGCAACGTCGCCGCGCCGATCGCCAGCGACGGCTCGGCGGCCTCCGCACTCGCGCCATCGGCGAAGTTGATTCGATAGGCTTCGCGCTCCTCGGCCAAAGGCACGTCGCTGCCGTCTATCCAGCGCCACCCCGCCCGACTGCGCCGCGCCCAATGCAAGGCACCGCTTGCCGCATCGATCCTCATGTGTACTGGGGACGGCGGCAGCACCGACGCGCCCGTCACCGGCACATCGGCGCGCACCGGGCCGTCGCCGTCGCCAATGCCCGACGCCATGACCGCGATCTGGCCACCAACCGCCGATAGCGGCAGGTCGATCGCGACCAGCGCCTCGCGCTCAATCAGCACGAAGCGGTCGCCCGCCGCTTGCATCCCCGCCGCCGCTTCCGTCCCGCGACGTCCGCGCAGCAAGTGCGACAGCCGCCAGCGCTTGAGGCCAATCGGCTCGGCGCGCCCGAACTGGAGCAGCTCATCGCCGACCAGCGCGAGATTGGCCCCGGCGTCGAGCCCGGCATCATCGGCATCGGCAAGCGTCATCGCGTCATGCGTCAGCTCAACCTCGATCGTCCCAACGAGATCGCGCAACGCACTCCCGGCAACACGCGGCGGCACAGCGACCGTCCCGATTGTGGCCGGGAGCGCGGTCGACCCTGCGGCAATCCAGCGCACGCCAGCATCGGTACTATAAAGTAGCGCCGCCCGCCGCCATCCCGCCGCCGTGCCCGCCGCCGCGACCAGGAGCCGGGGCGCCGTCAGCAGCGTGTCGTCGAGCCCCGGCACTTCAAAGGCGTGAACAATCGTCTGCCCCGCGGCCGCATCCGGGCTGGCCAGCACGCGACCCGAGCTTGCCGCCGCTGCCGCAACCGCACTCCCCAGCCGCACCAGATCGAGCGTCAGCACCATCGCTTCGAGCGACCAGCCGGTAACGCGCCAGCGCCCCGGTTCGCCGTCAATCGCGACGATTGCCCCCGGCGCCAGATCGAGCGCCGCCCAATCGAGCGCGACCCGACGCGTCTCGCGCCCCGCTTCGGCCCGGCGCAGCGCGGTCTCGGCAATCGCCTTGGCCACGCTGGCATCAATCGAGGCGGCAACCTCGATCCGCGTGCTGCGCTGCCCCGCGCCCGGTCGCCGCGCGCGTTGCAACCCGATCTGGTAATCGCGCGCAGGATCATAATGTGCAAGCGTGATCACCTGCGGCACGCTCTCGATCGCCGCGAGCTTGCGCGCGCGGCGCACCCCGCGCTTGCCCGCACCCGCGCCTTGGTCGGCAATCGTCCGATCGGGGGCGCCATCGATCCGCAGCGCAAGCCCGTCGCCCGCTGGCGCAAACCAATGGCCGCCGATCTCGGCCAATGCCTCCAGCACGCCGCGCGCGCTATCGCCATAGGCCGAAAAGCCGCTGAGCATCGCCCCCGCGCCGCCCGCCGTCACCAGCCCCGCGCCGACCGCCTCGGCAATCGTGCCGAGCGCGACCGGGCCATCATCAGCGATCACTTCGAACGTCAGCGACGGAATGCGATTGCCATAATCGGCGAGCTGGAAATGTTCGAACACCGCATAGCTCAATCCGCGATGCGCGCTCGCCTGCACACCCTCCGCCGCCGCGATAAGCGGGTCGACCGGCTGAACCTCGTCGCCGCTATGGAGTCGGAACCCCGTCGCGGTCTTGAAATCGCCGCCGCTCCCGCGCAGCAGCTTGCCCTCGGCCCAGATCCGCCCCACCCGCTTGATCGGGCGCGCCGACAGCGCCACCGCAAACGACGCCGAATAGCTGTAATTGGTCGTGCTCGGCTGGCCCTTGCCATTGCTCGTTTTCGCGGTGCTTTCGATCAGGTCGGTCGACCAGATCACCGACCCTGCGACCCGCATCGCGCCGAAGACCATTGGCAGCTGGCTGCCATAAGACGACGTCTGCACCGACAGCTCGGTCAGGCGCGGGCCTTGGCGGCCTTTGCCCTTGAACAGCTCGCGGTCGATCGTTTGCCCGGCGATGGCGCCAATTGCGCCGCCAATCGGCCCGCCGATCGCGGTGCCAACGACGGTGAGCAGCAACGTTGCCATCAAGCCTCTCCCTTCATCCGCCAGCGGCCGATCACCGGCCAGGGTATCGGCCCCGGGCGTTCGACAACGCGGCGCAGCATCGCATCGGCGTGGATCACCCCGCTGCCACTATCGATCGCCAGATGCAGTTGGCCGGGGCCGCTCGCGCAGAGCAAAAGATCACCCGCGCGGGCGTCAGCGACCGGAACCAACCCGCGCACTTCGATCAGCGCGATCACCCGCGCCGGATCGCCGCCGCGCAAGGCATAACCACTCGGCACGGCATCCGCGCCATAAGCCAGCGCCGCCAGCCCCACACAATCGAGCCCCGTCGCCGACTCGCGCCCATGCAGCCGAAACCGCGCGCCCACCGCCGCCCGCGCCGCGTCGACCACACTCATCCGCCGGGGTAGCGCGTGAGCAAGTCGATCCCCGGCAGGAACGGCTCACCGCGAAAATTGGCGGCGTTGGCGAAACGCCCCGCGCAAGTCGCGATGCTCTTGTCGCAGCCCTCGCTGATCTCCACCAGGTCGCCGACCTGCGGCGCGAACACCGGCTCGCTCCGCAACGTGATCGTCGAGGCCTCGGACGCAGCGATCACCGCTTCCAACCCCACATTCGCCCCGCCAAACCAGCGCAGCCGCCCGCCGCCACAAACATTGGCGACTGACTCGCTCGCATCAAGCGTCAGCGCGGCCCCTTCAACCGCGACGACCCGCGCCAACCGCCGCCGCCCTGCCATCGCCACCCGGCAGCGCCGGTCGCCCAGCTCGGCGCGGCATTCGGGCGAGGTTTCCTCGACCACCGGCCGTTCAAGCAAAGCACTCGCCCCTCGCAATTCGGCGGTGAACGCGTCGCCCTGCGTTTCGACTGCCCCGATCAGCCCCTCGCCAAGGTCGACCCGCCCCGGCGCCCCCGTCCAGTCGATCGCAAACAACATCACCCGCGCCCCATCCCACCGCCCCGCGAGCAGATCGCGCGCGGCAATCGCCGCACTCGTCAGCGCACCCGCGACATCCATTGTGTCGGCCTCCAGCCCGTCGCTGCGCTTGATTGCCGAGGGCGTCATCCCCGGCGCGGCGCGGTGGATCAGGCCATCGATCACCAGGTCGCGGTCATGATCGGTCAGCCCGATCGTCACGCCATCGCGCCGCTCGATCCGCCAGCACAAGGCAATGGTGGTAAGGTCGCCGTCAAGCATGCTTTGCCCCCTCCCTCTCCCCGTTCGTCCTGAGCTTGTCGAAGGACCGTTCTTCTTTGCCACCGTCGACAAGAAGCGCAGGGCTTCGACAAGCTCAGCCCGAACGGGACACCTGGCGAGAAGTCCCCGCTAAGCGCCGATCAGTCTTCGCGCACTTCGACCAGCGGGACCGAGGGCGCCGCGCCTGCGAGGAAGGTCGCGCGCGTCACGCTCAGCGCATCCTCTGCGAAACGCACCGGCACATCGAAGCGAAAGCTCGCGCGCACCGAAGTCCCAGCCGCAGGCGGCGCGTCGAGCACCACCCAACCACCCGCCTCGACCGCAAACGCCGCCGTCTCGACGCTCCCGACCTTGACCCGAACACTGCCCGCGACCGGACGGGCGATCCGCCGCACCCCCTCGCCATAATGCTTCACCAGCGCGAACCGCGAATTGACCCCGTCGCCGATCCCGATCGCCTGATCTTCGCCCCAGAAATCGAATGGATCGCGCAGACGAAACCCCCGCGCCGGCCCCATCCGCGCGCGGAAGAAATCGAGCAGCGCGGCAATATCCGCCTCCGAGCGCACCCCCGGCCCGACATCATAGCGCGTGCGCGCCGCCGACCAGCTCGCGTTGCGCGCTTCATGCCCACCCGCGCTGGTGACGATCGCGGTCGAGAAAGTCGGCGTCACTTCAGCCTCGCGCCCCAGCGCGAGCGGAAACAGCACATCGTCGAAAGGCTGCACGTCCTCTTCCTCCTCATCGAAATGGACGAAACCGTCGCGGATCACTTGCGGCAGCGCCCAGATAAAGGCCTGCGCGACGCCGCGCTTGCGCGCCGCCTCCGCCGCCGCATCGATCGCGCGCCACTGCCCGGCCTGGTCGGGGCGCAGCACGAAGCCGCTCAGATAGTGCTGGCGCGCGGGCGGATAGCCGAGCCGCGTGGTTGCCTCGGCCGCCCCCCGCGCGCTGCGCACGGCGTCGCCCGCGGTCACCCAGTCATAATCCTCGAGCTGAAGCACATCGAACGCAGGCGAGGCCCAGCCGAGCGGCAGGTTCATCCGCGCAACTTCGGGCGCGGCAGCATCGAGCAGGCTCGGCAGGTAAGCGAGCACCAATGTCTCACAGTCCGGCGCCGCCGCCTTCACCCCTGCTGTCAGCGCGGCGGTCGACGCGGCGAGCAAAGCGCCCGCCGCATCGAGCACGGCAATCGCCGCCGCATCCTGCGGCCCAAGCACATTGATCGCAGGCGGATTGCCGAGCGCAGCCCTCGCGGCATCGTCGTAGAGGCAGGGCCGCCCATCGGCCATCACCCACCACCACGGCTCGCCGACCTGAAACTTCGGCGCAAGCCCCGCTGCCAACGCGATCTCGACAAAGGCGACCGCGACTTGTCGCAGATAGCCCATCGCGCCTTCGCTCGCCGGGCTCAGCAGGGTCGAAGGCGGCTCCCAGCCGGTCAGCGCTGGCGACCCGTCCGCCGCGCGCTGTTTCCAATCGCCCCAACAATGCGCGTCGAACAGCTCATAGCTCAGCGACCAGATCACGTCGTAGCCGAGCGCCTTCGCCCGCCGCGCGAAATCGCGGTGCCACGCCGCGCACGGCACATTCAGCACGCCCCCGGTCAGGCTTGCGTACAGCCCGCCCGAATTGGCCTCGAGCCGGAAATAATGGCTCATCCCGACATAATGGTTGATCGCGCCGCGATAGCCGAGCTGCAGCGCGTTCCGCAGCAGCCGTGCGGGCGTGACATTATAGCTGTCGTCATAGCCGCTCGCGATGCCCAGCCCATGCTCGGGCACAATCACATCGCCGATGGCCAGCACCGCACCCGCGCCGGTGCAGGCAATATCGCTCAGCTCGACCCAAGCCTCGACCGGCGCCGCGAGTAAGCCGCCGCCCGCATCATATCCGGGCGGCACCAGCGACACGAACATCCGGTCGACATCGCCCGCCCAGACGGGATCGGCCTCGCCCGGCAACAGGAAACCACCGTCGAGCGCGGCGAAATCGATCCGCACCACCGCATCCTCGGGCAACCCTTCGGCATAGTTCCACAGCCGCACATACCAGGCGCGCGGGTTGCCCGCCGCATCGCGCCCCTCGATCGTCAGGGTCGGGCCATTCACCGCATCGAGCGGCAACACCCCGCCCGACCGCCAGCGAAAACGCAGCACGCAGGCGCGAAAATCGCGACTGGTCTCATACCGCAGCAGCGGATGATCGAACCGATCCTCCGCCTCCCAGATCAGCCCCGCCAGATCATCGGCACGGTAGAACACCGCATCGATCCGCAGGGCATCGGGCGCCGTCGTCACCACACTCGCCATCATCGGGCGCGGAAAATTGACGGTCCAGTAAACCGGATCGAAGCGCGAGACGAACCCCGTCGCCTGCCCGCGCCGTTCAGTCGCCAGCCAATGGCCCATCACTCGACCTCCGCCAGCGACGCCCGCACCGCGCGCGCGATCTGGCGGCTGGAGCGGGCCAGCGCTTGCGGCTCGGTCCCTGCGGGCGCCGCGATATTGATCGCAATGCGGACATCGCGCCCCGACCCACCGCGTGTCTCGACCCGCCCGCTCGACGTCGGCACGAACAGTTCCGGCCCGCGCTCGCCGACGACATAGGCACGCTCCGGCGCCACCGGCCCGCCGGTCGCCCGCCCCGGGGCGCCGAACAGCGAGCCGATCGCGCTCAGCAAGCCTCCACCGCTGCCGCCCGACCGACCGCCGCCAAGAATCGCGTCGATCCCGCTGCGGATCGCGCTCGCGGCGATTTCGGCCAGCACTGACAGCGCGACTTTTTTCAGATCCTCAAACCCCAGCTTGCCGGTGCGCGCCGCGCGGAGCAGCGCATGTTCGATGCCCCGCCCCGCCGCATCGGCGGCGCCCTGCAAAGGTCCGTCGATTGCCCCGCGCATCTCGGCGACATCGCGCGCAAAGCCGCTGGTGTCGGCGCGCACGCTCACCACCAGCCGATCGATTTCCTCATCCATCGGGAAAAGCCTCCATCAATGCCGCGATTGCCGCGCGATCGGGCGGCGGGGGCGCCGCATCGCCCGCGAGTGCAGCGACCACGCTCGCCAGTTCCGCCGGAGTCGCGCGCCAGAAAATGTCAGGGCTCCAGCCGAACAGGGCGCCTGCGAGGCCTGCGAGCTTGGCTGCCGCTTCCCCAAAAAACACCGCTTGCCCTGAGCTTGTCGGGCCGAAGGCGGGCGGAGCCCAACGGCCGTACTTTTTTTCAACGGCTGCGAAGAAGGACTGCACTTCGACAAGCTCAGGGCGAACGGGGTTCACGGTTTACCGCCCCGCCAAAATCTGCCCGAGCAACACTTTCAGCGCGGGCGTCGCATTGGCGAGTCCCCCTGCCGCCACCCCCTCGCCAAACGCTTCCCGGCTCATCCCCTCGGGCATTTCGGCCAGGCAATGCCAGAACAGCGCGACCAGCTCGCCCAGCCCCAACCGGTGATCCGCCGCGCGCTCGACCAGCGCGAACAGCGGCCCCAGTTCCTGCTCGGCGGCCACCAGCGCGGTAAAACTCGGGCGCAACGTGAGCATTGCACCCCCAACCCGGATCGCGGCCTCGCCTCGCGCGGGATTCATGCGCTCACCACCGCGCCCGAGCTTTCGAGCGCCAGCGTGTAATTGCGCTCGCCATTATAGTCGCCGGCATAGTCGAGCCGCGTCACCAGAAAGCGCCCGGTCATGCTCTCGCCGCTCTCAAAACTCAGCC
The DNA here is from genome assembly GCA_019744885.1 of Sphingomonas sp. Classification (GTDB taxonomy): domain Bacteria; phylum Pseudomonadota; class Alphaproteobacteria; order Sphingomonadales; family Sphingomonadaceae; genus Sphingomonas. Next base: position 28,046 of record JAIETY010000167.1, read on the forward strand.
GGTAATCGTCGATCACCCCGGCCAGCGCATTGGCCTTCAGCCGCGCCTCGGCGGTCGAGCCGGTGAAAATCCCCGCCCCCGACACGCTCACCGATCGCACCCCCGCGCCCGACAGCAGTTCGCGCCAGCCCCCCGAATCCTTCGAGGTAATCGCCACGGCCTCGCCATTGATCTGCAACTGCGTCGTGCGCAGCCCTGCGACCGTGGTGAACCCCGGCGGCGTTGCGCCATTGCCGATCTTGAGCAGGAACGCGCTGCCTTTTTCCGCTGCCATCTCTTCTCTCCCGTGATTAATCCGCCAGCACCCGCGCGCGATGTTCGATCAGCGCGACCCATTGCCCCACGTTCGCGCGGACGATGCGATTGCGCACCAGCGCGAGACTTGCGATCCGCCAGCCGTCGAGTGCCGGTGCCATGGCCCGGATCGCGGCATCGGCGTCGCACGCCAGTGCCTGCAACCCAACCGCGGTCTCCGCCCGGTCGCGCATCTGGATCAGGCTGCGCAGCTCGCGCCCCTCGGCATCCTTGGTGCTCCAGTCGATGCTCAGCAGCTCGCCAATCTCGGCATAGGGCGGGGTCGCCTTGACCGCCGGTCCTTCGAACACCCCGTTCAGCCGGTCGCCGACGGCGGCACGCAACGTGGCGACCAGCGCTGCCTGAAACGCTGCTTCCGCGCTCATCGCAGCAGGCCCTTGATCCAGCGCAGCGCGGCACTCATCGCCCAGCGCTTGGCCAATCCCTTGCCTTCGACGACGACCCGACCGGGCTCGGTCGAAACGCGCGCGTCGGGGACGGCGCGCTCGATCGCCTCGGCGGCGGTTTCGACAGCGGCGTCGCGCGCGCGCGGCAATGTCGCGCGCGGCTTGTTCGATACGGTTCATGCGTGGACACTCCCGGTCAAAGTGAGGGTTCGAAACGGGCGCCACAGCGCCGTGATCGCGCCGGGCGGCGGGCGCGTGGTGTCGCGTTCGCTGAACAGATAGGCCGCGAGCAGCACCGCGCCCTGGCGGATCGCCGCCGGGATCGCGTCCCAGCCGGCGGCGGCACCGGCGGTGACCGATGCCGTCACCCGCACCGCGGCGCCAACATCGCGCAGCCGCACCCAGCCCTCGCCGCGCACGATGTCGATGTCATAGCCATGCACCGGCAGCGCCACTGCGCCCCCGTCCGCTGCCACGCCCGCAACATCGCCAATCGCGGTGACCGGCGCCAACGCCAGCCGCTGCCAGCCGCTGCGCACCGGCAGCGTCACCACCACGACGCGCGCGATCAGCATCTGCCCCAGAAACTGCTCGGCCAGTCCCAGCGCCGTCTCGGCCAGTGCTGCGAGCAGATCGTCATGATCGTCGAGGCTCAGTTCGAGCGCTGCCTTGACCGCGGCGACCGCGCGCGCGCGGTCGTCCGGCCCCAGCGTCACCACGCCGGGGCCGTTTGCCTCTATCGTCATTGCGGTGTCCTTGTTGAAATCGGTCGGGAATGCGGCCTCAGACGCGACGCGCACGCCGCAGCCACGGGCGCGCCAGATCGGTCGGGACCGGGGCAGTGCCGCCGGTCACGGTGGTTGCGCGGACGGCGCTGCTGCCATCGTCGAAGTCATAGCGCACCGCGACGCTGCCGTCGGCAACGCCCAGCCCGCGCCAGTCGAGCGTCAGGACATCGGCTGCACGCGATCCGCTGATGAAGCTGGTCGGCGCCGTACCGGGCTCGATCTGTGCGCCCCAGGCGAACACGCTTGCCGTGACCGGCGCGGCGGCAATCACCGACCAGAGGATCAGCTGGACGTCGACGCTGCTGCCGACGGGGACGCCGAACGCAAAACGTCGCCAGCCGGTATCGAGCGACAACGTTCCGCCGTCTGCGCCATCGAGACGCAGCGCGATCGCCGGGCCCGGGGCGACCGCGCGCAGCCAGATGCTGAAGCAATGCGGCCCCGCCGCCGCCAACGGGACATTCCTGATCAACCGCGAAAATCCGTTGCCGCGCGCGAAGTCGATCCGGGTCGCGCCGGTCGAGCCATCGGGCGCTGCCTGTCCCGACGTCAGCACCGGCAATTGCCCGCCGCCGCCCTGATCACGCATCCACGAGGTTGCGCCAAAGCCATGTGGGTCGCTGATCGCATTGGTCGCTGCGGGTTCGATCAAGATACCCCGCTTTGCGCCGCTGGTCGGGTCATGATCGAAGCGCGCGACATCGGCGGCGACGCTGCGCAGCACACCGTCCGCACCGAGCGTCGACCCCGCCGATCCGCGCGTCAGCGTGGCGCCGGCGGGCAAGCCATCCCCGCTGAAGTCAAAACCGGGCGCGCCGTCGCTGCCGCCGAGCGCAAAGCCCAGCCCCAGCGTGCTGCTCACGACAGCGCCAGGATGTTCGTCGCGGTGGTGCCGGTCGCGCGGACATGGCTCGGGCGGAAGGGCAGCGTGCTGCCCGATGCGATGTTGGTCCACACGCTGTCGGCGCTATCACCGCTGCCGCGCATCGTGATGGTGCCGCCGCCGCCGACATAGAGCGCCTTGGGGATATCGGGCAGGGCGTTGCTGTCATGCGGGGTCACCGCGCGCGCGCAGCGCCGGTGCCGACACGCTGTCGGCCCGGCTCGAAAAGGGATCGGTCATCGGAATGTCTCCGGATTAGGGTTGAGACTCAATCAAAGCCAAAAGGCGATGGCGGTGGCGAGGGCGACGGCTGAGAGGAAGTTGGCGGCGAG
>JAIETY010000135.1 GCA_019744885.1 Sphingomonas sp.
CAAGCTCGCCGAAATCTTCCTCGCCATGGTCAAACTCGCCTCAATGCGGCTGTGGCTGCGCGCTTATGAGTCTACGGCCTAGTTGGACCACGCACTGATTATTACGCCGTGCAACAACAACGACGTCATCGGGACCCGGGTCGACCGGAGCCTGCTGACCATAGGTGGACAGCGCGATTGCGAAAGCAAAGCGAACCATATTTGACTCTTTACCTTTTTTTCGACCTTCCGAGAAGCTACGAGCCCGTGATATGGTCCCCGCCCGAGCAGCCTTGAGCGATACCTGCAGCCACCGCGAGCTTGGTACCAGAAATTCGTACGCCTGACTTGGGGAAAGGGCGGCGATCCGCACGAGATCGTTGGTTGGCCATTCGTGCAAATAGGCAGCGTTCGCCGAAGTTGCGCCGAGCAACCAGTGATGCTGCGAAAGCAGAGCTTGCTGGTCAAAGGCGCCTTATCGCGAGCGGTACGCTGGCGGCTCTCAATCGACGAAGTTCCGACCGTGAAGGTCAACTTACCGATCGCCGCACAGCATTCGGCGGCGATTCTTATCCGACCGCCTCGAACTCTAACTGCGCAGGCACGGACAGTAAATGATTCCGGACGAGCCCGACAATGCAGAGTACCACCACAATGGCGACGCTGTCGGCGATCCAGTCAAAAATGTCGCAATCTCGATGGAGTTCCGGTATTGATTGAGCGATCTCGATTAACGCGCCCAAGAACGAGAGCCGTTCTCCCAGACGAAAGAGCGAGGCCTGCCGGAATCCAATCGACGCAAGGACGGCCAGCAAGCCGAATGCAGCCATGTGCTGGTATCTGTCGAGAACTTGGTCAAGAGCTTTCGGTTCGTGCGGAACCAGTGCCATCACGGTAGTGCCGATCAGCGCAGCTACGAGCATGACGCGGCATGCGTGGGGAACGAGCCTAAAAAACATAGGAAGCCTCTGATCTGGATATTTGGACGGAAATGCAGGCCGTTTACGCGGCCAAAGCCCTGCAAGCAAACTTATCAGTGGCCTGAAGATGGCGAGCAACTTACCAGCATTCGAATTCCGCCGAGCCAGGGCTGTGCGGCTGCTAATGGATCAAGGGTGATTCCATCGAGCTCAACAATGCTCTAGGCTGCCACCAACGACACAAGCGAGAACGGATGATGGCCACAACCATGCAGCAAGACAAGCATTCGCTCGACACTGCCACTTGGCACCGCGACGGCGCGGTCATCCTCGACCGCTTCTTCGGCGCAGACCAAATTTCGGCGGTGCGAGCCGATTGCGATGCGCTGTTTGCCGGGCGCGGCAATCGGGGCGAAGCGATCGATCGCAAGCCCAAGGGCGGCATTGGCGCGTTCGACGCCGCGCAGTTCCTCAATCAGGAGCAGCTGCCCTTTGCCGCTTCTCCTGCGATCAACCTGATCGGCCTCGACCCAAAGCTGATCGCTTTTGCCAAGACGGCGCTGGGGGTCGATCATGTCCACCTCTATCAGTGCGATGCCTGGGCCAAGTTCACCGGCGACGCCGATTATGACCAGCCCTTCCACTGCGATTTCGCCAATCACACGCTGACCGTGCCGGGTGACGATGCGGCCGAGCGCACGATCAACTTCATGATCTATGTGACGGATGTCGCCGACGATCTGGGCGCGATCCACTATGTCGTCGCCCCTGATGCCGCGCCGATCGTCGGCAGCGGGCATGCCGCGTTGCCGCAGGCGGCTACGGGTGCCGATGATGTGCAGCTTGCCCTCAAGGCGCACGAGCGATCGGGCGCGGCCCCGGCGGGGTCGATCTTCGCTTACGGGATCGACGTCTACCACCGTGGCACCAACCTGACGCGCCCCGGCGGGCACCGCTACACGATCACCGCCAGCTACAAGGCGGCAGGCAACGACATGATCGGTCGCATCGCCTGGCCACTCCACTTCATGCGCCCTTGGAAGAGGCTGATCGGCCATGCAGCGCCTGAACAACTCGCCTGCCTCGGCATTCCGCTCCCCGGCGACCGCTTCTGGACGCCGACAACGATTGCGCGCACGCAGGCGCGCTGGCCCGATTGGGACATGACTCCCTATCGTCAGGCGCTAGAGTCGGTGGCGGCGTGAAAGCTGTCCTCCCGGCGCTTGCCCGCCCGCTGATCGAACCGCAGCTGCCCGCCGGGGTTGAGGTGGCGTGGTTCGCCGATCACGAAGAAGCGCGCGCCCAAGTCGTAGATGCCGACATCGCCTGGGTTGATATGCAACGCCCCGCCTGGACCGCCGATGCCGTTGCGGCGGGCGAGAAGCTCAAATGGGTCAGCACCATCTACGCCGGGCTCGACGCCTTCCCGCTCGACTTGCTCAAGGCGCGCGGGACGATCCTGACCAACGGCGTCGGCATCAACGCCATCGCCGTCGCCGAATATGCGGTGATGGGTGTGCTCGTCGCTGCCAAGCGGTTCGATGAAGTGGTGCGCATCGCCGACCGCCACGAATGGACAATCTCGGCGCCGGGGCAGGTCGAGCTGTTCGAAACGCGCGCGCTGATCATCGGCATGGGCGCGATCGGCAAGCTGATCGCTGACCGGCTGCGCGCCTTTGGTGTCGATGTGACGGGCGTTACCCGGTCGGGCCGCGACGGCACGCTGACCCCCGACCAATGGCCCGCGCGGATCGACGAGTTCGACTGGGTGATCCTCGCCGCGCCATCGACCAGCGAAACCAAGGCGCTGATCGGCGCCGACGAACTGACGGCGATGAAGCCCAGCGCCTGGCTGATCAACATCGCGCGCGGCGACATGGTCGATCAGGACGCGCTGATCGAGGCACTGACCAAGCGCCGCATCGCCGGAGCCTTCCTCGACGTCGTTAGCCCCGAGCCGCTGCCGCCCGAACATCCTCTGTGGAGCGCGCCCAACTGCATCCACACGATGCATTTGTCGGGCCGTAGCCAGACCAAGATGTTCCAGCGCGCAACGGCGCTGTTCTTGCAAAATCTTGCGGCTTTCATGGCGGGCGCGCCGATGACCAACGTCGTTGATCTCGACGCGGGCTATTGAAGCGCGCGGCGATTGAGCGCATGGGATTGCCGGTTTTTTTGAATGACTGGACGCAAAAATGGCCGCCAACTGGGCCCCCGAAAGCTGGACCGCGCATGAGGCGCGCCAACTGCCAAGCTATCCCGATCCCGCCGCGCTGACCGCGGCGACCGCGACCTTGCGCAATTATCCGCCGCTGGTTTTCGCCGGCGAAGCGCGCGACCTGACTGCCGATCTGGCGCGCGTCGCCGATGGGAAGGCATTCCTGCTGCAGGGCGGCGATTGCGCCGAAAGCTTTGCCGAATTCCACCCCAACAACATCCGCGACACCTTCCGCGTGCTGCTCCAAATGGCGGTGGTGCTCACTTTCGCGTCGAAGCTGCCGACGGTGAAGCTCGGGCGGATGGCGGGGCAATTCGCCAAGCCGCGCTCGACCGATACCGAAGTTATCAACGGCGTCGAGCTGCCGAGCTATCGCGGCGACAATGTCAACGACATCGCCTTCACCCCCGAAGGCCGCACGCCCGATCCGCAGCGGATGATCCAGGGCTATGCCCAGTCGGCGGCAACGCTCAACCTGCTGCGCGCCTTCGCCAGCGGCGGGTACGCCAATCTCCACCAGGTCCACCGCTGGACGCATGATTTCATGGGCCGCAGCCCTTGGGCCAAGAAATTCGCCGATGTCGCCGACCGAATCGGCGAAGCGCTCGAATTCATGGAAGCGTGCGGGATCAATCCCGACACCGTGCCGCAGCTCAAGGGCACGACTTTCTACACCAGCCACGAAGCGCTGCTTCTGCCGTTCGAACAGGCAATGACGCGGCAGGATTCGCTGACCGGCGACTGGTATGACACCAGCGCGCACATGCTGTGGATCGGCGACCGCACGCGCTTTGATGGATCGGCGCATGTCGAATTCCTGCGCGGCGTCGGCAATCCGGTGGGCATGAAATGCGGGCCGAGCCTTGAGCCGGATGCTCTCTTGCGGCTGCTCGACACGCTCAACCCGGGCCGCGTCGCCGGGCGGATGACGCTGATCACGCGCTATGGCCATGACAAGATCGAGAGCGGCCTGCCCAAGCTGATCCGCGCGGTCGCGCGCGAAGGCCATCCGGTGGTGTGGAGCTGCGACCCGATGCACGGCAATGTCATCAAGACCAACAATGGCTATAAGACCCGACCTTTCGATCGCATCCTGGCCGAAGTGCGCGGCTTCTTCGCGGTGCACCGCGCCGAAGGGTCGATTGCGGGCGGTATTCATGTCGAAATGACCGGCCAGAACGTCACCGAATGCACCGGCGGCGCGATGGACGTGACGCAGATGGACCTGGCCGATCGCTATCACACCCACTGCGATCCCCGGCTCAACGCCGGGCAGAGCCTCGAGCTGGCGTTCCTGCTGGCCGAGATGCTCAACGTCGAGATGACCGAACGGCGGCGCGTCGCGGCTTGACGGCTTGGGGTCACGGCCCTAGATCGCGCCTTCGACCGCGCTTGGCCCCTTCGTCTAGCGGTTAGGACGTGGCCCTCTCACGGCTAAAACACGGGTTCGATTCCCGTAGGGGTCACCAAGGACTCAAATCATCCGGGGGATGATTTGTGCCTTGGTGACGGGAGCGAACAGCGACCTCACCAAAGACTCAAAGCGCTTAGACGCCGATGTGTCCCAAGGCGACGCAAGCTCAAGCGCCCGTACCAACTCGCCATCACGATCCAGCCGAAACGCGCTTGGCGACGGCCATCGCCGCGCGAAAGGTGTCAAAAGTCACGACCATCTTAGGGGGTCAGGCCATCACGACGCCGCGCGCGGCGAGTCGGGTTCAATTGTGAAAGAGCACAAGGCGATGATTGCAGAGGTTTTCCGACATTGGAAGGGTCGGGCATTTGATGCCTTGTTACTGTGGTTCGCAGTTAAGTGCGCTGTCACCGTAAACCACCGTAACCGCGAGGTGCACTGTCGCCGTAACCGCATTAAACTCATGCGTCGTAAATCAAATGCCAGTTCACTAAAGCAGACATGACGATTACGCAAATGCCGACCCCACCGATGGCGGACCACTTTAGACCAGGATGATCCACGAAGCCAAAGACGTAAATCAGCGAAATAGCAGTAATTAGGATGGCGATTCGAACCTTCGGAATAATTTCTAAGATTCGAGCCACCATCGATCCATAGTCCTTCTTAACTTTCAGAATTTCAGTCTCGCTCGGAGGATGATAACTGGCCCGAACTTCGACATATTTCTGCAGTCCGATCACAAAGGCTGGAACGAGAATCAATAGAAGTATGTCGTCGGCGCTCATATTGATTAACCCTCTCCGATCACCCGAATTTCACCCGACAAATCGATCCCGTAGAGTCCACAGATGATTGACGGCTCGAATGCACAGCGTCTTGCGCTTGCCGTTTCCGGTTTCACCTTTTCACAAATCGGCCATTTGCCCTTCGCTCCCAGTCCAATGCAGCGCCGTCAAATTTGCGCGTTATCCTACCAACTGGCACGTAACCTGCGGCAAAACTAGCTCCGTCTTCGATAAGGCCGTGAGTTTCACCTATACTCTAATGAAGGAGCGCTGACCCCCCGGATTACGGTGGAATTACGGTAACAGTTTACCAAATCAACAAAACTACTCGCCGGTCTCGCGAGACTTTCCTCCTCACTTCTGCCCCGCCTGCGCTCAGCCTGCTCGCACCTCAAGGGTGTCGACCACACCCACCGCCAGCCCCCCACTCGGTCGACAGCTATGGATCAGGCCCGGCGCCCTCCCCACCGCCGCGAAATGGCGCATCGTCGCCGCGATCAAGTCCGGGATCAGCGCCTGCCGCGTGATCGCGACCACGCAGCCGCCGAAGCCGCCGCCGGTCATGCGCACGCCGCCGACCCCGCCCAGCGCTTCCGACATTGTCGCCACCAGTTGGTCGATCTCGGGCAGCGTGATCTCAAAATCGTCGCGCATCGATGCGTGCGACGCGCCCATCAGCGCGCCGATGGCGGCAAAGTCGCTGGCGGCGAGCGCGGCGGGCATGGCGAGCGTGCGCGCATTTTCGCTCACGACGTGGCGCGCGCGGCGAAACGCGACCGGGTCGAGACTGCCCTCACCCGCCGCCAGCGTGGCGCTGTCAAGATCGCGCAAAGCGCCGATGCCGAAATGCGCCGCGACCGCTTCGCACGCCGCGCGGCGTTCATTATAGGCGCTGTCGACCAGCCCGCGGGTGATGCCCGAATGGACGATCAGTAGCGCCATGTCATCGGGCAGTGGCACCGGCGTCGTCGCGAGCGAGCGGCAATCGATCAGGAGCGCCGCGCCTGCCTCCCCATGCGCGGCGATCAACTGGTCCATATTGCCGCACGCGCAGCCGACGAAATCATTCTCGGCAGCTTGGGCGATCAGCGCGAGTTCGGTGCGACTGAGCGTGCCTGCCGTGTCGAAAGCGGCCGCCAGCGCGACGCCGAGCGAAGCCGATGACGACAGCCCGGCGCCTTGCGGCACGTCGCCCGCAATCGCGATCCGCATGCCGTTGATCGCGATGCCGCGTGCGCGAAAGACTGCCGCGACGGCGCGAACATGGGTGCGCCAGCCGTGCACTGGCTCGAACGGCGCGGCGGGCTCGAACCGGTCGGTTTCGCCATAATCGGCACTGACGACCTTGATCGCGCCACCCGGCCCCGCGCCGATCGCAACGGCCGTCCCGCGATCGATCGCGCAGGGCAGGACAAAGCCGTCATTATAATCGGTATGCTCACCGATCAGGTTGACCCGTCCGGGCGCATAGGCAAGCCGCGCGGGCGCTTCGCCGAACGCCGCGCGATAGGCGGCGATGGCGCGCTCGGCGGGGCTCATGCGAGCAGCTCGGGCACCGCGCGCAGCATCGCGGCGGCGGTTTCGGGGGTGAGGTCGCGCTGCGGCTCGGCGAGCATTTCATAGCCGACCATGAATTTGCGCACGCTCGCTGAGCGCAGCAGCGGCGGATAGAAATGCGCGTGGAGCTGCCAATGGTCGATGTCGGCGTCACCGAAGGGCGCGCCGTGCCAGCCCATCGAATAGGGAAAGCGCGTGGCGAACAAATTGTCGTAGCGCGCGGTCAGGCGGCGGAGGATGTCGGCGAGGCTGTCGCGATGGTCCGGCGTTAGATCGGGCATGCGCTGGATGGCGAAGTGCGGGATCAGCAGTGTCTCAAACGGCCAGCTCGCCCAGAAGGGGACGATCGCGAGCCAGTCAGCATTTGACGCCACCTCGCGCGCCCCGCCCGCTTCGCGCGCGGCGAGATCGAGCAGCATCGGCGTGGCGTGGCGGGCGTGATAGGCACGCTGGGTCGCATCCTCGGTCGCGGTTTCGTGCGGCACATGCGCCGTCGCCCAGATCTGGCCGTGCGGATGCGGGTTCGAACAGCCCATCATCGCGCCCTTGTTCTCGAAAATCTGGACCGAGCGATAGCGCTGCCCGAGCGCGGCGCTTTCGGCGCACCAGCAATCGACAATCCCGCGCACGGCGGCTTGCGACAGCTCGGGCATCGTCCGCGCATGGTCGGGCGAATAGCAGATGACGCGCGCCACCCCGCGCGCCGTCTCGGTCGCGAACAGCGGGTCGTCGCTCGATGCGGCGGGCGAATCCGGCAGCACGGCGGCAAAGTCATTGTCGAACACAAAAGTGCCCGCATAATCGGGGTTGCGCTGGCCGCCCGCCCGCGCGTTACCGGGGCAGAGATAGCAGCCCGGATCCTGGGACGGCCCGCTGCTGCGGTCGGGCGCATCCTCCTGCCCCTGCCACGGTCGCGCGAGCCGATGCGGCGACACCAGCACCCAATCGCCGGTCAGCGGGTTGCGCCGCCGGTGCGGGGTATCGCTCGCCGGACTCATGCCGCCGCGCGCTGGCCGATCAGCGAGGCGCGCCCGCCGCTCAGCCGGTTGACGATCAGCGCGACCGCGACCGAGCTGAACAAGGTGACGACCATGAAATCGATGTAATGCAAGGTGATCAAATGCTGCGGTTCTAGCACGAAAGTGAACAGGCCATAGAGCGCGACGCCCCACACCACGCCCGCCGTCGCCGCATTGCCCCGCACGCCGCGGAACAACAGCCCGACGATGAACGCCGACAGGATCGGCATCGACGACAGCCCGTTGAGCTTTTGCAGCAGATTGATGATGCTCGTCGCATTTTCATACAGCGGCACCAGCGCAATCGAACTCAGCGTCACCAGCACGGTGGCAACGGCGCTCAGCCGCCACTGATCCTTCACTTTGCCGACGAATTTGTCGTGGAAATCGACCGCATAAAGCGCGACGGTCGAATTCAGCACGGCGGCGGTATGCGCAATCACGGCAGCGGCAATCATCGCCGCGAACGCGCCCGACAGCCAGGACGGCAGGATCTTCGCGACCAATAGGCCATAAGCCTGATCGCCGACATTGCCGAGCAGCTTATACGCCACCACGCCCGGCACGGTGACGATAATCGGGATGATCATGATCCGGATCGCTGCTGCTGCCAGCACGCCGCGTTGCGCTTCGCCGACGGTGGGCGCGGTCATCGCCTTTTGGGTGATGTTCTGGTTGGTCGACCAATAGAAGATCTGGATGAAGATCATGCCGGTGAACAAGGTGTGGAACGGGATCGGCGAATCCTTGCCGCCGAAGAAGGTCAGCCGTTCGGGCGGGATGCCGCTGAAATCGCCGTGGATCGCCGCCACCGCGAGCACGACGATCAGCACCGCAATCGCGAGCACGCCAAAGCCCGAATAAGTGTCCATCACCGCGACTGCGCGCAGCCCGCCGAGGATGGTGTAAGTCGCGCTGATCGCCGCGATCAGCCCGGCAAAGACGATCAGCGGCACCTCGCCGCCGAACAGCGCGCGCAGGAACAGCCCGCCGCTATAAAGGCCCGCCGGCAGGTAGATCAGGATATTGCCGAACAGGAACAGCGCCGAAATCAATGTCCGCACACTCGTCGTGTCGCCCTTGTACCGCCGGTCGAGCAGCTCGGTAACGGTGGTGCAGTTGTTGCGATAGTAAATCGGCACGAAAATGAAGGCGAGGATCAGCAGCCCGACAAAGCCCGAAATCTCCCACCAGGCGAGCAACAGCATCTGGTTGCCGTTCATCCCCACGAGCTGATCGGTCGACAGGTTGGTGAGCGTGATCGACCCCGCGACGAACACCCAGCTGAGGCCCCCGCCCGCGAGATACACGTCTTTTTCACTGCCGTCGTGGCGCGCGCTGCGCACTTTGAGCCAGGTCGCGAACGCAATCGCTGCGAGCAACAGGATCGCCACGCCCATCTGGACGCTGCTGTTGACCTGCATAACGACGCTCTCCCCTGATTTTCGCGCGAGCATAGGCACTCCCCCCTTGTGCGCAAGCGGGGCTTGGCCAAGGATCGCGCCATGGCGAGCGATCCTACCGACGGCGATGCACTGGATTGCTATCCTTATCGGATCGATGGCGACGCGATCACGCTCGTGTTCGGCCTGCACATCGATGAGTCGCTTTATCTCCGCTACATCGGCGGCAAGCTGCCCGATGATGAGCAACTCACCGCGCTCGACGTGGTGCTTCAACCGCGCAGACACGGATCGCAGCCCGACGTGCCGCGCCTTGCGACAGTGTGGCCGCAGGCGGGGCGCGGCTATCTGGGGCTGCCGGCGATGGCGCTGCGGCGAGGCGACCGGTTGCTCGCGACCGATCTGACGCTTGCCGCTGGCACGCTGATCGCGGGCCGATCGGCACATCTGGTGCTGGAGGATGCGGGCGCCGGGGTGCGCGTGACGATCGACTGGCGGATCGGTGCGGGCGATGTGGTGCGCGCGCGGACGGTGGTCGAGAACATCGGCGATAGCGCGCTGGCAGTCGACCGGGTTGCCAGCGTGGCGCTGCCCCTGCCGGGCTGGGCGAGCCACGCAACGCGCTTTCACGGGCGCTGGGCGGGCGAAATGCAAAAAGCAACTGCGCTTATCCCCTATGGCCGCAGCGGCAGCGAGTCGCGTGGCGGGCGCCCTGGCTTTGGCGGCGCGAACTGGCTGATCGCGCATGAGGCCGGGTTTGGCGCGGATAACGGCCTCGGCATTGCGCTGCACCTCGCGTGGAGCGGCGACCACGAGACGGTGATCGAACGCGACGCCGATGGCGCGAGCGTCCAGATCGGCGCGCGGCTCGATCCCGGCGAGATCATGCTGGCGCCGGGGGCAAGCTTCACCACGCCCGACGCAGTGTTCGCGGTGGTGGGGGGCGGTCGCAATGCGGTGCGGCGCGCCCTGCACGCGCATCTGCGGGCCGACGTGCTGCCTGACCGCGCGAGCTGGCCGGTGCGGCGCGTGCATCTCAACAGTTGGGAAGCGGTCGGTTTCGATATGGACGACCTGCGGCTCGCGCGGCTGGCCGACGCGGGGCATCTAATCGGCGCCGAACGCTTCGTCGTTGACGATGGCTGGTTCACCGGGCGGCGCGACGACACCACCAGCCTGGGTGACTGGACCGCCGATCCCGAGCGTTTTCCCAAGGGGCTCGACCGGCTGATCGACTATGTCGGCGAACTGGGCATGGATTTCGGCCTGTGGGTCGAGCCCGAAATGGTCAGCCCCGACAGCGATCTCTACCGCGCGCACCCCGATTGGTGCCTGCACCGGCCCGGCTTCGACCGCCCCACGCAGCGGCACCAGCTTGTGCTCGATCTCGCCCGGCCCGAGGTGAGCGAACACCTGTTCGGCGTGCTGGACAAGCTGCTGTTGGCGCATCGCATCGCCTATCTCAAATGGGATCATAACCGCGATCTCTTCCCCAATGACGGCGCTGGCCATGCCCAGACGCTGGCGCTCTATGCGCTGATCGACCGGCTCCGCGCGGCCCACCCCAAGGTCGAGATCGAAAGCTGCGCCAGCGGCGCCGGGCGGATTGATTATGCGATGCTGTCGCGCTGCCACCGCGTCTGGCCGAGCGACAATAATGACGCGATCGAACGGCTGCGCATCAACCAAGCCTGGAGCCTGTTCCTGCCGCCCGAAGTCATGGGCAATCATGTCGGCCCGAGCCCCAACCCGATCACCGGCCGCGCACTGCCGATGGCGTTCCGCGCCAAGGTCGCGATGTTCGGCCATATGGGGGTCGAGGCCGATCCGGCAGCGATGAGCGAGGATGACCGCGCCGTGCTCGCCGCGCACATCGCCTGTTACAAGCATTACCGGGAGCTGTTGCATCACGGCGCGGTCAGTGAATTGATGTTCGACGCCCCCGGCCTTTTCGGCACGATGATCGAGCATAAGGGCCGCGCGCTCGCTTTGGTCGCCCGCACCGATATGGCCGACGATTACAATGCGCCGCCGGTGCGCATCCCCGGGCTGCAGCCCGACATGCGGTACATCATCACCTTTCCGCTCGCCGATTTTGACGATCCCCCGAATGGCGTCGGGAACCGAGCGCTGAGCGGGCGGATGCTGGGCGAAACGGGGCTGGTGCTGCCGTTGTCGCGCCCGGCGACCGCGCATCTCCTCTACCTCGAACGCATGGATGTTGCCGGATGATGCGGCTGGGCTGTTGCTACTATCCCGAACATTGGCCCGAAGCGATTTGGGCTGAGGATGCGCGCCGGATGGTCGAGATGGGCCTGACCCGCGTGCGGATCGGCGAATTTGCGTGGAGCCGGATCGAGCCCGACCCCGGCCGCTATGACTGGGGCTGGCTCGACCGCGCGATCGACACGCTGCACGCGGCGGGGCTTGGCATCATCCTCGGCACGCCGACCGCAACGCCGCCGAAATGGCTGGTCGACAGTATGCCCGATATGCTCGCGGTCGACGCGCAGGGCCGCGAGCGGCGCTTCGGGTCGCGGCGGCATTATTGCTTCTCGCACCTCGGCTATCGCACCGAATGCGCGCGGATCGTGACCGCGCTCGCCGAGCGTTATGGGACGCATCCCGGCATTGTCGCGTGGCAGACCGACAATGAATATGGCTGCCACGACACCGTCGTCAGCTATTCGGTGGCGGCGGCACAGAGCTTCCGCCGCTGGCTGGCGGCGCGCTATGCCGACGTCGGCGCGCTCAACGCGGCCTGGGGCAATGTCTTCTGGAGCCAGGAATATCGCACCTTCGACGAGATCGACCCGCCGCATCTGACCGTCACCGAGCCGAATCCGGCGCATGTGCTCGACTATCGCCGTTTCGCTTCGGACGAAGTCGTCGCGTTCAACCGGCTGCAAGTCGACATTTTGCGCAGCGCTTCGCCCGGGCGCGATATCGTCCATAATTACATGGGTTTCTTCACCGAATTCGATCACCACGCCGTGTCGCGCGATCTCGATGTCGCCACCTGGGATAGCTATCCGATCGGCTTTCTCGAGCAATTCTGGTTCAGCCGCGACGACAAGCTGCGCTATGCGCGGCAGGGCCATCCCGATATCGCCGCGTTCCATCATGACCTGTATCGCGGCTGTGCTAACGGGCGCTGGTGGGTGATGGAACAGCAGCCGGGGCCGGTGAACTGGGCCGCGCACAATCCCGCGCCGCTGCCCGGCATGGTCCGGCTCTGGACGATCGAAGCCGCCGCACATGGCGCCGAGCTCGTCAGCTATTTCCGCTGGCGGCAGGCGCCATTCGGGCAGGAAATGCATCACGCGGGACTGCTGCGGCCCGATAGAGTCGACGACATCGGCGCGCATGAGGCGCGCGCGGCGGCGGGCGATTTGGCGAGACTGGGGGCACTCGGGCCGCCGCCGAAATCGGTTGCGCTGCTGTTCTCTTACGAAGCGGCATGGCTGTTCGAGGCGCAGCCGCAGGGGCGCAGCTTTCGCTATATCGAGCTGGTGTTTGAATGTTACTCGGCGCTGCGGCGGCTCGGGCTCGACGTTGATATTCTGCCGGTCGATGCCGCACTCGACGGCTACAAGATGGTGGTCGCGCCTTCGCTGCCGATCCTAGACGCGGCGCTGGTGGCGCGGTTGCATCAGCTCGGCGTGCCTGTGCTATTCGGCCCCCGCAGCGGCAGCCGGACGCGCGATTGCCAGATTCCCGATGGGCTGCCCCCCGGCCCGCTGCGCGCGCCGATTCCGATCACCATCCCGCGCGTCGAATCGCTGCGCGAGGGGCTGACCGAGCAAGGCGATGGCTTCGCCATTGCGCGCTGGTTCGAGCATGTCGAAACCGCGCTCGCCCCCGACATCGCGCTCAGCGACGGGCGCGGGATTGTTTATCGATCCGGGGGACTGCGCTATCTCGCGGGCTGGCCCGACGCCGCGTTGCTTGAGCGGTTGTTCGGAGAGATGGCGGCGGAAGGCGGGCTGCTGGTAACGAATTTGCCGCGTGACATCCGCGTCCGGCGCGCGGGCGATGTGACCTTCGCCTTCAACTATGGACCCGAGCCGGTAGATGTGACGGGGCTGACCGACAGCGCGCTGATCATTGGCGAGGCGCTACTGCCACCCGCCGGCGTCGCAGCATGGCGCAGCGCCGACGCAGCCTAAACCCGGTTCGCCGCGCTCAGCACCGCGCGCACGCTCGCCGTCGCGATGTCGGTATCGATGCCGACGCCGAACACAGTCTGCCCCTCGGCCGTGCGGCATTCGACATAGGCGACCGCCTGCGCATCCGCCCCATGGCCGATCGCATGCTCGTTATAGTCGACCACATCGAGCGTCGCCCCGCTGCTCTCGCCGAGCGCCGCGATCACCCCCGAAATCAGGCCATTGCCGCGCCCCGATATCGATCGCTCCACGCCATCGATCGCGACATGGCCGACGAAGATGCGCTGGCCCGCCGTCCCGCTTTCCTCATAATCGCGCAGCACAAAGCGATCACGAGCGCCGGGCAGATAAGTGGCCTCAAACAACTGCCAGATATCCGCCGCGTTCAATTCGCGGCTCACATCGTCGGCGAGCGCCTGGACGTGGCGGCTGAAATCGGCCTGAAGCCGCTTGGGCAGCTTGAGCCCCTTGTCCTGCTCGATCACCCAGGCAACGCCGCCCTTGCCGCTTTGCGAATTGACGCGGATCACCGCTTCATAGCTGCGGCCAAGATCGGCCGGGTCGATCGGCAGATAGGGCACTTCCCAGAAGCTGTCGTTGCGCGCGTCCTGCGCGGCAAAGCCCTTTTTGATCGCGTCCTGATGCGATCCCGAAAAGGCGGTGAACACCAGATCACCGGCATAGGGCGTGCGCGGGTGGATCGGGATGTGGGTGCAATATTCGACGGTCTTGACGATCGCATCAATGTCCGACAAATCCAGTTTCGGATCAACACCTTGCGTATACATGTTGAGCGCGACTGTTACCAGATCGCAATTGCCGGTGCGCTCGCCATTGCCGAGCAGACACCCCTCGACCCGGTCGGCCCCGGCCATGATGCCAAGCTCGGCGGCAGCGACACCGGTGCCGCGATCATTATGCGTGTGGAGCGAAATCACCACGCTGTCGCGGTTGGGGATGTGGCGCCCGAACCATTCGATCTGGTCGGCATAGACATTGGGCGTCGCGCATTCGACCGTGGCGGGCAGATTGAGGATGATCGGATGGTCGGGCGTCGGGCGCAATATCTCCATCACCGCGGCGCACACCTCGACCGAGAAATCGAGCTCGGCGGTCGAGAAGGTTTCGGGGCTATATTCGAAATGCCAGTCGGTGTCGGGCTGGGCGGCGGCGCAATCGCGCAGGATTTTCGCGCCTTCCACCGCGATGCCGCGCACTTCGTCGCGGGTCATGCCGAAGACGATCTTGCGCCACGCCGGGCTGACCGCATTGTAGAGATGGACAATCGCGCGCGGGACACCCTGCAGCGACCGGAAGCTCGTTTCGATCAGGTCGCGCCGCGATTGCGTGAGGACCTGCACCGTCACATCATCGGGGATACGGCCTGAAGCGACCAGGCCCGAGATAAAGTCGAACTCGGTCGCGCCCGCGCTCGGGAAACCAACCTCGATTTCCTTCATGCCGATCTTGCAGAGCAGATCGAACATCCGTGTCTTTTTCTCGGCATCCATCGGATCGATCAGCGCCTGATTGCCGTCGCGCAAATCGGTCGACAGCCAGCGCGGCGCCGTCGTGATCGTGCGCGACGGCCATTGCCGGTCGGGCAAGTCGATCGTCGGGAAAGGTCGGTATTTGGTCGATGCGATCGGCAACATGGGTCTGATCTCGCGAGGCTCGATGGGCGTTCGGGTCGGGAATGGCCCTTAGGCGGATCGTGCGCGCCAGCAGCACGCAAGGACGGTCGCGCCTAAGGGCGCGTAAGTCGAAGCAGCGAAGACAGGGTGGACGCCATGCGCGAACTCTAGGCGCGGACGGGCGGACAAGTCCAGCCGTAAGGCGGACCTGTCCGCACCGCGCTGCCCCGGTCAGTTCTTGGCCTTGTCGACCAGCTTGTTGGCGCCGATCCAGGGCATCATCGCGCGCAGTTCCGCACCGACCTTTTCGATCGGATGCGCGGCGGCGGCCTTGCGCGATGCCTTGAGTTCGGGCTGGCCCGCGCGATTGTCGAGCACGAAGTCCTTGACGAAACGCCCCGCCTGAATGTCGGCGAGCACCCGCTTCATTTCGGCCTTGGTTTCGGCGGTGATGATGCGCGGGCCGGTTTTGATGTCGCCATATTCGGCGGTGTTGCTGATCGAATAGCGCATGTTGGCGATGCCGCCTTCGTAGAGCAGATCGACGATCAGCTTGGTTTCGTGGAGGCACTCGAAATAGGCCATTTCGGGCGCGTAGCCTGCCTCGACCAATGTCTCGAACCCGGCCTGGATCAGGTGCGTGATGCCGCCGCACAGCACCGCCTGCTCACCGAACAAATCGGTCTCACATTCCTCGCGGAAAGTCGTTTCGATGATGCCGCTGCGGCCACCGCCGAGCGCGCTGGCGTAGGAGAGCGCCAGTGCCTTGGCATAGCCGTTGCCCGCTTTCCCTTCGGCTTCCTGCGCGACCGCGATCAGGCACGGCACGCCGCCGCCCTTCTGATATTCGCTGCGCACGGTGTGGCCGGGACCCTTGGGCGCGATCATGATGACGTCGAGATCGGCGCGCGGCTCGATTAGTCCGAAATGGATGTTTAAGCCGTGTGCGAAGGCAATCGTGGCGCCTTGCTTCAGGTTCGCGTGGAGATCATCGGCGTAGATCGCCGCCTGATGCTCATCGGGGGCGAGGATCATCGTCACATCGGCCCAGGCCGCCGCTTCGGCATTGCTCATCACCTTGAACCCGGCGGCCTCGGCCTTTTTCGCGGTCGCGGAACCGGGCCGGAGCGCAATCGCGACCTCGCTAACGCCGCTATCGCGCAGATTTTGCGCATGGGCATGGCCCTGGCTGCCATAGCCGACGACCGCGACCTTCTTGGTGGTGATCAGGTTCAGATCGGCATCGCCGTCGTAATAAACGCGCATTTAATGTAGCCCTCTTCTGTCCGTACGTCGGTTTAACTGAAGCTATTTCGGCAAGGTGCCGTCCGATACGAACGAAAGCTCGTATTTGCCGGCGTCCGTGTTGGCGGTGCAATTTACCTGCACCGGACCCTTGTTGGGGTTGGTATAGGTGCACACGCCCTTGGCGTTGAGCGATACGAACGGCGCGACGTCGGCGCCGGTAACCAGAATCGTCGAGACTTTGAGCGTCGCAACATCCCCCTTGGCAGCACTGTCCCTGCCGCGGAAGGTTATCCCACCTTTGCCCTTCATCGTCGCGATAAAGCTCGAATTGCCGCTGGCAAATGCCAGATTGATCAATTCATTGTCGCAAAGTGGCGTCTGATCACCTTCCGGCGTCACCAGTCGCTTGCACGATCCGCTGAGCTTGATTGTCGTGATGCCCGACAGCATTCGATCGAAGTCAGCACGCCCGCTTGGTGCCGATGTCTGGGCGTCACCGGCGCTGCTTGCCACCATCACGGTGATCGCAATCAAAGAACGTATCACGCCGCCTCCTTGCCCCGCGATATGGCGACGATGCCGGTGCGGGCGACTTCGATCAGGCCGACTTCGCGCATCAGCTCGATAAACTTGTCGATCTTTTCGCTGCCGCCGGTCACTTCGAACACAAAGCTCGACGTCGTCGCGTCAACGACGCGCGCGCGGTAAACGTCGGCGAGGCGGAGCGCCTCGATCCGGTGGTCGCCGGTCCCCGCGACCTTGATCAGCGCCAGCTCGCGTTCGACATGCGCGCCGGCGGCGGTCAGATCAGTGACCTTGTGCACCGGCACCAGCCGGTCGAGCTGCGCGACAATCTGTTCGAGCACTGGCGGGCTGGCCGAGGTGACGATCGTGATCCGGCTGACCGACTTGTCCTCGGTGATCTCACTCACTGTCAGGCTGGCGATGTTATAGCCGCGCGCGGTGAATAGCCCCGCGATCCGCGACAGGATGCCCGGTTCGTTATCGACGATCACCGCCAGCGTGTGGCGCTCGGCCTTTTCTTGCTTGATCTGCATCAGACGAGCGCCTTGGCTTCGTCGTCCATCGTGCCCGACACTTCGCTCGCGCGCAGGATCATGTCGGTGTGCGACGCGCCCGACGGAATCATCGGGAAGCAATTGGCGAGCTGCGCGACACGGCATTCGACCAGCACGGGACCTTCATGCGCGAGCATATCGGCGATGCCGCCATCAAGCTGGTCGCGGCGCTCGATCAAAATGCCCTTCCAGCCATAGGACTCGGCCAGCCGGACGAAATCGGGGAGCGAGTCGCTATAGCTTTCGGCGTAGCGGCTTTCATAGGTCAGCTCCTGCCACTGGCGGACCATGCCCATATATTGGTTGTTGAGGATGAAGATCTTGACCGGCAGGCGGTACTGCGTCGCCGTCGCCAGTTCCTGAATGTTCATCTGGATCGACGCTTCGCCGGCGATGTCGATCACCAGCGCGTCCGGGTTGCCGAGCTGCGCGCCGATTGCGGCGGGCAGGCCATAGCCCATCGTCCCGAGCCCGCCGCTGGTAAGCCATTTGTTGGGGTCTTCGAAATCGAAATGCTGCGCCGCCCACATCTGGTGCTGGCCGACTTCGGTGGTGATGATCGGCGACCGGTGGTGCGTTGCCTCCCACAGCGCGCGGATCGCGCGTTGCGGCATGATCGTGGTCGGATCGCTTTCGGGGAAATCGAGCGACTTGACCGCGCGCCAGCCCGCGATCCGCCGCCACCAGTCGGCAGTATCGGGCTTGGGATGGCCGCGCGCTTGCCACACGCGGACCATATCGGCGAGGGCATGGCCGACATCCGCCACAATCGGCAGATCGATCCGCACGGTCTTGTTGATGCTCGACCGGTCGATATCGACATGCACTTTGCGGGCGTGCGGCGCAAAGGCGTCGAGCCGCCCCGTCACCCGGTCATCGAAGCGCGCGCCGAGCGCGACGATCAGATCGGCCTGGTTCATCGCCCAATTGGCTTCATAAGTGCCGTGCATCCCGAGCATACCGAGCCACTGCGGGCTCGACGCGGGGAAAGCCCCCAGCCCCATCAAGGTCGAGGTCACCGGCGCGCCGGTCAGCGCCGCCAGCTCGCGCAGCAGCGCGCTCGCGGCTGGCCCCGCGTTGATGATCCCGCCGCCGGTGTAGAGGATCGGGCGCTCAGCTGCGGCGAGCATGTCGACCAGTTGCTCGATCGCCGCCGGATCGGCGTCAAGCTGCGGGCGATAGGTCTTGTGCTGGATCGGCCCCGGCGTGGTGTAGCGCGCGGTCGCGACCTGCACGTCCTTCGGAATGTCGACCACCACCGGGCCGGGCCGCCCCGATGTGGCGATGTGGAAGGCCTCATGAATCGTCGGGCCGATCCGCGCGGGATCCTTGACCAGATAATTATGCTTCGAACAGTGGCGCGTGATGCCGACGGTATCCGCCTCCTGAAAGGCATCGGTGCCGATCAGCGATGTCGGCACCTGCCCGGTGATCACCACCATCGGGATCGAATCCATCAGCGCATCGGTGATCCCCGTCACCGCATTGGTCGCGCCGGGGCCCGAGGTGACGAGCACCACGCCGGGCTTGCCGGTCGAGCGCGCATAGCCCTCCGCCGCATGCGTCGCCGCTTGTTCGTGGCGAACGAGGATATGCCTGATCTGCCCGCCTTTCGCATTGTGGCGATAGAGCGCGTCATAGATCGGCAGCACCGCGCCACCCGGATAGCCAAAAATGACCTCGACCCCGAGATCCCCCAGCGCCTCGATCAGGATATCTGCTCCGGATTGCTCGACCATCACTCGTCCTTGCGTTTCCCTACGCGCCGCAGTGCACAACGTTGCAGGCGAACGGCGCTGCTAAAGATGTAAAATTTGCCTGTCAATCACCTTAATGTAATTTAGTTGCCAGATTATCCATATCAACGAATTTTTACTACGCATTCAGGCATCGCGCGCGACCTGGAATCCCGCGAACGACTGGCTCACCGGCATCAGCTCGAGCTGGTTGATGTTGAGATGCGGTGGCAGGCTGGCGATCCACAGGATCGTCGCGGCGATGTCGTCGGCCGTCATGGGTGTCGCGCCCGCATAGAGCTTGTCCGATGCCGCCTGATCGCCGCCGGTGCGCACCAGGGTGAATTCGGTCTCGACCATTCCCGGCTCGATCGAGGTGACGCGCACGCCCGTGCCATGGAGGTCGGCGCGCAAATTGAGCGAGAATTGCGCGACGAAGGCCTTGGTGCCCCCATAAACATTGCCGCCCGCATAAGGATAGCTGCCCGCGACCGAGCCCAGATTGACGATCGCGCCCTTGCGTTCGATCAGCCCTGGCAACAGCCGGTGCGTGATCTCGACCAGCGCGGTGATGTTGGTGTCGATCATCGTGCGCCATTGGTCGAGGTCGCTGCGCTGCGCGGGCGCGGTGCCCATCGCCAGCCCGGCGTTGTTCACCAGCAGATCGATGGCGGCGAAGTCGGCCGGCAGCTTCGCCAGCGCATCGTCGAGCGCAGCGGAATCGCGGACATCGAACACCAATGGCAGCACCGCATCACCGCAGTCGGCCACGAGCGCGTCAAGCCGATCGGCGCGGCGCCCCGTGGCGACCACGCGCCACCCCGCCCCCACCAGCGCGCGCACCGTGGCGGCGCCAATGCCCGCCGTTGCGCCCGTGACCAATGCCGTCTTCATGCCGTTCCTCCGCTTGCCCCCTGCGCCATGCCGATTGCCGCGCCCAAGCGCAACGCGTTCCATCGACACGGCATTGCGGGACCAGCGATAGCCATGATACCGCCGCGCCGAGGAGAAAACGCCCATGAAGACCCGCGCCGCCGTTGCCTTCGAAGCCAAGCAGCCGCTCGAAATCGTCGAACTCGACCTCGAAGGCCCGAAGGCGGGCGAAGTGCTCGTCGAAATCATGGCCACGGGCATTTGTCACACCGATGCCTATACGCTCGACGGGCTCGACAGCGAGGGGCTGTTCCCGAGCGTGCTCGGCCATGAAGGCGCCGGGATCGTCCGCGAAGTCGGCGCGGGCGTTACCTCGGTCAAGCCCGGCGATCACGTCATCCCGCTCTACACCCCCGAATGCCGCCAGTGTAAGTCATGCCTCAGCGGCAAGACCAACCTGTGCACCGCGATCCGCGCCACGCAGGGCAAGGGGCTGATGCCCGACGGCACGACGCGCTTCAGCTACAAGGGCCAGCCGATCTACCATTATATGGGCTGCTCGACCTTCTCGAACTTCACCGTGCTGCCTGAGATCGCGGTGGCGAAAATCCGCGAGGACGCGCCGTTCAAGACGAGCTGCTATGTCGGCTGCGGCGTCACCACCGGGGTCGGCGCGGTGGTCAACACCGCCAAGGTGCAGGTCGGCGACACGGTGATCGTGTTCGGCTTGGGCGGCATTGGGCTGAACGTCCTGCAGGGCGCGCGGCTGGCGGGCGCCGGGATGATCGTCGGCGTCGATATCAACCCGGCGCGCGAAGAATGGGGCACGCGCTTTGGTATGACCCATTTCGTCAATCCCAAGGCCGTCGACGGCGATCTCGTCGCGCATCTTGTCGCGCTGACCGATGGCGGGGCGGATTACACCTTCGACTGCACCGGCAACACCACCGTGATGCGTCAGGCGCTCGAATGCTGCCACCGCGGCTGGGGCACCAGCATCATCATCGGTGTGGCGGAGGCCGGCAAGGAAATCAGCACCCGCCCCTTCCAGCTCGTCACCGGCCGCAACTGGCGCGGCACCGCGTTCGGCGGCGCCAAGGGCCGCACCGACGTGCCCAAGATCGTCGACTGGTATATGAACGGCAAGATCGAGATCGACCCGATGATCACCCATGTGCTGCGCCTTGAGGAGATCAACAAGGGCTTCGACCTGATGCACGCGGGCGAAAGCATCCGCAGCGTGGTGGTGTTTTAGCGCGAGACCCTTTTCCGGCACCCCGCTTGTTTCGAGCGAAGTCGAGAAACCGGCCACAGACGGACTGAACTGATGGGGTAGAGGCCCCCCTCAGTTCAGCCTGCGCACCGTGCAATCCGCTAGTCGAAATCGTCGTCCCAATCGCAGCCGAACGCGAAACCAAGCGAGCGAAGCGCCCGCCAGTCCGACGCCACCATTTGCAGCAACAGCTTTTCGAGTTGAGACCTGTCACACCGGGCGAGGCTTTCGGCAATCTCTCCCACTCTGTCAGGAACATCATCGCCTTGCCGCCTGCTCTCGTTCGCGACGAGGGCAGTCGCCACCATGTGCTTGCAGAAACCCGAATCCCCGAAGGCCGGGCACGAGCAATGCCCTGAAATCTCCGGCCCCGAGTGACTCAGCCAAACCGTGTAGTCGCTCGTACCAAATGCGGCGGCGAGGATGCCGCTGTCATTAAAACTCAGCAGGGCAATATGGCCGTGATCGGCATAGCCTTGGCCGCGTGCAAACACCTTGGTTCCAGCCAGATTGTGGAGTTCGGCTTCGTCGAACAAGGGCGCGCTGCGGGATTTCATATATGCGGCTGCAGGATTGGATCATTTTCGATCATGTCCAGAGCCTCTTCCAGCGTCGCCGAAGCGTGATACGGAAACCACTCTCCGGTATGTCGGTGCCACATGATGTGAAAGCGGGTTTCAGTCAGGCACTCCTCGTCATGATCGAGCCGCACCCAAGCCGAATCGAATTCCTCCCCGGCATTGTCTTCCCAACCTGAGCGATAGCGGGTGATGAAGCTATACTTGCTGCCGCGCCACTTCCCGAGGAGCGCCACGGGGTAGTTCCACTGAGTTGGCCGGATTTCCGGAAGGAAGCGCGGCGTCAGCCGAGCGGCAATGAACCTATCGCAGCGCTGGCCCATTGCTGCTTTCTCTTCTCTCGTCAGTTCCTTCACACGGATCCAGCGGCGTACAGGCTTGGCCATTCGTTTGCCTTCTTGCAATCGCTCATCCAGCTCCTACCGTCACTGTGCTCCAACGTCATGACGGCACCGGATTTTGCAAAATTCCGGAGTCGCAAAATTCCGGAGTCCTTGTCTTGTCGACACCGTATCAGCCAAAGCAACGCCGCACCGCTACTCCCACTCGATCGTCCCCGGCGGCTTCGACGTATAGTCGTACGTCACCCGGTTGATGCCCTTCACTTCGTTGACGATCCGCGTCGCGACGCGCGGCAGGAAGCCGCCGGGGAATTCGAATGCCTGCGCGGTCATGCCGTCGGTCGAGGTCACTGCCCGTAGCGCCAGCACATTGTCGTACGTCCGCCCATCGCCCATCACGCCGACGCTGCGCACCGGCAGCAGCACGGCGAATGCCTGCCAGATCGCATCGTAGAGTCCCGCGTTGCGGATCTCTTCGAGATAGATCGCATCGGCCTTGCGCAGGATGTCGCAGCGTTCCTTGGTGACTTCGCCCGGGATGCGGATCGCGAGGCCAGGCCCCGGAAACGGATGCCGCCCAACGAAGATATCGGGCAGACCGAGCTCGCGGCCGAGCGCGCGGACTTCGTCCTTGAACAGCTCGCGCAAGGGTTCGACGAGCTGCATGTTCATGCGCTCGGGCAGGCCACCGACATTGTGGTGGCTCTTGATCGTCACGCTCGGCCCGCCGGTGAAGCTGACGCTTTCGATGACATCGGGGTAGAGCGTCCCTTGCGCGAGGAAATCGGCGCCGCCGATCTTCTTGGCTTCATCTTCAAATACTTCGATGAAGGTCTTGCCAATGAATTTGCGCTTGGCCTCCGGGTCGGTCAGCCCGGCAAGGCCGTTGAGGAACAAGGTCTCGGCGTTCACATGAACGAGCGGGATATTGTAAGCCCCCCGGAACAGCGACACGACCTGATCGGCCTCGCCGCTGCGCATCAGCCCGTGGTCGACGAAGACGCAGGTCAGCTGATCGCCGATCGCTTCGTGGATCAGCACCGCCGCCACCGCTGAATCGACACCGCCCGACAGGCCGCAGATCACCCGCCCCTGCCCGACCTGCGCGCGAATCTCGGCGATCTTGGTCGCGCGAAATTCGGCCATCGTCCAGTCGCCCGTCAGCCCGCAGACGTGGCGCGCGAAATTGGCGATCAGCCTGGCGCCATCGGGGGTGTGGACGACTTCGGGGTGGAACTGCATCGCGTAATAATGCCGCGCATCATCGGCGATCACGGCAAAGGGCGCGCCGCTGCTGTGCGCGACGGGGCGGAAACCCGGCGCGAGCTGCGTTACCTTGTCGCCGTGGCTCATCCACACCTGGTGCGTTTCGCCCTCTGCCCACAGCCCGTTGAAGAGGCCACAGCTGTCGGTGACCTCGATAAAGGCATGGCCGAATTCGCCGCTGTCGCCGAGCAGCACTTCGCCGCCCAATTGCGCCATCATCACTTGCTGGCCGTAACAGATGCCAAGGACGGGCACGCCGCTTTCAAACACGACCGGCGGTACGCGCGGACTGCCCTCGTCGAGCACCGAAGCGGGCGAGCCTGACAGGATCACCCCCTTGGGTTGCATCCGCGCAAAGGCCTCAGCGGCGGTGTTGAACGGCGCAATCTCCGAATAGACCCCCGCCTCGCGCACCCGGCGCGCGATAAGCTGCGTCACCTGACTGCCGAAATCGATGATGAGAATGGAATCGCCGGGCGCTGTCGATGTCTGGGTCATGCGCTCAGATAGCGGGCGCGTCGGCGGCTGACCAGACCCGCTCAGGCGCCGGGGCGCATCATCGCGATGATCGCTTTGAGACTCGGGCGCGCGCCGGTGCCGAGCAGGTTGGCGCGGAACACGCGGCCGAGCAGGATGACCTCGCCGATGATGAACAGCACCAGCACTGCCCCCGTTCCGACTACTTGCCACGTCGGGATGCCCGACCCCAGCCGCCCGAGCACCGCAAAGGGCGCATAGAGCGGGATCCACGTCATCGCCTCGACAAACACGCCGCCCTTGCCCGACAGCACCGATTGCAACAGCAGCGTGAACGGCACCAGGATCAGCATCATCACCGGCGTGAGGAAGCCCTGCGCATCGCGCATCGATTCGCTCATCACGCCGATGACGAGGAAGATCATCGACACCATCAGATAGCCCGCGACGAAAAAGAAGATGATCGTCGCAATGCTGCCGAACGACGACACCGGCTCGAGCGCGGGCTTGATCAGATCGGCGATGTCGCCCTGCGTCGCATAGGCGGCGAACAGCCCGCACGCGACCCAGGTCACCACCATTGCAAGCCCAATCGCGACGGTGCCGATCAGCTTGCCGTACATCAGCTCGTTCGGCGTCACGCAGGCAAGCACAGTCTCGATCAGCTTGTTGCTGCGTTCCTCGATCGCGCCCTGCAACATCCAGCTGCCCGACAGCAGCAGCGACATCATCAGGATATAGGCACTGGCGAGCGGCAGGATCGACCGGACGATCACGCGCTCGCGCCCGCTGCCTTCAGGCGGCGTCGTGACGCTGATCGCGGGCGCAATCGCGCTGGCGGCAGCTGCCGTCGGCGCCGCCGTGCCATTGGCTTGCAGGAAGCGCGTTCGCAGGTCGCCGGTCAGCACGCCTTGCAGCGAAGCGACGAACGACGCGCGCGGCTGGCCATTCGCCCACAGCCGCACCACCGGCGACGTGCCGAAATCGCGCGGGATCAACAGCACATAGTCGATCGGCTTTTTGCCCGATTTGTCGGCGGGGCGCAGCAATGGCTCGAGCAACCCATCAATGGCGGTGGGGGACGCAGCGGCAATCGCGGGCGGCGTGTCGACGATTTTGTAATCGGCCTCAGGCGGTTCGAAGCCTTTGGCATCGTCAGGCGAAACCTTGGCGATTGCAGCGAGCGCAGCCTTTAGCCCGCCGCCCGCGACGAAACCATCGACATCGGCATCGCCGAACCAGCGTGCGTCGCGCGTCCAGACCGCGCCGGGTGCTGCGCGCTGCAAATCGTGGCGCTGCACGTAGCGGGCGAGCGCAATCAGCACGAAGCGCTGTTCACTGGTTTCGATCTGGCGCTTGATCGCCGCCCCCGTGGTGCCGCCCGACTGGTCGATCAGCATCACCGTTTCGACATTGGACTTGCCGGTGATCCGCGATGCGAGTGGCCCGGCGGCAAGCGCCAGCGGGACGATCAGCAACGTGATCCAGAAGCTGCGGGTGGCGGCAATCTGGCGAAACTCGCGCGCGGCGACGAGCAGGATGTGGTTGATCATGGCCGTGCCTCCGCGCCGCCGACGATGTGGAGAAAGACGTCGTGCATGCTCGCGCGGTGCTGCTCGAAGCCGCGCAGCGCGAAACCCTGCGCCGTGCATTGTTGGAGCAAATCGGCGGGGTCGCCACCGGGGACGAGCTGCACGTCCCACGCCTGCCAGCCATCGCCCACGGCAGCCGTCGCGCTCGCGCCCGCGACCCCCGGCAGCGTCGCCGGGGATTGCTGCGCCACCAGGGTCAGCCGCACTGGCAGCGTCGCGCGCGCGCCATCCTGCGTGCCTTCGAATTGCTTGCGGCCATGCGCGAGGAACAGCAGCCGGTCGCACAACCGCTCGGCATGCTGCATGACGTGGGTGGAGAACACCACTGCCGCCCCGCCCTTCGCCGCGCCAACGATCTCGTCTTCGAGCAACCCCTGATTGACCGGGTCGAGTCCCGAAAAGGGTTCGTCGAGGATCAGCAGGTCGGGCTTGTTGACGATGGCAGTCGCGAGCTGGACTTTCTGTGCCATCCCCTTCGACAATTTGTCGACGGTGGTCTTGGCAAAATTGCCGAGCCCGAAACGGTCGAGCAGCACCAGCCCCTCGCGCCGCGCGTCGGCTGCGGTCATGCCCTTCAGCCGCGCGAAATAGACGATCGTGTCGATCGCGCTCATCGAGCGGTACAGCCCGCGTTCTTCGGGCAGGAAGCCCAGCCGCGCGCTCGTCGCACGACCCGGCGGCTTGCCGAGTACGTCGATGCTGCCCCGGTCGGGCCGCAATATGTCGAGCACCATGCGCAACGAGGTGGTCTTGCCCGCGCCATTGCCGCCGAGAAAGCCGAAGACTTCGCCGGGTTCGACCGCAAAGCTCAGGTCGTTCACCGCCGTAAAATCGCCAAACCGTTTGACGACGGTATCCAACCGCAATGCAACCATCAAAATCCCCCTTGCTGGCGAGCAGCTTAGCGGGGTGTCATAGTGATAGGCAACGGATTTTGCCTGGCCAGCGACAAGCCCTTGCGCTCAGCTCTTCTTGCCGCCGTTGCCCACTCTCGGCGCCACTTCCAGCCCGGTCCAATAGGCCACGAATGCCCAGAGATCGGCGGCTTCCTCGATCACCTTGTCGGTCGGCTTGCCGCTGCCGTGCCCGGCGCGCGTTTCGATGCGGACGAGGCGCGGCTTGGTGCCGAGGTTCGCGGCCTGAATCGCCGCCGTATATTTGAACGTATGCCCCGGCACCACGCGATCGTCGGTATCTGCGGTCGTCGCCAATATCGCGGGATAAGCCACGTTCGACTTCACGTTGTGGTAGGGCGAATAGGCGAAGAGCGTGCGAAAATCGGCTTCCTTCGACGGATAGCCATAATCATCGACCCAATAGCGGCCCGCCGTGAAGCGGTCGAAGCGCAGCATGTCCATCACGCCGACTTGCGGCAGGGCTGCTGCAAACAAATCAGGCCGCTGGTTGACGACCGCGCCGACCAACAGGCCGCCGTTCGATCCGCCCTGCACCGCGAGCTGATCCTTGCCGGTGATGTTATTGGCCTTCAGCCACTCGCCCGCCGCGATGAAATCGTCGAACACATTCTGCTTGTTTTGCAGCCGCCCGCCGTCGTGCCACGCGCTGCCATATTCGCCGCCGCCACGAATATTGGCGACCGCGAGCACCCCGCCCGCCTCAATCCAGGCGAGGCGCGTCGGCGAAAAGCCGGGCAAAGTCGGGATGTTGAAACCGCCATAGGCGTAAAGCAATGTCGGCGCGGGGCCAGTCGTGGTCTTCTTGCGGACGATGAACATCGGCACCTTGGTGCCGTCCTTCGACGGATAGAAGACCTGCTCGACCTTGAACGCCGCCGGATCAAACGCGACCTTGGGCGCGGCCCAGGGCGTCGATTTGCCGGTCTTCACGTCATAGTGGAAAATCGTCGTCGGCGTGGCGAAGCTGGTGAAGGCGTAGAAAGTCTCCTTGTCGCCGATCTCGCCGCCAAAGCCGCCGACCGATCCGATCCCCGGCAGCGGCACCTTGCCGAGCAGGCGGCCGTCGAGCGAATAGCGGCGGACCTCGCTTTTCACATCGGCGAGATATTCGGCGAAAATCTGCCCCCCGACGATGTTGGCGCTTTCGAGCGTTGCCTTGTCCTCGGGGATGACCTCCACCGCTACCGGCTTCGCTCCGGCAATGTCGATCGAAACCAGCCGCAGCAGCGGCGCCCCGTTGTTGGTCTTGAAGAAGAATTTGCTGCCGACATTGCCCGCCAAGGCCCATTCATATTCGAGTCCCGCAATGACGGTGCGCGGCTTGGCATTGGCCTTGGTCAGATCGAGCGCGGTAATCTGATAGCGGCGATCGGTCCCTTGCGTCGTCGTGATCAACAGCCAGCGACCATCATCGGTCACGCTCGGCGAATGGCCGAATTTCGGCTGATCGGGCGTCGCATAGATCAGCTTGTCGGCCGACTGCGGCGTGCCGAGCTTGTGGAAATAGACTTTCTGATTCTCGTTGAGCGCCTGAAACTTGGCGCCTTCGGCCGGCGGATCGAACGCCGAGTAGAAAAAGCCCGAGCCATCCTTCATCCAGCCAATGCCCGAGAATTTGACCCACTCGATCGTGTCGGACAGCGTTTGGCCGGTCGCAACGTCGAGCACCTTCATCGTGCGCCAATCGGTGCCGCCATCCTGGATCGTGTAGAGCAGCTTGGTGCCATCAGGCGACGGCCGCCATTCGGCAAGCGCCGTCGCGCCGTCCTTCGCCCAGCCATTGGGGTCGATCAGCACCCGACCCGCGCCATCGACGCTATCGCGCACGTACAAAACCGACTGGTTCTGCAGCCCGCTGTTACGGCTATAGAAATAATGGCCGCCCTTCTTGG
>JAIETY010000041.1 GCA_019744885.1 Sphingomonas sp.
TTCGTGCTGAGCTTGTCGAAGCACTGCCCTTCTTCTTCGAGCGGCTGGCAAAAGAAGGACGGCCCTTCGACAAGCTCAGGACAAGCGGTGTGCAGCGTTCACCTTAAACCGAACTAGCGCCGCTCACCCCACACCTCGAGATTGCCCTGCCGCTCGACCGGACGATCGGTCCGCAGCGCGAGCAGCGGCCCCAGTCCTGCATCCCCGAACAACAGCCGCGCAGCACCACCAACCGCTGCTTGCAACCGGTCGAGCATCCAGAAGCGATAGGGCAACACCGCGGTCGATAGCGTGTGACCCTGCCAGTCAAAGCCCGCCATCCCGATCCCGCGCGCGCCCGGATTGTCGAGCCCATTGGTCCCCGCCACCAGATCCGGCCTCTCCGCCAGCCAGTCGTTGGCAAAGGCGACATGCGCCACCAGCTCGGGCAGGAAATCATCGGCGACGAAGCGCATGAGCGCCTTGAGTGTCTCGGGAACGCCGTCGTCCTCGATCAACGCTTCGCCACGCGCCGCATGGCCGCCGAGCAGCGCCTGCGCGGCATTCATTCGCTCGGTCCAGCGCCAGACATGGAAAAAGCCCGACTTCATGATCGCTGCCGGTACCGGATCGCGCGCCAGATGCGCGTAGAGCGGCGCGATCAGCCCATAATCGCCAATCGTCGGCCGCCCGCCGAGCAGATAGGGATAGTCGGCCAGATGCGCGTCGAGCAGGCCGAGAAACGCAAGATAGCTCGCCTCGATCGCCGGTGCGGTCGCCTCGGAAACGCCGAAGCTCGCCGCTGCCTTGCGCATCCGACCGCTCGCGCCGAGAAAAATCGCTTCTTCGGCATCGCCCGTCGCAGCCGGCATCAGCCCGCTCATGAAATCGCGCCGGAGAAAGGCGAGATTATCAGCATCGAAGCTCCAGCGATAATGCATCGCGGGCCGCAGCATCCCCTCGGCGCCGTACAGCTCGAAAAGATGCGCGACGGCACGATGGACCGGCGTTTCGGGATAAGCCGACCGGCGCACGCCCTGCGCCTCATAATGATCGATGATCGCGACCCCGTCCTGGATCAGCGTGCCATCGGGCAGCATCAGCACAGGGATGATCCACCGGCCAATCGCCTGCGTGATCGCGGGCCAAGCCGGGTCGGCAGGGATAGCCTCTTCGAAATCGATCCGCTGCTTGATCAGGTAACTGCGTGCCCGCGCGGTGTAGAGCGAGCCGGGCATCCCGAATAATTTGGCGGTCACGTCATTCCTCCCCGGTTATCGGGCGAAGGTTTGGACCGGTTGCGTGTCCGCACGCAAGCGTTCAGGCCGCCGCCTTGCGTGCCTTGGCGAGCTTCTTGAGCACCATCTCACGCTTCAGCCGCGACAGATGGTCGATAAAGACAATGCCTTCCAAATGATCCATCTCATGCTGGATGCAGGTCGCGAGCAGCCCTTCGAGCTGCTCGTCATGCGCGCCGCCCTGCTCGTCGAGCCAGCGGACGCGGCAAGTCGCGGGACGTTCGACATCGGCGTACTGGTCGGGCACCGACAGGCAGCCTTCGGTATAGATGTTCACCTCGGGCGCGGTCTCGACGATTTCAGGATTGATGAAAACGCGCGGTGCCTTGACCGGCTTGCCGTCCTCGCCGTCTTCCTGAAGATCGATCACCAGCACGCGCTCGGGCACACCGATCTGGATCGCCGCAAGCCCAATGCCGCGCGCGGCGTACATCGAGTCGAACATATCGGCGACCAGCGCGCGCGTCGCGTCGGTCACCTCGGCAACCGGCGCCGAAATGGTGCGCAGACGTGGGTCGGGAATCTCGATGATCTGATGGACGGCCATAGGGGTCAGCTAGGAAAGCATGCCCGCATCGTCAAGATACGGGTCGCCGCGCACGCAGCGCCTGCGCCAGCGTGCCTTCGTCGAGATAGTCGAGCTCGCCCCCCACCGGCAGGCCGTGCGCGAGCTGCGTCACGCGCACCGGGAAGCGCTCGATCCGATCCGCGATATAATGCGCGGTGGTCTGCCCTTCGAGCGTCGCGTTCATCGCCAGCACCACTTCGTCGATCCCGCCCGCCTCGATCCGGCGGACGAGCGCATCGATGCTAAGATCCTCGGGCCGCACCCCGTCGAGCGCCGACAGCTTGCCGCCGAGCACATGATATTTGCCCGGGAACAACCGTGACCGGTCGAGCGCCCACAGATCAGCGACTTCCTCGACCACGCACAGCGCGCGCGGGTCGCGGCGCGGATCGGCGCAAATGCCGCACGGATCATTGGTGTCGACATTGCCGCAGGTCGAACAGCGTGTCAGCCGGTCGGACACCGCCGCCAGTGCGGTCAGCAGCGGTTCGAGCGCCGTCTCGCGCTTCTTGAGCAGGTGCAGCACCGCGCGCCGCGCCGATCGCGGGCCTAGGCCAGGGAGGCGGGCCAGCGCTTGCGTCAACGCCTCGATTTCGGGGGATGCCATCGGACACAGATAAGGGCTTGCATCGCCCCCTGCCAAGCGCTGATGGAGGCGTGATGCGGATCGTCTTCATGGGAACCCCCGAATTTTCGGTGCCGGTGCTGCGGGCATTGGTCGATGCCGGGCATGAGGTGGTCGCGAGCTACAGCCAGCCGCCCCGCCCCGCCGGGCGCGGCAAGGCACTCGCGCCGACACCGGTTCATGCGGCGGCGGAGGCTTTGGGGATAGCGGTGCGCACCCCGCTGACCTTGCGCGATGCCGACGCGCAAGCCGACTTCGCGGCGTTGGAGGCCGATATCGCGGTGGTGGCTGCTTACGGCCTGATCCTGCCCAAGCCGATCCTCGCGGCGCCCAAGCACGGCTGCCTCAACGTCCACGCCTCGCTGCTGCCGCGCTGGCGCGGGGCCGCGCCGATCCAGCGCGCGATCCTGGCGGGCGATGTCGAAACCGGGGTCTGCATCATGGGGATGGAAGCGGGGCTCGATACCGGGCCGGTATTGCTGCGCGACGCGACGCCAATTGGGGATTACGACACAGCGGGTGTTTTGACCCATCGCTTGTCCAACATCGGCGCCAAGCTAATGGTACAAGTCCTCGAAAATTTGGGCATGTTCCCTGCGGAACCCCAGCCAGATGATGGCATTACCTACGCTGCGAAGATCGACAAATCGGAAGCGCGAATCGACTGGGCAGCAGGTCGGGTCCAAGTCGATCGACAAATTCGTGCCTTTAATCCTGCGCCGGGCGCTTGGTTCGAATATCGGGGCGAGCGGATTAGAATTCTCAGCGCCCGATTTCAGAGCCTGTCACCCGATAATCAGGACGTGGATTTTCCCACCGAACCCGGATTGGTTATCGATGACCAGCTAGCGATCGGCTGTGGCGTAGGCGCGATTAGGCCCCTCCACGTCCAGCGCGCCGGACGTGGCGTCATGACGCCAGACGAACTGCTGCGCGGCTTCCCGATCCCCGCCGGCACCCGCCTCGTGTGACTCGTTTTGCGCTGACGGTGGAGTATGACGGCCGCCCTTTCATGGGCTGGCAGCGGCAATCCCACGGCCCCAGCGTCCAGCAGGCGATCGAGGAAGCCATCACCCGCATTGTCCGCGAAGACGCCGCCGTCCACGCCGCCGGCCGCACCGATGCGGGAGTCCACGCAAGCGGCATGCGCGCGCATGTCGACATCGCCCGCGCGATTACCCCGTTCCGGTTGATGGAGGGGCTCAATGCCCTGCTCCGCCCTGCCCCAGTCGCGATCCTTGGCTGCGAAATCGTCCCCGACGACTGGCATGCGCGCTTCTCGTGCATCGCGCGCCATTATGAATATCGCATCGCCAATCGCCGCGCGCCGCTGACCTTCGAGCGAGGACTCGCGTGGCGCGTGCCCGCCGATCTCGATGCCGATGCAATGGCGGCGGGCGCCGCGCGGCTGGTCGGGCGGCATGATTTCACCACCTTCCGCTCGGCGCATTGCCAGGCCGACAGCCCCTTGCGCACGCTCGACCGGCTCGATGTGGTGCGCGAAGACGACAACATCCGCGTCTTCGCCTCGGCGCGGTCGTTTCTGCATCATCAGGTCCGCTCGATTGTCGGCTGCCTTGCCCTCGTCGGCCAGGGGAAATGGACCCCGGACGACATGACCGCCGCGCTCGAAGCCCGCGACCGCAGCGCGCTCGGCCTCAACGCCCCGCCGGACGGCCTGTTTTTCCTGCGCGCGGATTATCCCTGAGCTTAAATCTCCACCACCTGCCCCGCTCGTGCTGAGCTTGTCGAAGCACTGTTCTTCTTTTTCGAGCCGATCGCAAAAGAAAGGACGGCCCTTCGACAAGCTCAGGGCGAACGGAAGTGGCGAGCGGCCCAGCCGCTCACTCAGGCGGCGCTACCGACTGAACCGCCCCACCAGTTCGACATGCGTCGACCAGCGGAACTGCCCGACCGGCTGCACCCAATCGAGCCGATAGCCACCCTCACAAATCGTCTTGGCATCGCGCGCAAAGCTGCTCGGATTGCACGAGACATAGGCAATGACCGGCGCCTTGCTCAGCGCCAGTTGCTCCGCCTGTTCGCGCGCGCCCGCACGCGGCGGATCGAGCACGATCGCGGCGAAGCGGTCGAGCTCGGCGGGCATCAGCGGGCGGCGGAACAGATCGCGGTGCTCGGCAAACACCGGCCGCTGCGCCCGCCCCGCCGCTGCCTTGAGCGCGAAAAAAGCGTCGCGCGTGCCCTCGGCGGCATAAACTTTCCCGGGCAGCGCGAGCGTGAACGTACCCAGCCCGGCGAACAGATCAGCGACGGTCGCCGCTTTACCCACCGCTTCGCGCACCGCCGCGACCAGCGCCGCTTCACCCTCCGGTGTAGCCTGTAGAAACGCCCCCGCCGGAAGTGGCACCGGGAGACCACCCAGCATCACCGTTGCCTCAATCGGTTCATAACGGGTCTCGGCCCCAAGCCCGCTGTCGATCGACAGCCGGGCCAGACCATTCGCCTGCCCGAACGCCGACAGCGCCTCAGCTGCCGCCAGCCCATCGGCCTCCACCCCACGCAGCAGCAGATCAACGCCCTGGTCGGCCAGCGTCATCACAATCTCGACCCGCCGCTTCGGTCGCATCAACGGCGGCAGCAATTTGCGCAAAGGCGCCAGCAACGCGAACAGCCGCGGATCAAGAATATGGCATTCGCTCAGATCAACTAGCGCATGGCTGCCGCCTTCGCTGAAGCCGATCACAAGCTTGCCGGTCTTTTCGGCGTGGAACGTCGCGCGGCGGCGGGTGCGCGGCGGCGAGACGATCGCAGGCCGTACCTCTGTCTCCAGCCCCTGCGCCGCCAGCCCGCCAATCACGCGGTCGCGCACAAAATCGGCGTAAGCCGCGTCGTCGATATGCTGGAGCTGGCAACCGCCGCAGGTCGGGAAATGGCGGCACGGCGGCACTTGCCGATTCGGCCCCGGCTCGACGCTGCCATCCGCGCGCAACCAGTCCCCCGGCGCGGCGAGCGCGGCGTGGCGGCCATCGGCAGTGACGCCGTCGCCTTTCGCCGCGACGCGAATAATCAGGTCCGAGTCGCTCATCGGCCTGCTCTAGCCGATGTCATCGCCCGCGCGAGATCATCGGCGATGAAAGCGCCACCCAGCCGCCGCGCAGCCTCAGCATGCAACCACACCCCCGCCTCGGCGGCGAGAAGCGGATCGAGGCCGCCCGCGAGCAGCCCCACAATCGCGCCCGCAAGCACATCCCCCGTCCCCGCCGTCGACAGCCAGCGGCTTGCCTCTGTCGCCACGCGAACCCGGCCATCGGGCGCGGCAATCACCGTGTCAGCGCCCTTGAACACCACCACCGCGCCGCTCCGCACGGCGGCGGCAAGCGCGCGGTCGATCTTGTTGCCCGCGCCTTCGCTGAACAGCGCCGCAAATTCCCCGGCATGCGGGGTCAGGATTACCGGCGCGGATCGCCCACGCAGCGCTTCGGGATCGAGCAGATGGAGCGCATCGCCGTCGATCACCAGCGGGCGGCCGCTCGCGAGCGCCGCCGCCAGCCGCTCACGCGCGCCCTCATCGCGGCCAAGTCCCGGCCCGATCAGCACCGCTCCGATACGCCGGTCGTCCAGCGCGGCGGCGTCATAGGCACGGTGCACGATGGCGTCTGGCCCACCCTGCCCGCCGAGCATCAGTACGTACCCCGCGCCGGCGCGCAACGCGGCCTCGCCCGCCAGCGCAGCCGCGCCAGGCATCGCGCCACCGATGATCGCGACCATGCCGCGCGAATATTTATGCGCGTCAGGACCAGGCGCCGCCAATACCGGCCGCGCGACAACCCGCGTGGGGCTAGGAACGCCGAACCCCAGCTCGACCAGCTTCAC
The DNA here is from genome assembly GCA_019744885.1 of Sphingomonas sp. Taxonomy (GTDB): domain Bacteria; phylum Pseudomonadota; class Alphaproteobacteria; order Sphingomonadales; family Sphingomonadaceae; genus Sphingomonas. The sequence goes on from JAIETY010000041.1 coordinate 6,305, forward strand.
CGTACCACAAATGGCCGCACCCGGCTGCAGCACGTGCGCCGGTTTCAGCGCCCCGAGCGCGAGCGTCAGATAGGCATTCGGCACGGGACCGAGCGGCTCGGCACGATCAGCCTCCAACCCACTCGGCACATCCACCGCAATCACCAGCCGCGCCGCGCTCGCCAATCGCGCGAACGCCGCCGCCAAACCGGGATCGAGCGGGCGGGTCAACCCGGTGCCGAACAGGCAATCGACCACAACGGGCGCTGCCGCTGCATCCAGCGCCGCCACCGGGCCATCCCACTCTGCCCGCGCAGCAGCCGCGATGTCGGTGCGCGGATCGCCGCTCGCCGCCACACGCACATCAAGCCCTTCACGGCGCAAGATACGCGCCGCGACATAGCCATCGCCGCCATTATTGCCGGGGCCGCACAGGAACAGGATTTCGTGCCCACTTGCCAGCCGCCGGACCCAATCGGCGACACCGGCGCCCGCGCGCTGCATCAGCACCGCTGCCGATGTCCCTGCCGCGATTGCCGCATCCTCAGCCGCGCGAATCTGGGCCGCCGTCAGGATCGGCGCGCCCTCCAGCGCCATCATTTGCGCGGTTTGATCGTCGCGGGCAGCCGGTAGCGATCGTTCCCCAGCGCGACCTCGATCTGATCGGCGCCGACAATGCTGACCTTGGCGGTTTCGGCTCCATCGGCCGCGATCACGCCGCGCCCGTCCTTGGTGACCAGCAAGCGGAGGAAGCCGCCGTCGGGATGACCGACCGTCAGCACCAGCCCTTCGGGGCTCGTCACCCGGTCGAGCGTGCAGTCGCGCGCGAAATCGCTCGATCCGCCGCGCGCGCACATGATCCGTCCGGACTCATCGGCCGCCGCGCCCTGTCCCGCCTCAGCCTTGGTCAGCACGGCGGCATCGGGCTTCGATTGCCCGCACCCGGCGAGCAACAACGGCAACAGGATCAGCAAGCGCATGGCGGCGCTATAGCCCGGTACCGGCAGGCGGCACCAGCCTTGCGACGATCGCCGTCAGCGTCGGCGCGAGGATATCGGCCCATTTCGCGACACCCTGGGGCGAATCGATGCCGTCGTTGCGGACTTCGATCGCGAGACTGGGAATGCCATTGGCCTCGGCGTGGCGGTTGAGCGTCATGTTGAGGTGGCGCCCCGAATAGGGTTCGTTATCGCCGGTTTCGAACCCGTGCGCGCGCAGCAACTCGATCGCGACGCGGGCCGCGTGGGCATCGCGGTTATAGAGGATACCGACCGGCCACGGGCGCGGCGCCCCGCCCGTCTCGAGCGCAGGCGTGAAACTGTGGATCGCGGCAATCAGCGCTGGCCGCTGGTCACGCACCATGTCAGCGATTGTCCGATGATAGGGCGCATGGAAGCGGGCAATCCGTACCTGCCGGTCGACACCGACATTGCCGGGGATCGCATGGCCATCGCTGACGGTCGGGATCAGCCCAGAGTGATCGGGCGGGCGGTGGAGATCGATCACCAGCCGCGACACCGTCGCCAGCACTGCCGGTGCGCCGAGCCGCGCCGCCAGTGTCCGCGTCAGATCACCCGCGCCAATGTCGACTGCGATGTGCCGGTCGAGCAGCTCAGCCTCGATACCAAGGTCAATCCCGTCGGGCACCGCATTCGACGCGTGATCGCACAGCAGCAAGATCGGCCCACTCCCCGCAATCACCTGCGGCAAGGCGGGGCTGGCGAAGGGCAGCGACGATGTCACTGCCCTTCGTCCCCAATGACGCCCGGGGGACGGGGGCCATCTGCGAACGCGCCGGGGTTGATGACGGATTCGCTTGATGGCCTTCGCAGCAAGAGTCGCGCCAATCCCCAATCGCCGTCGTTCCGCGCCGCGCGGCAGGGGCAACGTCCCGCGCTGGCACGCAAAAGTGTCACGCGAGTGCCGATTCGAGACACCACCAGCCCGGCTGCTCGCGGCGGATCGCGACCGCCGCCTCACCACAAGCCTCCTCGTCATCGAACAGCGCGAAACAGGTCGCACCCGATCCCGACATGCGCGCCAACGTCACCCCCGGCATCGCCGCCAGCCCCACCACCACCTCGCCGATCACCGGCGCCAGCGTGCGGGCCATCGGCTCCAGATCATTGCGCCCCGCCAGCGCCCGCGCCAGCAGCGGCCCTGCACCCAGCGGCCCCCGGTCGACGCCGTCCCACTGGCGGAACACCGCCGCGGTCGATACCGCCACACCCGGATTGACCAGCAGTACCGGCACGCCGCTCAGCCCGTCGATCGGCACGAGCTGCTCGCCCTTCCCCGTCCCGACTGCGCTGCGCCCCAGCAGGCACGCAGGCACATCGGCACCGAGTGTCTCGGCAATCGCGAACAACCGCGCATCATCGGTCGCCACACCACCAAGCCGCGCGAGGGCACGCAGCGTTGCGGCGGCATCGGCCGACCCACCACCGATGCCTGACGCAATCGGCAAATGCTTGTCGAGTGTGATCGCCCAGGGCCCACCGCCGAATGTCGCGGCAAAGGCACTCGCAGCACGGGTAACGAGATTGTCGCCCTCCCCCTGCAACGCCGCGCCGAACGGCCCCGTCAGCGCGAACGACGCCGTGTCGCTCGGCTCGACCCGTATCTTGTCGCCGTGGCGCAGAAAGGCGAACAACGTTTCGAGTTCGTGATAGCCATCGTCTCGCCGCGCGCGGACGTGGAGCGCCAGATTGATCTTGGCGGGCGCGACTTCGTAGATCATGTCAGCGCGGCACAGGTCCGTTGGCGATCTTGGCGGCAATCCGCGCGGCGTCATCATCCTTGGCGAGCAGCTTGGCGGCGGCCCAAGCATAGCGCGCCTCGAAACGGCGGCCGACATGCCAATAGGCATCGCCCAGGTGCTCGCTGATCGTGCCATTGTCGGGCGATCCTGCGGCCGCGCGTTCGAGCAGGGGGACCGCGCGCGGCGCATCGCCGCCGAGCAGATAGGACCAGGCCAGCGAATCGAGGATCGAATCATCCCCGGGCCGCAGCGCCGCTGCGCGTTCCAGCAGCTTGCGCGCTTCCGCGATATCGCCGCCATTTTCGAGCGCGCCATAGCCCAGATAGTTGAGCGCGATCGGCTGATCGGGGGCAAGCGCGATCGATTTTTCGATCAGCGGCCTCGCCTCACGCCAACGCCCTGCCCGGTCGAGCGCGCTGCCGGCCTGAAGATAGAGCAGCCACCCCGCCTCGTCCCCCGCCCGCGCAATCGCGCGGCGATAGGCCGCCGCCGCATCGGCGTAGCGCGCCTCGGTCATCAGCAAATCGGCCTCGCGCCGCAGCGCGTCGACATCGGCGTCGGGGGCTTCCGCGAGCTTGGTCGCCGCCGCCAGCGCATCAGCGGTCTTCCCCGCACGCCGCAACAGCGCGACTCGCTCGGCCTGCGCGTCGGCGAACCACGCGCTGTCGGGCGTAATCATATCGAGCGCGCTGAGCGCCGCGGGCAGCGCGCCCTCACCCGCCAGCGCGCGCGTCAGCAGCAGCCGGGCGCGGTCATAGCGCGGATCGAGCTTCAGCGCCGCGCGCGCCAGCACGATCGCCAGTGGCGCGGTATCCTCATCAATCAGATCCGCACCGAGCCGGGTGTAGAAGCGCGCGATGCCAAATGCCGCAATCGGCTGCGGGACCGCACCGGTTCTGGCAGTCGCATCGCCACGGTCCTTGTCGCGCAACAATTGCTGCGCTTCGGCCGCGCCATCATTCGCGACCAGCAGTTGCGCCGCGCTCAGGCGCAGATCACGGTCGTCGGGCTCGGCGACCAACAGCGCTTCAACTGCGACCACCCCGTCGCGCTTGCGCCCCGCCGCCAGCGTGATCAGCGCGCGCGCTTCGGTGTTGTAGCGCGCGCCGAGCGACCGACGCGGCAGCCCGTCGAACTGCGCCAGCGCGCGCTTGGGGTCAGTGCCGACGATCGTCCAGGCGCGCAGCGGGGGCGCGACAAAGTCGAGCGGACCGGCAGCAATCTTGCCGAGCGCCGCCTGTGTCGCCGCATTATTGCCGCTGCGCACGGCATCCGCCAGCGCGAGCAGCGCGGTATCGCCGGGTTCGACATCGGCGCTTTCGAGTACCGCGCGGGACCGCGCTACCAGCGCCTCGTCACCCACCTGCAACCCCGCGCGATAGGCACGGATCGCGATCACGACATTGCCCGGCGCCGCGTCGAGTGCGCGCGCATAATCGACCGCCGCCCGGTCGCCCCGGCCATCGGCATCGGCCGCGCGCGCCCTGACATAGGCCGCGAGATCGCCCGGATCGCCCCCCGCCAGCGCGGGTGCGGCGAGGCCGGCAGCCATAAACACAAACGCGATACGCCTACATATTGGGGTAATTGGGGCCTCCACCGCCTTCGGGCACGACCCAGTTGATGTTCTGGGTCGGGTCCTTGATGTCGCACGTTTTGCAATGCACGCAATTCTGCGCGTTGATCACGAACTTCGGATCGCCCGTCTCGGCACCGACAACCTCATACACCCCCGCCGGACAATAGCGCTGCGCCGGCTCGTCATACATCGGCAGGTTATAGGCGATCGGGACATTGGGGTCCTTCAGCGTCAGGTGGATCGGCTGATCCTCCTCATGATTGGTGTTCGACAGGAACACCGACGAGAGGCGATCGAAGGTCAGCACGCCGTCGGGCTTGGGATAATCGATCTTGGGCACCAGATCGGCCCGCCACAGCTCGTCATGATTGGCATGATGGCCCATCGTGAACGGCATTTTGATGCCCCAGCTCTCCAGCCACATCGTCGCGGTCCCGAAAGCGGCGCCGACGATCATGCCGTATTTCTCGATCAGCGGCAGCGCGTTGCGGACGACCGACAATTCCTTGTGGACCCAGCTTGCCTTGAACGCCGCCGGATAAGCGGCCAGTTCATCGCTGGTGCGACCTGCCTGCACCGCGTCGAACGCCGCCTCTGCCGCCATCATTCCCGATTTCATCGCGGTGTGGCTGCCTTTGATCCGGGGCACGTTGAGAAACCCCGCCGAACAGCCGATCAGCGCGCCACCGGGAAACACCAGCTTCGGGATCGATTGCAGCCCGCCATCGCTGATGGCGCGCGCGCCATAGGAAACGCGCTTGCCCCCCGCCAGAATCGCCGCGATCGACGGGTGCGTCTTCCACCGCTGCATTTCGTGGAAGGGCGAGAGATGCGGGTTTTTGTAGCTCAGCCATGTCACCAGCCCGAGCGCGACCTGGCCATTGGCCTGATGATAGAGGAACGCGCCGCCATTGGCATTGTTGTCAAGCGGCCAGCCCTGGGTGTGTATCACCCGGCCCGGAACATGATGTTCCGGCGCGATGTCCCACAATTCCTTGATGCCGATACCATAAACTTGTGGCTGGGAATCCTTGGCCAGATCAAACTGGCGAATAAGCTGCTTCGACAAATGCCCACGAACGCCTTCGGCGAAAAACGTATATTTGGCGTGGAGTTCGAGGCCAGGCTGATAATCGCCCTTGTGCGTCCTGTCGCGCGCAACCCCCATGTCGCCGGTCGCGACGCCCTTCACCGACCCGTCCTTATTGTAGAGAATTTCGGCCGCTGCAAAGCCAGGGAAAATCTCGACACCCAGCCCCTCGGCCTGTTCGGCCAGCCAGCGGCACAGGCTGCCAAGGCTGCCGGTATAGGTGCCGTGGTTGTTCATGAACGACGGCAGCAGGAAGTGCGGCAGCGCGCGCTTGCCCTTCTTGCTCAAAATCCAATGCTGATTGTCGGTGACGGGCGTCTCCGCCATCGGGCAGCCGGTTGTCTTCCACTCGGGCAGCAGCTCGTCGAGCGCCTTGGGGTCGACCACCGCGCCGGACAAAATATGCGCGCCGACTTCGGAGCCCTTTTCAAGGACGCAGACCGAAATCTCTGCATTCTTCTCGGCGGCCAACTGCTTCAGCCGGATCGCCGCCGCCAGCCCAGCTGGTCCCGCGCCGACGATCACGACGTCATAGGGCATCGACTCGCGTTCACTCATCATCGTCTCCTGTACCCGCGCGCGCCATAGTGTGCGTCGTCGCGCCCCAACCACGTTCTGTCCAGAAAGGGCGTGCCCAAAGATTGACCGCGCCGTCAACTGCGCAGTCTAAGGAAATGATGGGGCTGGAGCAGAAAATCGATACGGCGATTGGGGCAAGCGCGCTTGATTGGTGGCGCGAAGCCGGGGTCGATGCGCTGATCGACGAAGTCCCGCGCAACTGGCTGGCGACCGAACCACCGCCCGTTCCGTCACGACGCGAGCCAGCCGCGCGTCCCGCTGCACCTGTGGCGCCCGCGCTCAGCTTCCCCGATACGCTGGCGGCATTCGAAGCGTGGCGGCTGAGCGATGCCGCGCCCGAGGCGACTTGGCCCGGCGCCCGGATCGGCGCGCAAGGGTCGGCGACATCAGGCCTGATGATCCTGCTCGAAATGCCCGAGCGTGAGGATGTGCCCGAGAAACTGCTGAGCGGCGCCCCCGGTGCGCTGTTCGACCGGATACTGGCGGCGATCGGCCGCGACCGCGCCAGCATCTATCTGGCGCCAATGGCGGTCGTCCGTCCGATCAGCGGCCGCATCCCCGCCGACGCCGAAGCATCGCTTGCGACGCTGATCCGCGCGCAGGTGCGACTGGCGGCGCCTAAAGCCTTGCTGATCATCGGTAATGCGGCGAGTCGTGCGCTCATCGGGACGGATGTCGCTCGCGCGCGCGGGCATTTACGTGCCATTAACCACGAGGGGGGAGAAGGAAGCGCGACCGCCGTTGCCAGCTTTCACCCGCGCTTTCTGCTCGAACGACCAGCGGCCAAGGCGGAAGCGTGGAAGGACCTGCAATTGCTGATCAGGGGATTATCGTGAAGCTTCTCGCCGGTGCTGCCCTGCTTGCCCTGATCCCGACTGCCGCGCTGGCCAACGAGCCCGGCGACACCGCAACAGTGGTGACCAGCGCCAAAGCGACCGACGGTGTGCCCGATCAGCTCGATCGCGATCAACGCACGGCCTATCGCGCCGTGTTCGACAGCATTCGCGCCGCCAAATGGACCGATGCGCGGCTCCAGCTTGCAGCGATGAAGCCCGGCCCGCTGCACACGATTGCGCTCGCCGAAATCCTCACTGCCAAGGGATCGCCCAAGGCCGAGCTCGCCGACATTCAGAAAATCCTCACCGAAGCCCCCGAACTGCCGCAAGCCGAAGCGCTGGCGCGGCTCGCCAAGGCACGCGGCGCCGATGCGCTCCCGCAGCTACCCTATGTCCAGGCAATGGCATGGCAGGGCGGTGCTCCGGCCCGCAAACGCGCGAAAAGCCTGAAGAGCGATGCTGTTGCTGCCGATCTTGCGCTGCGCATGCAGCCCTTCGTCAAGGAAGACCGCGCTGCCGAGGCGCAGGCGATGCTCGAAGCGACCGAGGGCTTGAGCCCCGAAGCACTCACCGAATGGCAGCAGAAGGTGGCGTGGATCTATTATCTCGCCGGCGACGACGTCAATGCGCGCGCGATGGCCGCCAAGGCAGCGGCGGGCAGCGGCGACTGGGCGGTGCAGGCCGACTGGACGACCGGGCTGGCCGCATGGCGCAGCGAAGATTGCGCAGGCGCCGCCGCCGCCTTCGAGCGCGTGTCGACGCGCGCCGCCGACATCGATATGCGCGCCGCCGGGCTATATTGGGGCGCGCGCGCCGAAATGCGTTGCGGCCACCCCGAACGGATCGACACCAAATTGCGCAGCGCCGCGCAATATGACGAAACCTTCTACGGCATGCTCGCGCGCCAGACGCTGGGCATCAAGCTCCCCGCCGACCGCATGGTCGAAAAGCAGGTGATCGCTGACTGGCAGGCGCTGCAACGCCGCCCGAATGTCCGCGTCGCCGCCGCACTGACCGAAGTCGGCGAAGGCGCGCTCGCCGCCGAAGTGCTCAAGCGTCAGGCGCGGATCGGCGACGCGGCTGAATATGCCCCGCTGGTGCGGCTCGCCGGCGCGCTCGACCTGCCATCGGCGCAAATCTGGCTCGCGCATAACGCACCGACCGGCGCGGCCCCAACGCTTGAGGCGCGTTATCCCGCGCCGAGCTGGACGCCCGACGGCGGCTGGCGCGTCGACAAGGCGCTGGTTTACGCGCACACGCTGCAGGAATCGAATTTTCGCACCGATGTCGTCAGCGCGGCCGGCGCCTATGGCCTGATGCAAATCCGCCCCGCCGCCGCCGCCGACATCGCCCGCGCCAAGGGACTGCGCGCCGATCGCGCGGCGCTCACCCGGCCGCAAACCAATATCGAAATCGGCCAGAGCTATCTCGAATTGCTGCGCGATCAGGGCTGTACCGAAGGGCTGCTGCCGAAGGTCATCGCGGCGTACAACGCCGGGCCGGTGCCGGTACAGGCGTGGAACAGCATTGTGAAGGATGGCGGCGATCCGCTGCTCTACATCGAGAGCATCCCCTATTGGGAAACGCGCGGCTATGTCGTGACGGTGCTGCGCAACTATTGGATTTACGAGCGCGAAGGCGGCAAGACCAGCTCGCCGAGCCGCGCCGCGCTCGCGCAAGGGCTTTGGCCGCGTTTCCCGGGTCTCCCCGGCGCCAGCGCGGTCAAGGTCGGCAAGCGCAAGGCCCCGGTCGAGCTCAGCCGTGCCGATTGATCAGAGCGCGACCTTTCTGCCCGTCCGCATTGCCGTTCTGACCGTTTCCGACACGCGCACCCTTGCCGATGACCGGTCGGGCGACACCTTGGTCGCGCGGCTGAGCGAGGCAGGCCACGTCCTCGCCGACCGCCGGATCGTGAAGGATGATGTCGACACGATCGTCGCCACGCTCAACAGCTGGATCGACGACAGCCAGGTCGATTGCGTCATCACCACCGGCGGCACCGGAGTCACTGGCCGCGACGTCACCCCTGAAGCGATCGAGCGTGTCCAGGACAAGCCGATCCCCGGCTTCGGCGAACTCTTCCGCTGGCTCAGCTTCCAGTCGATTGGCACCTCAACCGTCCAGTCGCGCGCCTGCGCCTGTGTCACCCGTGGCACCTATATCTTCGCGCTGCCCGGCTCGACCGGCGCGGTGAAGGACGGCTGGGACGGCATCCTGCGCGACCAGCTCGACAGCCGTCACCGGCCCTGCAACTTCGTGGAGTTAATGCCGCGCCTGCTTGAGCGCTGAAGGCTCAGGGCTTGACCGGTGCGGGCGCGTCTTTGCTGTTGCGGTCGAAGAATTTCGACGCTTCGCCCAGGATCGTCGACCACCAGCTGACAACATCGGCAAAATTGGCCTTGGTCAGCCCGCCGATCGTCGACACGTCATAGGACAGGAGGATCGTGCCGTCGTCGCGCACCGCCATCTGGCTGAAGCGGCGGTCGCGGTTCCATTTGTTCATTTGAACAACATCGCTCGACGCATTTTTCTCGAACGTCGCGCGGAATTGCAGCGAATCGCAGTGCTTATGCTCGACGCAGCCATAGAAAAGCACGTCGAAATTATACCCCGACGCTGCCGAACTGATCGCCGGATCACCCTGATTGTCGGCATCGACCTTCGCCCGATACCCCTCGGCGGCCACCGCATCGGCGACGCTCTTGGGATTGGTGGCGCAGACCAGACCCGACGGGCATGCCGTCTTGTCCTCGGCGCGCACCATGTGCGGCGACGCGATCATCGCGACCAACAACAGCATCATTGCAATGAGTCGCATCATGCCCTTCCCCCGCCAAGCTTCGGCCATCATGCCGTTTGAAAATGATTTTTCCAGCGCGCACATAGCCCCGGCGCCAATAATTCAGTTCTTGTTTTGTTCTATCAGATCGGCTAGCAAATGTCAATGGCCGAACGATCCCGCCCCGCGCGCGGCGCGACGCTGAATGACGTCAGCCGTCGCTTCAACCTGCCGCAAACCGAAGCCGATGGCGACTGGCTCGATGCCCGCGAGGGTATCGACGGCGCCCCACCCCGGCTGCGCACAACGGTCACGATCGAAAAGCCGCGCACGATCATCACGCGGAACCACTCGCCCGACATTCCGTTCGACGGCTCGATCAATCCCTATCGCGGGTGCGAGCATGGCTGCATCTATTGTTTCGCGCGGCCCAGCCATGCCTTTCACGATCTGTCGCCGGGCCTCGATTTCGAGACCAGGCTGTTCGCCAAGCCTGACGCGCCCGATCTGCTCCGCGCCGAGCTGAGCAAGCGCGGTTATGTCTGCGCGCCGATAGCCTTTGGCACCAACACCGATCCCTATCAGCCGATCGAGCGCGATTGGCGGATCACGCGCGCCTGCCTCGAAGTGCTGGCGGCCTGCGATCATCCGATCACGATCACCACCAAGTCCGACCGCGTGCTGCGCGACCTCGACCTGTTGGCGCCGATGGCGGCGAAGGGGCTTGCTGCCGTCGCGGTATCGATCACTTCGCTCGAGCCCAAAGTAGCAATGACCGTCGAACCGCGCGCACCCGCGCCCCACAGGCGATTGGCGGCGGTGAAGGCACTCAGCGACGCCGGCGTCCCCACCTATGTCTCGATCGCCCCCGTCATCCCGGCAATCACCGACCACGAAATCGAACATATCCTCGACCGTGCCGCCACCGCCGGGGCACGCGGCGCCTTTTTCCTGCCCGTGCGGCTGCCCCACGAAGTCGCGCCGCTGTTCCGCGCGTGGCTGGATGAACACTTCCCCGACCGCGCGGCGAAAGTGATGGGCATCATCCGCGAGCTCCGGGGCGGTCGCGACAACGACCCCAGTTTCCACACCCGCTTTCGCGGCCAAGGGCCCTGGGCCGAACTGCTCCGCACCCGCTTCCACATCGCCTGCCGCAAGCATGGCCTCAACAAGGAACGGATGACCGTCCGCAGTGACCTTTTCCGCCCACCCGCGGGGCCGCAGGGCGAGCTGTTCTAGCGACATAGCGTCCATTTCCCGCCAGCTAGCAAAGATTGGTGGTCACGGCGTCGGTCGTGCCGCTAGCGCCGAAGGATGGCGATTCGCTTCCTCGTCGCCCTTGCGGCGCTGGCCTTCCCCGTTGCCGCGTCGAGCCAGACCAAAGCGACCGAAGGATTCCACCTCTCGGGCAGCATCCGCCTGCGCTACGAAACCATCGCCGATACCGCCCGCATCGGCGTGCCGCGTGCGGAGGACCTGGTGAACCTGCGCACGATCGTGACCGCGCGCTACACCCACGGCCCGCTCGCGATCGTCGCCGAGCTGTTCGACAGCCGCGCCTATGACGATACCGCCCCCAGCGCCGTTTCCTCAAACGAAGTCGATCCGCTTGAGCTGTCGCAAGCCTATCTCGGCGTCGACTTTGGCGCCGCGCTCGGCAGGGGCAGCGATCTGCGGGTGCAAGCCGGGCGGCTGCTGCTCGACATCGGCTCGCGGCGGCTGATCGCAACCCCCAATTATCGCAACACCACTAACGGTTTTACCGGCATACGCGCCGACCTCAGCCTGCCGGGTAAGCGCAGCGCGATCCTGTTCTACGTCCTGCCGCAGCAACGCCTGCCCGACGACCCGGTCGGCATCGCCGCCAACCGCGCGGTGTTTGATCGCGAAGGGTTCGACGCGCGGCTGTGGGGTGGTTCTATCCGTCAGGGTGGCGTGCTTGGCGGCGGCGAGATCGAGCTGTCGGGCTATCGCTTCGAAGAACGCGACCGCCCCGACCGCGCGACGCGCGACCGGCGGCTGTCGACGCTGGGCGTGCGCCTGTTCCGCCCCGCCGCGCCGGGGCGCTTCGACTATGACGGCGAAGTGATGCGCCAGACGGGCTCCACCCGCGCCGGCCTCGCCCCCGCCGCCCCGCTCCGCCCGGTCGCGGCATGGTTCGCCCATGCCGAGGTCGGCTATCAATGGCAGCGCGGCTGGAAGCCCCATGTCTCCGCCGAATTCGACTATGCGAGCGGTGACCGCCCCGGCGGCAGTTACGCGCGGTTCGATACGTTGTTCGGCGTGCGCCGTGCTGATTTCTCGCCCTCCGGCCTCTACAACGCGATCAACCGCGCCAATTTGATCACGCCGGGGGTACGGCTCGAAGTCACGCCGTCGAAGCGGCTCGATGCCTTCGTCAGCTACCGCGAGCTATGGCTCGCCTCGCGCTTCGACGCGTTCGCGACGACGGGGGTGGCCGACCCCAGCGGCCGCGCGGGCCGCTACGCCGGGCGGCAGGTGGACGCGAGGGTACGCTGGTGGGCCGTGCCCAAGCGCTTGCAGTTGGAGGCCGACGGCGTGCTGCTCGACAAGGGGGGCTTTTACGCGCGGGCACCGAACAGCCCGGGGACGGGGACGACGGCGTATCTGTCGCTCAATGCGACGGCGTTTTTTTGAGGGGAGTCGGAGCAGCTGGTGATTAGCGGACTAGGCCGCGGCGCTGGTGAGCCACCAAATCAATCCTGCGACCAATGCGGCAAGCAAAACCAGCATGGCCAGAGCAGCCACCCAAGCTGCGGCACGGCCATATCGTTCATCGACATAGCCAATAACGGCTTCGGCCAAAGTAATGAAAAAGACGTCCTCCATCGGAAGACTTTAGCAGGGCTGCTATCGTCCGCAACTGACGTGAAAGCCAGCCCAACCCCCATCGTCACCCCGGCCCTGTGCCGGGGCCCACGGTGCAAGCGGTGCCGCCCTCAAGGTTCTATCGAGTTGCAAGAGGCGGGGTGGCCCCCGGCACAAGGCCGGGGTGACGATGAAGATTGTGGGTGCCCTAAGCCGCCCCCACCAATCGATAATCCCGATACTTCTCGCGCAGCGCCGTCTTCAGCAGCTTGCCCGTCGCGGTATGCGGCAGTTCGTCGACGAAGTGGATTTCGTCGGGCAGCCACCATTTCGCGACATGCTGTGCGAGGTGCGCGTTGATTTCGGCGGGCGTCGGATCGGCGCCGGGCTTTTTCACCACCAGCAGCAGCGGGCGCTCGTCCCATTTCGGGTGATAGACCCCGATCGCCGCCGCCTCCGCCACGCCGGGCGCGCCGCACGCGGCATTTTCCAGATCGACCGACGAAATCCATTCGCCGCCCGATTTGATCACATCCTTGGCGCGGTCAGTGATCTGCATCGTGCCGTCGGGGTGGATCACCGCGACGTCGCCGGTGTCGAACCAGCCCTCGGCGTCGATCGCATCGGCTTCGGCCTTGAAATAGCGCTTCACCACCCATGGCCCGCGAATCTGCAAGCTGCCCGAGCTCACGCCGTCGCGCGGCTGGACCTCGCCCGCGTCGTTGAGCACCCGCAACTCAACGCCGAACGGAATCTGCCCCTGTTTCGACACCAGGTCGAGCTTCTCATCAAGGCTCATATCGTCCCAGCCCAGCGGCCGCGTCCCCGCCGTCCCGATTGGCGAAGTTTCGGTCATGCCCCACAAATGCTTCACCTCAGCGCCCATGCCCATGATCCGCTCGATCATCGCGCGGGGTGCTGCCGATCCGCCGATCGTGACGGCATGCAGATATTGCGGCGCTTCGCCGGTCGCGTCGATATGCTGGAACATCGCCAGCCACACCGTCGGCACGCCCGCCGAATGCGTGACCTTCTCCTGATTCATCAACCGGCACAGCACCGCCGGATCATTGACCTGCGCATAGACAAAGGTCGCCCCCGCCAGCGCCCCCGCGAACGGCAGCCCCCAGGCGGCGGCATGGAACATCGGCACCACCGGCAGCACCACGGCGAGGCTCGACAGGTTGAGCAGCCACGGCGACACGCCCGCCAATGCGTGGATCATCGTCGATCGATGCTCGTACAGCACGCCCTTGGGATTGCCCGTCGTGCCGCTGGTGTAACAGAGCATGCACGGTTCACGCTCGGGCCCTTCGCGCCATGCGTAATCGCCATCCTCGGCCGCGATCAGCGCGTCATAGTCGCCATTATCGAAGCAAACATAATGCTCGATCGTCGTCCACTGGGCGCGCAGCCGGTCGATGATCGGCTGGAACGCCTTGTCATAGAAGAGCACGCGATCATCGGCGTGATTGGCGATGTAGATCAGCTGCTCGTCGAACAGCCGCGGATTGATCGTATGGATCACCCCGCCCATCCCGATCGCGCCATACCAGGCGGTCAGATGCTTGGCGTGGTTCATCGCCAAGGTCGCGATCCGGTCACCGGGCTGCATCCCCAGTTTCTCAAGCGCCTGCGCCAGTTTCTTCGCATCACGCGCGATGCCGCCCCAATTGGTCCGCGTCTCGGTGCCGTCGGCCCAATAGGTCACGATCTCGCGGCCCGCATGTTCGCGCGCGGCATGATCGATCAGCCGCGGCACGCGCAGTTCGAAATCCTGCATCCCGCCCAAGCGCATATCGCCCAACATCACCAGCATCCTCTTGCAGGGCCGGTTTGCCCGGCCTCACCCCACCAGCGCGAGCCGTCGCCCCTCCGCGGGGCGCAGCGTCACATCGCGAACACCTTGCACGCCCTCAATCCGGCTCGCAAGTTCGGCATCGAGCAGGAAATCGCGCCCGACCACCAGCCACGCCAATCCGCCTTGCGGCAAAGCGGCGCCAAGCATCACTTCGCCGCGCCCGCCGCGCGCATCGCTCAGCAGCCCCGCGAGCGCCGCCACCGCCTCGGGCGTGTCGGTCGTGACTTCGAGCAGCATCCGCGCCCCCATCGCCAGCGTGTCAAACGTTTGGAGCCGCTTGACCGTCACGCGCGGCGCTTCCTCGCCCTCACGGCGGTCGAGTTCGACTTCGGCCAGACCGCAGGCGCCCTTCAACGCCGCCGCCTCCAGATCGCCGGTCACGCCGTCGTCGAAGCAGGTCGCAACAAACTGTCCGCTCGCGTCGGAAAGCGTCGCCATCATATAGCGTTTGCCGCGCGCCGACGTGCGCCACTTCGCATCCTCGACCAGCACCGCCATCGTCGCGCGCGCGCGCCCGCCGGACGGAATGTCGATCTCGCCGAGCGCCGAGAACGCCGTCGCGTGCCGCGCGAGCATCCGGTAGCGATCGACCGGGTGCGCCGAGAAGTAAAAGCCGAATGCTTCCTTTTCCTGCGCCATCCGGTCGGCAATGCTCCAGCGCGCCGATTGCGGCAGCTTGATCGTGTCGCCCGACACTTCGGCCTCGCCGAACAACCCGCCCTGCCCGCTCGTCCGCTGATCGTGCAGCCGCGCGGCGACCGCGAGGATCGTTTCGGCGGTGGCGAAAATCCCCGCGCGATTGGGATCGATGCCGTCGAACGCCCCCGCTGCTGCCAGCGTTTCGAGCTGCCGCTTGTTGAGCAGCCGCGGATCGACCCGCGCGGCGAGATCGTCGAGCGACGCGAATGGTCCGTTCGCCTGCCGTTCGGCCACGAGCTTCTCCATTGCCCCCTCGCCCACCGATTTGAGCGCGGCGAGCGCATAGCGCACCGCGAGTCCGTCAGGCGTTTCCTCGACCGCGAACTCGGCATCGCTCGCGTTGATGCATGGCGGCAGTGCCTTGACCCCCAGTCGCCGCATATCATCGACGAACACGCCAAGCTTGTCGGTCAAGGTCATGTCGAAGCACATCGACGCCGCGAAGAAATCATGCGGATGATGCGCTTTCAGCCACGCGGTCTGGTACGCGAGCAGCGCATAGGCGGCGGCGTGCGACTTGTTGAAGCCGTATCCCGCAAATTTGTCGATCAAGTCGAACAGCTCATTGGCCTTGCCCGCCGGGATATTGTTCGCCTTGGCGCAGCCCTTCACGAAAATCTCGCGCTGGGCGTCCATCTCCGACTTGATCTTCTTGCCCATCGCGCGCCGCAGCAGATCGGCGCCGCCGAGCGAGTAACCGGCGAGCACCTGCGCCGCCTGCATCACCTGTTCCTGATAGACGAAAATGCCATAGGTTTCGGCGAGAATGCCTTCGAGCAGCGGATGCGGGTAAGTGATCGGCTCGCTGCCATTTTTGCGGCGGCCAAAGCTCGGGATATTGTCCATCGGCCCCGGCCGGTAGAGCGAGACGAGCGCGATAATATCGCCGAAATTGGACGGCCGCACGGCGGAAAGCGTGCGCCGCATGCCTTCCGATTCGAGCTGGAACACCCCGACCGTGTCGCCGCGCTGGAGCAGCTTGTAGACGCCCTCGTCGTCCCACGGCAGCGCGTCGAGATCGATCTCGACGCCGCGCAGGCTGAGCATCTGCACCGCCTTCTTGAGTACCGACAGCGTCTTCAGCCCCAGAAAGTCGAACTTCACCAGCCCCGCGCCTTCGACATATTTCATGTCGAATTGCGTGACCGGCATGTCCGATCGCGGATCGCGGTAGAGCGGGACAAGCTGGTCGAGCGGGCGGTCGCCGATCACCACCCCAGCAGCATGGGTCGACGAGTGGCGCGGCAGCCCTTCAAGCTTCATCGCCAGATCGAGCAAATGCCGCACTTGCGGATCGGCCTTATATTCGCCCGCGAGCTCGCTGACGCCGTTGAGCGCGCGGTCGAGCGTCCACGGATCGGTCGGGTGGTTGGGGACGAGCTTCGCCAGCCGGTCGACCTGGCCATAGCTCATCTGGAGCACACGGCCGGTATCCTTGAGCACCGCGCGCGCCTTCAGCCGCCCAAAGGTGATGATCTGCGCGACGTGATCGCTGCCATATTTCGCCTGGACGTAGCGGATCACTTCCTCGCGCCGGGTTTCGCAGAAATCGATGTCGAAGTCGGGCATCGACACGCGCTCGGGATTGAGAAAGCGTTCGAACAGCAGCCCGAGCTTCATCGGATCGAGATCGGTGATCGTCAGCGCCCAGGCGACAACCGACCCGGCCCCCGACCCGCGCCCGGGGCCAACCGGAATGTCCTGCTCCTTCGCCCATTGGATGAAATCGGCAACGATCAGGAAATAGCCGGGGAAGCCCATTTCGATAATGACGTCGAGCTCGAATTCGAGCCGGGCGCGGTAGGGCGTGGTCCAGTCGTCGGTGTTTTCCACCTGAACTCCCCCGTTCGTGTCGAGCGAAGTCGAGACACGGGCAGCCTCGCCTGACGCCCGCCCCTCGACTGCGCTCGGGACGAACGGAAGTCCCTGTAAGGCAGCAATCTTCGCCAGCCGCTTCCCCAACCCAACCCGCGCCGCCACGCGAAGCGCCTCGGCTTCGGCCTCCGGGTCGCCCGCCAAGCTCGGCAGGATCGGCTTGCGCTTGGGCGCCGCCACTGCGCAGCGCTGCGCAACGACCAACGTATTGTCGATCGCCTCGGGCAAATCGGCAAACAGCAGCCGCATGTCCTTGGCGGGCTTCATCCACGCATCGGGCGAGCTGCGCGGCCGGTCTTCGCTCGCGAGATAGCTCGAACTGGCGATGCACAGCATCGCGTCATGCGCCTCGCCAAAACTCGCCTCGGCAAAACAGCACGGATTGGTCGCAACGATCGGCAGCCCGCGATCATAGGCCAGATCGAGCAATGCCGGTTCGGCCCGCCCCTCGATCTCGTCGAGGCGGCGCGTGAGTTCGATGAATAGTCGGTCGGGGAATAGCGCTTGCAACGCATCGGCATAGGCCAGCGCGCGCTCAGGCTGGTCCTCGGCAAACAACCGCGCCAAGCCGCCTTCGCGCCCGGCGGTCAGCGCGATCAACCCCTCGGTCTGCCCCTCAAGCGCCGCAAAGGCGACGTGCGGCGCAAGCTCCAACGGCCGCGCCAGATGCGCCTGCGACACCAAAGCGCACAAATTCTGATAGCCCGCCTCATCCTGCGCATAAAGCGCAAGCCAGTCGAGGATCGGCGCCACACCCTCGGGCAAATCGGGCCGAGCGACGCCGAGCATCGCGCCAATGATCGGCTGCACTCCCGCGCCGCGTGCCGCATCCGAAAACGCCATCGCGGCATAAAGCCCGTTGCGATCGGTCAGCGCGGCGGCGGGAAAGCCAAGCTCTTGCGCACGCTTGGCAATCGCCTTGGGCTCGATCGCGCCGTCGAGCATCGTGTAGCTGGAAAAGATGCGCAGAGGCACGAAACCGGAATGAGGCATCGACTGACTATGGGCACCCTTCCGTGATTCGCCTAGCGCTGCGCCTTAAGCTGTTGTGGATATCCGCTCAGAGCAACTCGGCGATATCCGCCTCAATCGCGGCGGGAGTCGTCTGCGGGCCATAGCGGCGGATCGTCTTGCCGTCGCGACCGACCAGGAATTTGGTGAAATTCCACTTGATGCCGCGCGATCCCATCAGGCCGGGCGCGTCCTTCTTCAACCGGTCGAACAGCGGATCAGCGCCCGCCCCATTGACGTCGATCTTCGCAAACAGTGGGAAAGTCACATCATAAGTCACTGTGCAGAAATTGGCGATCTCGGCGGCGTCGCCAGGCTCCTGCGCGCCGAACTGGTTGCACGGGAAAGCCAGCACCGCAAAACCGCGATCCTTGAACTTGCGGTACAGCGCTTCCAGCCCTTCATATTGCGGCGTGAAACCGCATTTGGAGGCGGTGTTGACGATGAGCAGCACCTTGCCGACATAACCCGAGAGATCGACCGGCATGCCATCGGCGCCCTTGACCGTGAAATCGGTGATCGCGGTCATTTTTCCCCCTCATATCTGCCCAGCAAATAGCGCAAATTCTGCTGCACGCCTGCCCATTCGCTGGCGATGATCGAATAAACGACGAGGTCGCGCCCCCGCCCGTCCATCACTTGATGACTACGCAGCACGCCGTCGCGCTTGGCGCCGAGCCGCTCGATCGCGGCTTGGCTGCGCCGGTTGAACCAGTCGGTGCGGATTTGGACGACATTGCAGCCCATCACCTCAAAGGCATGGGTCATCAGCAACAGCTTGGCCTCGGTATTGACGCCCGACCGCTGCACCGATTTGGCATAGAAAGTCCCGCCAATCTCGAGCCTTTTGTGCGCCGCATTCATCCGCATATAGCGCGTCATGCCAACCAGCTTGCCGTCGGGAGTCTCGACCGCAAACGGCATCGCGCGCCCGAAATCGCGCTCCTTGAAGGCTGCGGCGAGAAACGCGTCAGGATCGGCGAGTTGCGCGACATTGGAGAAGAACAGCTCGGTCAGATCACCGTCCGCCGCCGCTGCGGCCAAGGCATCACGGTCCGCCAGCACCATCGGCCGCAGCGTTACATGCCGCCCGGTCAGTGTCGGCGGGTCGGTCCAAGGGTTCATTGCTGGGCAGCCGCAGGCGGCGACGCCGTGATCGGGCCGACGAACAGCATCGCGTCATAGGCCCCGTCAGGATTGGTTGGTCCGGCTTGCCCGCGCGTGTCAACGATGCGGGGTGCGCCGACCAAACCAACACCGGCGCCTGCGCGAAACGCGCCGCATTTGATCAGGTCGGAGCGAAGCATCGGCCCCGCTGGCGGAGGCCCCGACATCTGGCACCCCCAGCTCGTGCCGCCGCCAGTGCCTATAAACAGCGAGGCGATTGATGCCGGTGCCGCAAGCTGCATCGCCATCGGGCGATACGCCACACCGCGACCGGTTATCGGCCGCTTTCGGGCATGCGCATTGCCGGTAAGTACAAGCACCGTGTCGTAACGACCGTTGGCGGCGGCGGTGCGGATATTCTCTGCTTGCGCCGCTTCGTGCGGTTCGGCGCCGGGCAAAGCCGACAACCGCGCCGCTTGCGCGTCATCGCGTGCCCCGTTGAACGCGACGATATCGACCGCCCGACCCGCTACGTGCAGCGCATGCAAGCGGGTCAGCAGCGCCAGCATCGCCGTACTCGTCACGCCATCGTTGCGCGTTGCCCATTCAGGCATTTCGCGAACGACGCTTGTTGCAAATCCTTCGTGCGGGCCAGCCCAGGCGCGTTGAAGCCCGGCGTTCTGCGTCGACGACAATTCCACGGCCACCAGAATGCGTTGGCGCTTTGCGGTGAGCGCGCAGGCAATATCACCGATCAAGCGCGGCGTTTCGACCGTGCCGTGCAACTCTCCAAACACGACATAGTGCGTGCGGTTGCTAACGATTTTGCTCCAACCCGGCGGCACGGCACATCGCGCAAAGCCAGGCTCGCTCGCAACCAACGCCAAGCAAGCCAACAGCGGCGACAGCAACCTCATCACATCAGCCGCCCCTCGTGCAGCCGCACCACCCGGTCCATCTTGGTCGCCAGCCGCTCGTTGTGCGTCGCGATCAGCGCCGAGCTGCCTTGGTCGCGCACCAGTCGCAGCAATTCGTCGAACACTTTGTCAGCGGTCGCTTCGTCGAGGTTACCGGTCGGCTCGTCGGCCAGCACCAGCGCGGGCTGGTTGGCAAGCGCGCGTGCGACCGCGACGCGCTGCTGCTCGCCGCCCGACAACTGGCTCGGGCGGTGCGTGAGGCGGTGTTCCAGCCCCAGCGCCGACAACAATTCCCGCGCGCGCGCTTCCGCCTGCGCCCGCGTCGCGCCGTGGATCAGCAGCGGCAGCACGACATTTTCGGTCGCGTTGAAATCGGGCAGCAGATGGTGGAACTGGTACACAAAGCCCAGATAATCGCGGCGGATCAGCGTGCGCTTGTGGCTGTCGAGCCTGGCCGCCTCAACCCCCGCAATCTGGATCGACCCGCCGAACCCACCTTCGAGTAGCCCGACCGCTTGCAGCAAGGTCGACTTGCCCGACCCCGATGGCCCGAGCAGCCCGACAATCTCGCCCGGCATCACGCTCAGGTCGATCCCGCGCAGGACTTCGATCGTTTCGTCGCCTTGTGTAAAGCTGCGCGTCAGCCCCGTGATCGCCAGCACCGGCGCTTCGCTCGCATCACTCATAACGCAGCACCTGCACCGGATCGGTATTCGCCGCCTTGAACGCCGGATACAGCGTCGCGAGGAACGAGAAAACCAGCGCCATCGCGGCAATCACCACAATCTCAACCGGATTTGGCTTCGACGGCAGCTCGGTCAGGAAGCGTATCTGCGGGTCCCACAGATTCTGCCCCGTCACCAATTGCACGAAATCGACGACATTCTGGCGGAAATGCAAGAACACAAATCCCAGCGCGAGCCCGGCGAACATGCCGAGCACGCCGATCACCGTCCCCACCGTCATGAAGATTTTCAGCAACCCGCCCCGCGTCGCCCCCATCGTGCGCAAAATCGCAATGTCGCGCGTCTTGGCGCGCACCAGCATGATCAGCGACGACAGGATATTGAACACCGCGACCAGGATGATGATCGACAGCACGGTAAACATCGCAATGCGTTCGACTTCCAGCGCTTCGAACAGTTGCGCGTTCATCTCACGCCAGTCCGAAATCACCGCGCCATTGCCCACCTTGGCCGCGAGCGGGGCCAGGATCGGTCGGACATTGTCGGGATTGGTGGTCTGCAACTCGATCATCCCGACCGTGTCGCCCTGCAGCAACAAGGTCTGCGCATCGGGCAGCGGCATCAGCACATAGGTTTTGTCGAAATCATAGACGCCGATCTCGAAGATCGCGCCCACTGTGTAGCTGACGATCCGCGGCACCGTGCCGAACGGCGTCGTCTGGCCCGCCGGATTGAGCAGCGAAATCTCGCTGCCAACCTGCGCGCCGAGCGATTCCGCCAACCGCGAGCCAATCGCGATCCGGCCCGATCCGGGGGTCAGGGTGGCGAGCGACCCGCTCAGCACCTTGTCGCCGATGGTCTTGTTGGTGCGAATATCCTCGACGCGCATGCCGCGCATCTGCACGGCCTCGACGCGGCCGTTGAAGGTCGACATCATCGGCTGTTCGATCAGCGGCGTCGCGCTGGTGATCCCCGGCGTCTTGCGCGCTTCGGCCAGCACCGTGCGCCAGTCGCGCAACTGCCCGCCATAGCCCTGCACCACCGCATGGCCGTTCAGCCCGACGATCTTGTCGAAGAGTTCAGCGCGAAAGCCGTTCATCACGCTCATGACGATGACGAGCGCCGCCACGCCGAGCATCACCGCCGCCAGGCTGATCCCGGCGACCAGAAAGATGAACGCCTCGCCCTTGCCCGGGAGCAGATAGCGCTGGGCAATCATGCGTTCGTAACGTGATAGGAACATGAACGTCCTTTGTCCGGCCCCCGCCGTTGATGACGCTGCGACCTCTAGGGCCGTGCTGCAAGGCTGGCAACTGGCGGCACGGCTGTTGCCAATACGCCACAGCGCCCTTGCAATCGTGCCGCTAGGGCTTGATTCACCGATGACAAGCGCCGCCGTCCTGCCTAGCAGTCTCCCTACTGAAACGCAGGCAATTGGCCGTGGTTC
>JAIETY010000222.1 GCA_019744885.1 Sphingomonas sp.
CAGCGCCGGATTGGCATCGCCGTAAATGCGGCTCAGCGCATCCGCCGTCACAACCAGCGCGCGCGGCGTCACCGACAGGCTGCTCCCCGTGTAGGCGAGCGTGTAGTTCAAGCTCGCACCCAGCGTCCCCTGCGTGATCGCATAGCTGCCAACATTCGACGTCAGCCCGGCAACCGTCGCAAGGCCACCCGTCAGCACATCCCCGTTCACCAGGCCAAGACCACCAACGCTGTACGTCAGCGCCGGATTGGCATCGCCGTAAATGCGGCTCAGCGCATCCGCCGTCACAACCAGCGCGCGCGGCGTCACCGACAACGACCCATTCACATATTGGAAGCCGTAACCGAGATCGCTCGTCAGCGTGCCAGCGCTCGCGGTGATCGAATATGACCCGACGTTCGAAGTTACCGTCGCACCAGTGCTTAGCGCAGCAGCGCCCGAATAGGCCGCCCCTGCCCCATCACCATTTACCAGCCCCGTAACCGTCGCGCTTAGCGCCGGGTTGGCGTTACCATAAATGCGCGTCGCACCGTCGGCGGTGACCGTGAGCACCGGCTGGCGCGCATAGATGAACTGCGAGCCCGGTTGCGAAATGGAGCCGGGCGGATTGCCAGCAAAGGTGCGGTTATAAAGGTTGCCGCCCGCCAGGCCACCGCGCGTATCGGCGGCCCAATCGGCCGAATAGATCAGGAAACGACCGCCACCCGTCAAGGTGATGCCGCTGGCGCCAGCGTTGTTGATGAAATTGCGGCCAGAAGCGAGCACGACGGCATCGCCCGATGCGCTGCTGGCAATCGCCTGCGACAGGGTGATGTCCGACGTCGCGCCCGTTGTGGTCAGCCGGACAGCCCCGGTGCTGGTGATCCCGGCGACGTTCAGGTCTCTGGCAGCGTTGAGCGTCAGCGCGCCGATCGTGCCGTTGGACACCACGTTGCCGACAAGGTTGTTGCCGCCAAGTTCAACGGTGCCCGCACCGCCGACCCGCAGCGTTCCCGCCGTCACCACGCCGCTGCCGTTCAAGACCGCACCCGACGCGACGCTGACGTCAGCCGCGCCGGTTCCGACATTCAGTGAGCCGTTCAGCGAAAGCGTGCCGTTATTGACTGTCGTCGCGCCGGTGTAAGTGTTCGCGCCGGTGAGCGTGGTCGTGCCGCTGCCCGCCTGTGTAAGCGAACCGGTGCCGGAGACAACGTTGGCCACGGTGACAGCATCAGAGCGATTGAAGACCAGCGAGGCGTTGTTGGTGACCGCACCGGTGCCCAATGTGCCCGTGGTGAAGCCTGCACCGATCTGAAGCGTACCCGCGCTAACGGTCGTCGCGCCGTTGTAGGTGTTTGCGCCAGAGAGCGTCAACGTGCCCGCGCCGGTCTTGATCAGACCATTGGTGCCTTGGCCACTGGTAATCGCGCCGGTGATGGCAAACGTCTGTCCGCTGGCGACGTTGACCGTGACCGCGCCTTCACTGCCACCCGTGTTCCGCATATTGATGCCGACGGATGTGGCATCTGCGGTGACGTTGAGTGTTCCGGCCAGCGGAGCGCCGCTTCGGAACCAGTCGAATGCGCTGCCAGTGATGCTGCCGCCGTTAAGGGTGATCGTGTTACCTGCAAACCCGCCCTGACCAGCCGCACCGGTGAAGTTCAACGTCCCGTTGTTGATCACGATATCGGTAACGCGCGTGCCGTTGCCGAAACCGAAAGCCCAACCCGTCGACGCATTCACGATAGCGCCGCTGTTGATTGTCAGCGCGCCGCGAATGATGCCCGTCGAACTCGGGGTCGGCAGGGTCAGCGTACCGACATTAACGGTGGTTCCGCCGGTGAATGTGTTGATTCCTGTTAGCGTCAGCGTGCCGGTGCCGGTTTTGGTAAGCGCAGTGGCGCTTGCGCCGTCCTGGATCACGCCGCTGAACGTGGTGGAGGTGTTGTTGCCGCCAGCGGTCAGCGTCGCCGCGCTGCCGCCCGAGTTGGTGACGGTGCCCGCACCCGTGAGCGAACCGACAGCGTTGCTGAAACCGCCAAGGTCGAGGAAGCCAGTACCTCCCAAGTTCGTTGCACTGTTGCTGCCGAAGGCGCTGGTGGAACCGGCGCGCAGCGTGCCCGTAGCTACAAGTGTGGCGCCCGTGTAGGTATTCGTGCCCGAAAGCGTCAGCGTGCCCGCACCGGTTTTGCTGAGTACGAGTGTTCCGCTCTCAATGTTTCCATCTACACCGCTTGAACCATTCCCATGAATGGTGCCGCTGAACGTATTGGCGCTAGCATTGCTGACGGTAAGCGTTTTTGCGTTACCAAAACCATTAAAAATGTCACCGCTACCGCTCAGGTTGGCTATGGAAATGTCTTGCGCACGAAGCCCGAATAGTCCGCCTGAGGCTACATTCAGGTTCGCATTAGCACTCCATAGACCCGCCTGATTGTCCATGCTTAACACACCGGAATTCACGTTCACATTGCCCGTGAAGCCTGCCAGCAAACCAGACGTACCGCTGTTAAACACAACCCAGCCACCATTGATGCCCGATGTGGAGTTATCAATACTGACTGTGCCAGCACCGGTAATCGTGTTGGTCAAACTACGCCGGTTAGCAAAGCCATTTGCGGTATTGTTGAGTGAAAGAGTTGCGCCCGTATTCACCGTCGCTGCCGAGTTCGCGATCGAGCCATTGACGATTTGAAGCGTCCCCGCGTTCACCGTCGTTGCGCCGGTGTAGGTATTCGCGCCGGTCAACGTCAGCGTCCCCGAGCCCTCCTTCTGGATGCCGCCGTTGGCGATCACCGCGCTGATCGTGAGGTCGCTCGCTGCGTTCGATGAATCGACAACCGTAATGCCCCGGACACTGCCGCCGAAGTTCAAGTTCCCGGAGATCGTGCTGCCGAGGTTGTTGTTGGTGTTGTTGTAGACAATCCCGCCGATCAGCGTCAGCGTGCCCGCGCCGGTGCTGATATTGTTGGTGGTGTTGACGGCACCCGATCCGCCGTCGATGCCCGACAGCGTGATGCCGCTGACGGTCTGGTTGAAGCCGTTGGTATCGAACAGCGCCGTCTGCCCGGCGGTGATGGCGTTGACGGAAAGCGCGGTGGTGCTGGCCAGCGCGTTGTTCGCGCCCAGCCGCAGCGTGCCGCCATTGACGATCGTCGCGCCGGTGTAGGAGTTCGTGCCGTCAAGCGTCCATGTGCCGGTGCCCAGCTTACGGACGGAGACGGTGCCCGCACCATTCTGGATGATGCCGCTGAAGGTGGTCGAGCTGTCGTTGCCGCCAGCCGACACTGTGACCGATCCAGCAGCGCTGCTGGTGACGGTGCCGGTGCCCGCCAGCGAGCCGAGGGTGTTACTGAACCCGGCTAGATCGAGCGTCGTTCCGCTGGCAAGTGTCGCGGCGGAGTTGGAGCCAAAGGCGGAGGTGGAGCCCGCCGTGAGTGTGCCCCCGCTCACAATTGTCGCACCGGTGTAGGTGTTGGAACCGCTCAATGTCAACGAGTTGCCCGACAGCTTGGTAAGCGTACCGGTGCCGGAAATATTGTTGGCTACCGTCGCCGTTGCCAGAAGATCCCGTTGGAAAACAAGCGAGGCGTTGTTGACGACGTTACCCGTGCCAAGTGTGCCGGTCGAAGACGCATTGCCGATCTGGAGCGTTCCATTGCTGATCGTGGTAACGCCCGAATAGGTATTGGTACCGTTCAGAAGGGCGATGCCCGTCCCGATCTTGGTCAGTGACAGGACGCCGTTGCCGTCTTGAATCACGCCGTTGAAGGTGTTGGAGCCGTTGTTGCTGCCCGTCGTTAGCGTTGCCGCAGCAGCGTTGCTGTTGGTCACCGTGCCTGCTCCCCCGAGCAAGCCGAGGGTGTTGCTGAACCCGGCGAGATCGAGCGTCGTTCCGCTGGCAAGTGTCGCGGCGGAGTTGAAGCCAAAGGCGGAGGTGGAACCCGCCCGCAGAATGCCCGCATTCACGCTGGTCGCGCCGGTGTAGGTGTTGGTGCCGCTCAGCGTCAGCGTCCCGCCGCCGAGCAGCGTCAGCCCGCCCGCGCCGGATAGCGCACCCGAAACCGTGCCGCTGCCGGTCTGGTTGACCGTCACCAGCCCGCCATTGCTGGCGATGGCCATTGCGCCGGATACGGGCGCGCCGGTCAGGTTAATCGCCTGGTTCTGCGTCGTGATCGAAGAGCCCGCCCCCCCCCCGTCAGCGCCCCGCCCGTGGTGAGGGTGATTGCACCGCCGCTGGTGCCGCTGCCGGTGGACAGTGCGCCGTTGACGCCAATCGCACCCGAAAGCGAGCGGATCGTCACCGGATCGAGGAAGCTCGCGTTGCGGATGTCGACTGCGCCGCTGCCGGTCGCACTGCCGATGGTGATGCTGCTGAACCCGTTCTGGAGAAAGCCGAGTTCAGTCGCATCGAGGTTGAGCGTGCCGCTCGCACCATCGCCAATGCCGATGGTGGCGGACGCGGTGGTGGGTTGGATGCTCAGCGCGCCAGCGCTCGAAATATTGCCACTGATTAGCAGTTGCACGCGATTTGCATTGAACGTGATCGCGCCGCTGGTGGAACTGACCGCTTGCGAGAGTTTCAGCCCCTCGGCCTGCTGTACCGAACCGATGCCGGCAAAGCCGGTGAGAGTGATCGCGCCGGTGGTAGTAGAGATCGTCGACAACGTCTCAATGCCGTGCGCAGAGTTTCCCGTACCGCCGGTACCGGTGATGGTGATCGGGCCCGTGCCTGAACTGATGGGAGATTCCAGCAACACGCCCCCTGCGTTGCTGACGCCGGTCCCGCCGGTCCCGCGCAGGCTGATCGCACCGCCCGCCGAGGTGATCAACCCGAAGGCAGAATAGATGCCCAAGCTGTTCGCACTGGTGCCAAAGGCTCCAGTCGTCAGCGGGTTCGCCCCGCCTCCGAAGGTTATGTCGCCGCCGTTGCTGGTAACCGCCGTGCCGATCAGCGCGATCGCCCCCGCCCCGCTCGCATCGCGGTCGCTGTTGAGCGTGATCGCTTGCCCCTGCGTGGTGATGCTCGCCCCGAAGTTGCCGATGATAGAATTGCCCGCCTGCAGCGTAATGCTGCCCGCGCTCGTCCCGCTGCCGGTGGCAAGCGCGCCGTTGAGGGTGATGGTCCCGCTGCCCGAGGGCGTGCGGATCGTCACCGGATCGAGGAAGCTCGCATTGCGGATGTCGACTGCGCCGCTGCCGCTCGCGCTGCCGATGGTGATGCTGCTGAAGCCGTTTTGCAGATAGCCGAGTTCCGTGGCGTCCAGGTTCAGGGTGCCGCTAGCACCGTTGCCCAAGCCGATGGTGGTGGTGGGCGTCGTCGGCTGAATGGTTAAAGTGCCAGAACCGGTGATGACCGAAGAATTGAAGGCGCTGATCGAGTTCGCATTGATCGTCAACGCGCCGCCAGCCTGCAGTACCCCCGCACCTCCCTCACCGAGTGAGAGCGAGTGGCTGGTCCCGACATCTGCTGAGTACGCGTTGATTGTGAGGTCGCCGCCGACTGCCCGAACCGTCGAGGAGGCGACAAACACGCCGCGATTGCGGGAGTCCAACGTTGAGTTGGCAGTGCCGGTCAGGGTTACGTTGCCCGTTGCGGATTCGACCAATGAATTTTGGGCAACGACAATTGCAGTTTGGTTGTCCTGGTTGGCGTTGGGGGTGGTTCCGGTGAGGAGGATGGTCCCGCTCGTGCTTCGCACCGTAGAATTCGCAACGGAAACACCCCAGCCCCAATGTCCGCCGCCGCCGTTGCCGGTGAGAGCCAGCGTGCCGGCACCGCTTGAGAGTGCTGCGCTTGAAATCGACACGCCGATGGAATTGGAAGCGGTTGCGTTACCGGTTCCGGTCAAACTCAAGGTTCCGCCGAAGGTCGAAATGGAGCCGCCGTTGACAGACACACCATTCGGTAACCCGGCGGTTCCTCTGGCATGCCCAACGAGCGGGTTCGCCCCGCCACCCAGCACAATGTCGCCACCATTGCTCGTAATCGTCGTGCTGGTCAGCGAGATCGCCCCCGCGCCGCTGGCATCGCGGTCGCTGTTCAGCGTGATCGCCTGGCCTTGCGTGGTGACGCTCGCGCCCGAATTGCCGATGATCGAATCGCCCGCTTGCAGCGTAATGCTGCCCGCGCTCGTCCCGCTGCCGGTGGCAAGCGCGCCGTTGAGGGTGATGGTCCCGCTGCCCGAGGGCGTGCGGATCGTCACCGGATCGAGGAAGCTCGCGTTGCGGATATCCACCGCTCCCGTGCCGGTCGCGCTGCCGATGGTGATGCTGCTGAAGCCGTTCTGGATCGTCGCGAGTTCAGCCGCCGTCAGGTTCAGCGTGCCGCTCGCGCCATCGCCCAGGCCGATGGTGGTGGAATCGCTGAAGGGCGTGATCTCAAGTCCGCCGGTGCCCGCGAGGGTGAGCGTGTCCAAGGCGATCTTGTCGGATCGCAGCGTGAGCGTGCCGCTGAACGTGCCCGGCAGGCTGCCTTCGCCGATGAGGTTTGGCGTGGCGTTTCCGCCGGAGCTGACATAGATTCCCTCCGCCCCTGCGCCGCCGCCCGAGGTGGTGATGGAGATATTGCCCGAGCCTGCCGCCTCGATCTGGGCGGCGCGGATCATGAACAGCCCGTAGCGGGAGTTTCCGCCATTGGCCACGCCGGTGAGTGCGATAGACCCGTTGCCGGTGGCGCGAATGCGGCCATTGTCGGTCAACCCGATTCCCGCCGAGATGGTCCCGCCTGTGCCCGCTGTGCCGTTCACGGTGAGCAAACCGTCGGCTACGGAAGCGATGGCGCTGTTGTAGACGATGACGCCGTAGTTGAAGCCGTTACCGGACCCGCCGGTGCCTGTCAGCGTGAGGTTGCCGCTGCCGCCCGTTGAAATCGTCGTCCCAGCCGCGAGCACACCAGTGGCCGCTGCCCCCGTGCCGCTCAGGCTGATGTTGCCGCTCGTGGAGGAGATACTGCCACCGGCGAGAAAAAGCCCGTTGTCCCCCGATCCGGTGACCAGAATATCGCCGGTGGTGGTGGTGAGCGCGCTGCCTGTGCCCTGGCTGTAGCCATTGCTGCCCGAAGGCGCAGCGGCCCGCACGCGGATTGTCCCCGCACCGGCAGAAACTGCGCTGGTTGTGAGCCCCACGGTGCTGGCCGCGCCCGTCAGCGGGTTCGCGCCGCCGCCGAGCGTGATGTCGCTGCCGTTGCTGGTGATGTTCGTAGACGTCAGAGAGATCGCCCCAGCGCCGCTTTCGTCGCGGTCGGCGTTGAAGGTGATCGCCTGGCCTTGGGTGGTGACGCTCGCGCCGGTGTTGCCGATGATCGAGTCACCGGCCTGGAGCGTGATGCTGCCCGCGCTCGTCCCGCTGCCGGTGGCAAGCGCGCCGTTGAGGGTGATGGTCCCGCTGCCCGACGGCGTACGGATCGTCACCGGATCTAGGAAGCTCGCGTTGCGGATATCCACCGCTCCCGTGCCCGTGGCCGAGCCGATGGTGATGCTGCTGAAGCCGTTCTGGAATCCGGCGATTTCTGCGGCGGTTAAGTTCAGCGTGCCGGACGCGCTGTCGCCAATGCCGATCGTCGTTGATGCGGTCAGCGGCTGGACGAGCAGATTGCCCGCGCTGGCGAGCGTCAGCGTACGCGTGGTATAGTCGTAAGCGTCGCCGGTGACGGTGATGTCGCCGGTCCCGGAGCGAATGGTCGCGTTGCTGAGAAAGGCATAGGGGCGGAAATCAATCGCCCCCGTGCCGTCGGCACGGCCGAAGGTGATCGACGAAAAGCCACTTTGGATGGTTGCCAACTCGGACGCGTCGAGATTGAGCAGGCCGCTTGCGCTGTCACCGATGCCAATCGTCGCCCCCGGCGTCAGCGGCTGGATCGTGAGCGTGCCAGTCCCCCTGATCTGGGTCCGTGAGATATTCATCGTATCGGCGGTGAGGGTGATCGGCGCGGCAGAAGTGGCATTGCCAATAAAGTTGAGCACCGTGCCGAACTGGTCCCGGAAATAAATCCCGCCCGGTCCACTAGCACCATTGGTGCCGGTGACGGAGATCGATCCGGCGGCATTATCGGCGCGCAGATTGACGTTGGCATTGAATTCGACGCCCGCGCCCGAGGCGTAGCCGATGCCGGTGAGGGAGATCGCGCCAGTGGACGTACCCACCGTGCCGTTGTTGGCGGTGTTGTAGAACACAATGCCGGCATTGTTGCCGGTCGCCGCCGTGCTGCCCGTGCCAACGATCGTGATGTTGCCGCTGGTCGAGGTGATCGCGCCGCTGTTATTGAGATTGACGCCGTAGCGGTTGGCGCTGGTGCCACCCGCGCCGCGGATGCTGATGTTGCCTGCGCCACTGCTGATGAAACTGCCGTTGGCTTGGACGCCGTGGTTGCCGCTGGTGCCGTAAGCAGGCGTGCTCAGCGGATCGAGGCCGCCACCAACGATCACATCGCCGCCGTTGCTGGTGATCGCATTGCCGGTCCAAATAATGTAACCGGACTGATTGGCGTCGCGGTCGGCGTTGAGCGTGATCGCCTGGCCCTGCGTGGTGATCCCACCGCTGTTATTGCCGTTGATCCAGTCCCCGGCCTGCAAAGTGATCGAACCGGCGCTGGTGCCCGAACCCGTGCTGAGCGTGCCGTTGCGCACGGTGATCGTGCCCGCCGAACCGGGCGAGCGGATCGTCACCGGGTCTTGGAAGGCGGCATTGCGCACTTCCACTGCGCCATTGCCGGTCGCGCTGCCGATGGTGATGCTGCTGAAGCCGTTGGTGAGGTTGGCGA
The DNA here is from genome assembly GCA_019744885.1 of Sphingomonas sp. GTDB lineage: Bacteria > Pseudomonadota > Alphaproteobacteria > Sphingomonadales > Sphingomonadaceae > Sphingomonas. The sequence goes on from JAIETY010000222.1 coordinate 8,741, forward strand.
GTTCGGTCGCATCAAGGTTGAGCGTGCCAGAGGCGCTGGTGCCCACACCAATGCTGGTGCTTGCGGTAGTTGGTTGAATGAACAGCGCGCCGCTGCCGCTGAGCGTGTTCGCGAGCGTCAGCGAATTCGCGTTGAGCGTGAGTGCGCCAGTGAAGCTTCCGCCCCCGACCGTTCCGCCATACATCTGCAGCGCATCGTTTCCGGCAAGGCTGGTCGCGGTGATCGTGATGTTTCCGCTGCCGGTGCCGGTGATCGTCGCGGGCTGGAAGAAAATGCCGGCATTGTTGCCCGTGGCAACCGCAGAGGATGCACCGGTAATATCGATGTTGCCTGCCGTGCTGAGGGTGGCGTTAGCGAGGAAGATACCTTGTGAGTGATCGATTCCTGCCGACGACGTACCCGTTAGCGCGATGTTGCCGCTGGTGCTGGTCGCCGTCCCGCGAAAGTCGATGCCGCGATTGACTGCGCCCGCCCCGGTCCCGCCGCCGGTGCCGGTCAGCGTGATGCCGCCTGTGGTGGTGGTGATCGTGCCGGCCGTCCAGTAAATCCCAAACGCGTCATTTGCTGCGGTTCCGCCGGTGCCGACGACCGTGACTTGTCCGGCGCCTGACGACAGCGCCGTCGTGCCTTGGGACAAAATGCCATAGGGGTTGCCTGATCCGCCGGTGCCCCGGATCGAGATGAGGCCACCGCCCGAATTCAGCGCGGCGGAGTTGAGGAAAACGCCTGCCTGGCCCGTTGTGAAGGCAGCGGTGGTGAGCGGGTTGGCACCGCCCCCCAGAACGATATTGCCGCCGTTGCTGGTAATCGTTGTGCCTGTGAGGGAGATCGCGCCCGCTCCGCTCGCATCGCGGTCGCTGTTGAGCGTGACCGCCTGGCCTTGCGTGGTGATGCTCGCGCCGGTGTTACCGATGATCGAATCATTCGCCTGCACCACAACGCCGCTGCCGCCGCCCGCACCGACGCTCAGCGCGCTGTTCAGCGTCACGGCATTACCCGCCGTCAGCTGGATGCCGCCCCCGCCGGTCGTGCTGAGCGCGGCGTTCACGGTGATGTTGTTCGCAGCGTTCAGCGTCAGCTGGTTGCCGCTCGCCCAGCTCACGCTATTGGCAACAGTGATATTTCCGGCTTGGGTGCCCGCGCTGCCAGTAGAGACAGTGACGTTCGCGGTGCCCAACGCATTGGCGAGCGTCGTGGTGTTGATGACGGTATCATTGGCGTTCGCGGTAAACCCTGCACCACTATCCGCGCCCGACGAAATCGTAACGTCATACGGATCGAGCAGAAGGTTTCCGGTGCGACCACCTGCCGAGCGGAGGTCCGTCATACCGTCGTAGACAAGCTGGGCGCGACCCGACACTTCGACTTCGCCGCCATCGCCCGTCGCACCCAGCGCCCGTGCGCTGATGGTGCCGGCAAACTGCGTCCGCGCGTCCGACCACAGGACAATGTCGCCGCCATTTCCGGAACCGGTCGCATCAGCGCGGATCGTGGTATCGGCCGAGACGGTGGTGCTCCTGGCATTGACCACGCCCGCATCGGCACCATAACGGCCGCCACCGATGCGGATCGTGCCGCCGCCGGTCACGCCGGAGGCATCGATGCTCGAGTTCGCGATGTCGACTTTGTCGTGGGCGGTCAGAACAATTTTGCCACCAAGCGCCACATCGCTCGCCGTCGAGATGGCGGCATTGTCGACCGTGAGCTGCTGCCCCACCGCCGTGATCGTGCCACCGGAAGCGGTCAAGGTCCCGCCAAGCTGGATTTTGCCAGGGCCTTCAGCGCCAATGGTGATCGCGCCGTTCGTGCCCGATATCTGGTTCAGATCAACCTGGGCGGGAAGATTGACGAGATCGCGAATGATCTGATCCCGGGTTCCCGGTGCCATGACCAGCGCACCCGTATTCTTGTTATCGCCTGCGGCGGCATCTGCGTTGGGTAGCGCGACCTGAAGGAACCCGTCGCCCGTCATGTCCAGCGTGACGCGCTCGCCGGCGCCAATGCCAATTCTGCCTGCGGGGACCGATATCAGACCGGTGTTGGTGACGCTCCCGCCGATGAGCACGACCGAACCACCGGAACCGGCAGTAATACGTCCGCCGTTGACCACGCCACCAGCCCCGCGACCGGCAAAGACATATTTGCCGGCGAGAAAATCGCTGTTCGAAATGTCGAGGGTCGACGCGACGAAGCCACGCCCGACAGCAACCGTGCCCGTCGAGGTGATCTGGATGCCGTTGGGATTGATCAGATAGACCGTGCCGTTGGCAGTCAGGTTTCCGGCGATCGTCGTGGTGGTACCGCTCGTAACGCGGTTCAGGATCGCAGCCGAGGCGTCGCTTTGGCGGATCGTGACACCGTTCAACGACCCGATGTTGAACGTATTCCAGTCGACAATCGCGCGTCTGCTGGTCTGATTGATGGTCAAACTGCCGTCGCGCGGCGTGCCGATTGTTACCTCGCCGGCCCGGACAATTCCGCCACTGGGCAGCGAATCATCGGCACGCGCGGCGGACGCCCCCATGAACGAGAGCAGTGCGAGCATGCTGGTCGTGAAGAGATGCCGACGTCGCAAGGCGTTGCAATTTCGTTTATTTTTTTGGCAATCGTTCACAAGACCGGTCCCCACGCGCGCTGTCAGCGCTCTATCATGTGCCTTTCGTGCTTCGTTACTGCGCCGAGATGGTAAAGAATTCGTTTGGCCGTGAGCGACCCAATGCGCGCTAGAAGCCGACCGACAAACCAAACGACAGGCGATTCTGGTCATCTCTCAGGTTGCTGGCCGTGCCATGGCTCACCTCAAACGACGCTTGCAGCGACGGTCCGGAATTGGCCTTGAACAGGGTTGCTCTGGCGCCGATCCCGAACGCCCCCCCAGCATATTCGACGTCTCGAGGCGGGTCGGATTGGCAAGGTGGCCGGTTCCGAATGCGCCAAACACATAAGGCGCGACGTTAAACGTCGAACCGGCGACGCGCGGCCCAAACTCACCACGAAGCGTCAGGCCGCTGTCGACGCTGAACGTTCCCGGCGCAAATGCCGACAAGCCATCTTCGCTATCCATCCTGAACTGGCCATAGCTAGGTAGCGCGCCCGTCAGTGAATGTTGAAAATGGAAAGAGAGGCTAGCATTCAGCCGGCCTGACGAGAGGTACCGCGCGCTCCAATCGATGTTGATCTTGGTATAATCAGGCCGGGATCCGGACCTCGAAAAACCGATTCTCGTTGCGGCGACATCGGCCCTATCCCGTGCACCCAATGCGTTGATGCCTTGATTTACGGAAAATCGCGATGCAAAGCTTAAATTTCCTGATAGATTTGCATTCCAATCAGCTGAAAAGGAAGCAATTCTTAGTTTATCTATGCTCAACGCGGTATCAAATTCGTCGGCAATCTGATCTTCGTCGACCGCTTCAAAACCACCAGACAGAATGAGATTCTGGGCACGAGATCTGATCAGAGGATACGCCAGTTTCAGACTTACCCTCGTGAAATTGCCGGTAGTGATCAGGATTCCGGGTTGTTCCCGTGGGTGTATTCGCGCCGAAACAAACTCTGGGTTGAGCGATAGACCATTATTTCCGGCAGGAATGATGGCGCCGACCCCCAGCACGCGCCTTTCCGGATTGTTGGCAACCACCCTATCAAGGTCAGGGCCATTGAAGATTGATCCATAGATCACCTCGCCATGGCCCAGAACATTGTTCAATATTCCCTGGGTCCAGAACTGGACACCTGAAAAGCCGTCGGCAACGCTATTGTCAAAACCCACCCTGACAGCGACTGGCCTGAATTTGCCCTGCACGACCAAACGTACGCCACCCACTTTTTCGCCACGCGTCAAAGCACTCGTCAGCGTCAAGCCAGGGCCGTCTCCAGCCAGCGAGATTCGGCGTTCCAGTTCGGCGTAGGTCAAATCGGTATTCCCGATTAACGCGCCTAGACGACGTTCAATCAGCTTCTTGCTATTCGGGTCCAATACATTGATTTGTATCGATTCAATATAGCCTTTCACAATCCTGATGGAAAAGGTTCCCCCATCGTCAACTCGCTGTGGTGGAACCACTACGCGCGCGAGAAAATAGCCCTCTTGCGCATATATTGCCTCAATCCGCGCCGCGATCGCATAGAGTTCGCTGATGGTGGTCTGTCGCCCCTCGGCTTTGGCCGCTTCAATGCGCACCAAGTTGGCGAGGTCGGGATAGCCGTCAATGACCTCGAATTTGCGGATGGTTACCGAAAGCGTGGACGCGCTGGCAGGCGCATCAACGTTGTGCGTGGGAGCACGCAAAATTGGTTCCGGCTGACTTTGCGGAGCTTGCGGGGCGATCGTCGATGGCGTGACGCGACTCGTGGGCGCGGCTTGACCAAAGGCGGGCGAGGCTTTCAGCAGAAGCAACGCCACGCCCAAAGCCCGGAGCAAATTGAAATTTGAATAGGGAGTCATAACCACAAACCGCAATCAACATGCCTCAATCCGTTCGTCAGCTATCGATTTATGGTTAACTAAACCTTACGGTTTGATTTGCTCGGCGACTTCTAGCGCTGCATCATCGTCTGAAAGCTGTGCACCAACATGCGGGCCGAGGATGGGACCGACACGCTGGACCTGGCGCTCCCAGCTTCCGGCTGCGACAGCGCCAAGGTGCTGCACAAGCCCAGGCTGGCGTCGGATAACGGCCTCACTACATCGAGGGCGGACCGGCGGAATACATCAAGGCCCGGAGGATGAGCCATGTGCGCGGCGCTCCTACGCAAACGCAAACCCAGGGCGAGATCGAGCGCTGGCGCCAGACCCCGAAAAACCGCATCTTGCTGGAAAACTACTTCCTGCTTGGCGATCTTGAGCCCCAGATCGAGGCGTTCGTCGAGCATTGCAACAATCAGCGCTACCAAGAGAGCTTGAGCAACGTGACGCCCGCCGACGCTTACTTCGGTAGGGCACCCGCCATCATCAAATAGCGCAAAAAGATCGAACGAAAGACCATGGATGCGCGCGAGAGCCGTGCACTCCTCACCGCGCGTAAGCTGCTCGTCGAGAAGGCCTGCGCGATTGAACTCCGCATCCGCGGCATCCTGCGCAGCTTCGGGCTAAAGGTGGGCAAGGTCGGCCGCATCGGCTTCGAGGCACGCGTGGCCGAGTTGACGGCCGGGCATGTCGTTCTGCGCGAGCGGGTGCACAGCCTGCTCGATGCGCGGTCGGCGTTGCGCGGCGGGGTCGCGAAGCTGGACCGTCGCTTGCGCACGATCGACCGGGAGGATGACGTTTGCCGCCGGTTCATGACCGTTCCTGGTGTCGGCGCAGTCACCGCGCTGACCGTGCGGACAGCAATCGACGATCCGTCTCGCTTCCGATCGTCCAAGCTCGTCGGCGCCCACTTTGGGCTGACGCCCAGACGCTATCAATCAGGCGAGACCGATATCTCCCGCAGTATCAGCCGCGCCGGCGATGCAAGCGCACGCGCGGCGCTGTTCGATGCTGCCAACGTCATGCTTTCCCGCGTGAAGCGATGGTCGGCGCTCAAGGCCTGGGCGGTCCGAGTGGCCAAGCGGCGCGGCGGGGGCCGTGCCCGCGTGGCCCTCGCGCGCAAGCTCGGCGTCATTCTTCATCGGATGTGGATCGACGGAACGGACTTCGATTACGGGAAGCAACCGGCCTGATACAAGCTCTCCGGCTACCCGGCCGGAGTTCGTCCGCGCGAGGACGAGGGGAAGCGGGCGAGACCGTGCGGGCACTCGGCAGGCGCAAGTCATGTCGTATCCTGAGATTGGTCCGCCCGCTCTTCCGCCGAACCCCGATCCTGTCGGCCGATACCGGCTTCATGCCCATCTCGGACCACGTGTAGAAGCATCACCCTCGCGCTGATTACGGACGCTTGACGGAAATTTCCCAATGATAAAAGTGCCCATCGCTTTCATGCCGGGTGCGCCAAATCCCGAATTTGCGCACGCGCGCTGTCACGAATCCTTGCTCTTGCGCGTATATTCGTCAAAGAGCCGTGGTTTGGCAGTTCGGGCGGTCCGGGGGGGGCCATGTGCGCCGTTCTGGCCCAGGGGGAATTGTAGTGATACCTGCTTTGGTGAAGCGTTGACCAATGCCGCATTCTACCGGGCACCCGTCAGGGTCGCCTCGGCACCAACGGGCGCGTTCACTGCGGCGATGACGGCATGAGCTTTGCCGGCATGACCAGCGCGATGCTGCTCGTCGGGGCACCGGTCAATAGCGGCGGCATCTCGCTTGCGCTGCCCGCCGAGGTGATCGCGCAGACCCAGCAAGATCAGGATGCTCCCAAGCCAGCGGCCGCTGCAACACCCGCGCCTGCAACACTGCCCGCACCGACCGATCCGGCCCAGACGACCGAGTCTGAGCCGATGGAAGTCATGGTCACCGCGAATCAGCGCACGGCTGGCGATCCGCTCGAAAAGCTCAACGCAACCTCGTTTGCGGTCACGCAAGCGGTCGACAAGGCAGTGGTCGCGCCGGTCGCGCTCACTTTTGTCAAGGTCGTGCCGGCACCGGTGCGCGACGGGCTCAATAATTTCCTGTTCAACATTCAGGAACCCAAGGTGTTCGTGAACTTCGTGCTCCAGCACAAAATCGGCAAGGCCGCCGAAACCTTCGCGCGCTTCTTCGTCAACACGACGATCGGCATCGGCGGGCTGTTCGACATTGCCAAGCGCAAAGGGATCCGGCTGCCGCGCCGTCCGAACGGTTTTGCCAACACGCTGGGCTTTTATGGGGTGCAGCCGGGCGCCTATCTTTTCCTACCGATCGTCGGGCCAACCACGATTCGCGACATCGTCGGCTCGTTCGCCGACAGGGCGCTGCTGCCCGTGGTGGTCGGCAGTCCCTTCAACCGCATCGAATTCGTTTTGCCGACCAGCGTCGGACGCACGCTCGACCGCCGTGCTGCTTTCGACGAGGATTTGCGGCGGATGCGCAGCAACGACAAGGATCTCTATTCGCAGCGCCGCGATCTTTACCTTCAGATGCGCCAGGACGAGATCGACGATCTGCGCGGCCGCCCGCACACGCCGATCCGTGCTATGATCCCGACGACTGCCGCGCCGCCCAAGCCCTTGCCTGCGCCACCCCCAACAGTCCCGGCCCCCGCCGAGGCTGAAACCGCGCCATTGATCCCGGCGCCCGCACCCGGCATGCCTACCCCATAATCAACGGGGAGGGACGGGCCATGGCCGGCGCATTATCGGGCATCCGGATCATCGAATTCGCCGGAATCGGCCCCGCGCCCTTTTGCGGCATGATGCTCGGCGATCATGGCGCCGAGGTGATCCGCATCGATCGCCCCAGTGCGCGGCTCGATCCACGCGACGCGCTGTCGCGCAACCGCCGCTCAGTGGTGCTCGACATGAAGACGCCCGAAGGTGTCGCCGCTGCGCGCGATTTGTGTCGCAGCGCCGATGGGCTGATCGAAGGATTTCGCCCCGGCGTGATGGAACGGCTTGGGCTGGGCCCCGATGTGCTGCTCGCCGATAATCCCAAGCTCGTCTTCGGTCGCATGACCGGTTGGGGCCAGACCGGCCCCTATGCGCAGGCGGCAGGTCACGACATCAACTATATCGCGCTGTCGGGCGTGCTCCACACCATCGGCCGCGCGGGCGAACGGCCGGTGCCGCCGGTCAACTATGTCGGTGATTTCGGCGGCGGCGGGATGCTTCTTGCGTTCGGGATGGTTGCCGCCCTACTCGCGGTGAAGAATGGCGCGCCGGGGCAAGTGATCGACGCGGCGATGACCGACGGCTCGGCACTGCTCAGCGGCATGAGCTGGCACATGCTCGAAGCCGGGATCAACCGCGACGAAGCGGGGGTGAACATGCTCGACGGCGCCGCGCCCTTCTACGACACCTATGCCTGCGCCGACGGTAAATTCGTGGCAATCGGATCGATCGAGCCGCAATTCTACGCGCTGCTGCGCGCCGCGGCGGGCGTGGCCGACGATCCCGATTTTGATCGCCAACATGATCAGACCGCCTGGCCCGCGCTCAAGGCCAAGCTCACCGCGATCTTCGCGACCAAAACGCGCGACGACTGGTGCGCGATCATGGAAGCAACCGACATCTGCTTCGCCCCGGTGCTAGCGATGCGCGAGGCGCCGCTGCACCCGCACAACGCCGCGCGCGCAACTTTTGTCGGCGTGGCCGGCGCAACGCAGCCCGCCCCCGCGCCGCGCTTCTCCGCCACACCCGCGCCACACCCGGCGGCCGCGCCCGAAATGGGGGCCGATACCAAGGCCTTGACCAGCGCGCTGCCAGAGCGGTCCAAGATCGACTAAGCAACCAAAAGTGCGCGATATCGCGGGCGCCCCAATTTGGGGCAGCTTGCGGCGGCACTCATGTCGTTACCCCAACGAAATGGCAGGACTTCCGCCGTTTTTGTGGTTAGTTTTCTATTGCCGAATCGGGTGCGCGGGGCGCCGGTCTGGCTGGAGAACGGGGCAGATGGGCGCTGAACTGGCCTTGAGTGTCGGACGGCTTCGGCCAGCGACGGTATCCGCAGTCAGCGAATTTTACGACGAAGACCCCAATTTGGTCGTCCGCGACATTGCGTCGCGGCCTCGCACCGCTGGCCACATCATTGTTTTTGCCAATGAAAAGGGCGGTGTCGGCAAATCGACGCTCGCGTTCCACACCTGTGCCGCGCTGGCCGGTGCGGGCTATCGCGTGACCGGCTTCGATCTCGACTATCGCCAGCAGACGCTCGCGCGCTCGCTCACCAATCGCGAGGCGACTGCGCGCAGTCTTGGCGTTGCGCTGCCGATGCCGCTGAGCGGCGTGCTGCGGCAGCAAAATGGCGCGCAATTGTGCCAGGAACTGGCGCGGATCGGTTGGGACAGCGACTTCATCGTCATCGATGCGGCGGGCAATGATTCGCCGATCGCACGCCGGGCGATCGCGCTCGCCGATACGCTGGTGACGCCGGTCAACGGCTCCTTCGTCGATCTCGACTTGCTGGGCCGCTTTCGCGCGGATTATTCGAAGCTCGAGGCGCAGGGATGCTTCGCCACGCTGGTCAATGCGCTGCGCGATGCGCGCACGCGGCACGGCATGCGCGCGCTCAACTGGGTGGTGATGCCCAACCGGATGCGGCAGGGCGGCAGCCAGAACGACCAGCGGTTCGAGGATGCGCTGGATGAACTCGCGTCGGCCTGCGGATTCCGGGTCGGCCACGGCCTTGCCGAGCGCGTGGCCTATCGCGAGCTGTTCCTGCTCGGCCTGACCCATCTCGACCTCAAATATATTCGTGGAATCGGTCGGCTGCGCGGCGCCGCGCGCGACGAGCTGGCCAATTTCATCGAGGACTTGCGGCTGCCCGAAATCCCCTTGTTCGTCCGATCGTTCGGGGAACGCCGCGCCTGAGCAGCGCTTACCCCTGCACGGCAATCGGAAGCGAATCGTGCATCTTCATCAGATCGACGTGCAGCACGCCTTCGATATCCAAAATCACGTCGACGAACTCATGATCGACCCGCACATCGTCACGCGCATAGCGCACGCTGCCCTGCGTCTGGTTGGCGAGCAGCGTGTCGAGCCCGTTGACCGATGCCGTCAGCGTGAACGGCCCATCCCCCGCCAGCGCCGCGAGCACCGGGCTATGGTCGTCGAGCATATGCACCAAGGTCCACGCCAGCCCGAGCGAGGGATTGCGCGCGCGCACCAACGGCAGCTCAACCAGCCGACGATACGTGCGACCATCCGGCAGGTCGACGCGTTCGAGCCATGACATTTGCGCGCTGGCGTCGAACATCGGCCTTGGCCGGATCGACGCGACCCGGATCATGAGCGCGGGCTGGCCGTCATAGCGACCGATCACCGCAATCCGGCTGAACATGACGCTGTCGCGTGGCCGGGCGAACCGCGCAAAGATCAGCCCGGTGATTGTCGCGCTGAAGAACAGCCCGATCATGATTTCGATCACCGCAAGCGCATGTCCGATCCGCGTCGCCGGAGACATGGTGCCGTAACCGACGGTCGCGAGGGTATCGACCGAGAAGTAGAAACCGTCGAGCAGCGACCCCGGCTCGGCATTGGCGATCGCGCCCGGCAACAGCGCATAGATCACGCCGAACAGGAAGTTCACGCCAACGAACACCGCCGTCACCAGCGCGATGAACATCGCCCAGCTCATCTCCATGATCCAGTAATAAAGATCGGCGGTGGGCGGCGGCGCGCCGAGCTGGACGGCCTGAAACCCTCCGAGCTTGACGATGCGACGGCGGGGCGATCTGGCCATGGCGCCAGCGTTCCCCGATCGTTGCGCCGCCGTCAATGCTGCGGTTGCCGCCCAAGGACCGCCTCGCTAGGCTCCGCGCCCATGAAGATGCTTCCCCTGGCGCTCGCCGCCCTCGCCTTTGCCACGCCAGCGCTCGGCCAGACCGACACGATCGAGCGCGCGCGCTGGGCAGCGACCGCGCAGCGCACGACGATCATCCGCGACGATTGGGGGATAGCGCACATCCACGGCCCGACCGATGCCGATGCGGTATTCGGGATGATCTATGCCCAGGCCGAGGATGATTTTAACCGCGTCGAGACCAATTATCTCGTCGCGCTCGGGCGGCTCGCCGAGGCCGAGGGCGAGAAGGCGCTCTGGCAGGATCTGCGCCAGCGGCTCTACATCGACCCCGCCAATCTGCGGCAGCAATATGCCGACAGCCCGGCGTGGCTTCAGGCGCTGATGCGGGGCTGGGCCGACGGGCTCAACTATTATCTGTTCACCCACCCGAATGTGCGCCCGCGCGTGATCAAGCATTTCGAGCCGTGGATGGCGCTCGCTTTTTCCGAAGGGTCGATCGGCGGCGATATCGAGCGCGTCAACCTGCGCCAGCTCGCGGCCTTTTATGGGGGCAGGCAACTCGCGATGACCGATCCCGATCCGCGCGCCTATCGCGAGCCGCAGGGGTCCAACGGCATCGCCATCGCCCCGTCGCGCACCAAGGACGGCCATGCGCTGCTGCTGATCAACCCGCACACAAGCTTCTTCTTCCGGTCCGAACAACAGGTGTCGAGCGACCAGGGGCTGAACGCTTATGGCGCGGCGACCTGGGGCCAGTTTTTCATCTATCAGGGCTTCAACGCACACGCCGGGTGGATGCACACGTCGAGCGGCGTCGATTCGGTCGACGAATTCGCCGAGACGATCGTCGAACAGGCAGGCAAGCGCTTCTACCGCTATGGCCGCGAGTTGCGCCCCGTGAAGGTCAAACCAATCACCCTGTCCTACCGGCGCGCCGACGGCACGCTCGCGACGCGGCGCTTCACCACCTTCGCCACGCACCACGGCCCGATTACGCGCAGCACGGGCGGCAAGTGGATCGCCTTTGCGCTGATGAACAAGCCGATGGCGGCGCTCGAACAAAGCTTTCTGCGCACCAAGGCGAGCGATCTCGCGAGCTTCCTTAAAGTCGCCGAGCGCCGTGCGAATAGTTCGAACAACACGCTGTTCGCCGACGACAAGGGCGAGATTGCGTATCTCCACCCGCAATTTGTGCCCAAGCGCGACGATCGCTTCGACTACCGCAAGCCGGTCGACGGCAGCGATCCGGCAACCGATTGGCAGGGGCTGCACGCGCTCGCCGAACTGCCCAAAGCGGCCATGCCGCCGGTCGGCTGGGTGATGAATACCAACGACTGGCCGTGGTCGGCGGCTGGTCCCGACAGCCCCAAGGCAAGCGCCTTCCCGCGCTACATGGACACAGCGGGCGAAAATCCGCGCGGCCAGCACGCGACCGCGCTGCTGACCCCGGCGAGCAGCCTGACGATCGAGGGGCTGCGCGCGCTGGCCTTCGATCCGCACCTCAATGCGTTCGAGCCCTTGATCCCCGGCCTCGTCGCGGCGTGGGAAGCGCTGCCCGATGGCGCAGACAAGGCGAAACTCGCCAAGCCGGTTGCGCTCTTGAAGGGCTGGGATCGCCGCTGGGCCGCGGACTCGGTTGCAACCTCGCTCGCGATTTTTTGGGGCGAGGCGCTGTGGGGGGAGACGATCCCCGACCTCCAGCTCGAAACCGCCGGCCTCGCGCATTACCGCGCGATGGAAGCCGCCAGCCCGTCGCGCAAACTCAAGGCACTTTGCGTCGCGGTCGACCGACTCACCGCCGATTTCGGATCGGTCGAAGTGCCTTGGGGCGAGATCAACCGCTTCCAGCGCAACGACGGGGCGATCGTGCAAAAGTTCGAAGACGCCAAGCCGAGTACCCCCGTCGCCTTCGCCTCGGCGCAATGGGGCTCGCTCGCCTCCTTCGGCGCGCACGCCTATCCGGGCACCAAGCGCTATTATGGCACCAGCGGCAACAGCTTCGTCGCGGTGGTCGAATTTGGCCCGCAAGTCCGCGCCGTTGCGGTCACGGCGGGCGGCGAAAGTGGCGATGCGGCATCGAAGCATTTCAACGATCAGGCCACGCGTTATGCCACCGGCGCGCTGCGCCCGGTCTATTTCTGGCCCAGCGAGCTGACCGGCCATATCGAGCGGCAATATCACCCCGGGCGCTAAGCCCGGAGCGCTAAGCCGGGAGCGTTCACTGGCCTTGTCGGGGAAAGCGCCTTATTGGCGGCTTTATGGCCAAGTCGCGCACGCACCGCTTCTATTCGATCCACGCCCATGAAATGGTCCGCGTCGCCGCGACCACGCCGCGCGCCACCGTCGGCGAGCCCGTGGCCAATGCCGAAGCGGCGATCGATCTGGTCAAAAAGGCGGCGGCGAACGGCGTCGACCTGATCGTCTTCCCCGAACTCAACATGTCGTCCTATGCGATCGACGACCTGCACATGCAGGCCGCCCAGCACAGCGCGACCGAAGCCGCGATTGCCCGGCTCGCCAGCGCCACCGCCAAGCTCGCGACGGTGATGCTGGTGGGCGCGGCCATCCCGCGCAACGGGCGGCTGTACAATTGCGCCATCGCCATCGCGCGTGGGCGCATTCTGGGCGTCGTGCCCAAGACCTTCCTGCCCAATTACCGCGAATTCTACGAGAAACGCTGGTTCGCGAGCGGCGCTGGTCTCACCGGCATGGAAATCGACCTCGCGGGCCAGCGCGTACCGTTCGGCACTGACCTGATCTTCGCCGCGAGCGATCTGCCGCATTTCGTGTTTCACACCGAAATCTGCGAGGATTTCTGGTCCCCCACCCCACCGTCGACCAATGGCGCGCTGGCGGGTGCCTATATCTGCTGCAACCTGTCGGCCTCGCCGATCCTGATCGGCAAGGCGCGCGACCGCGCGATGCTGGCGTCAGCACAATCGTCGCGCGCGATCTGCGCTTATGTCTTCTCGGCCTCGGGACCGGGCGAGAGCACTACCGATCTGGCATGGGACGGCCAAAGCCTGATCTATGAAAATGGCGATCTGCTGAAAGAGTCGCAGCGCTTCCGCTGCGAGGCCGATACGATCGTCGCCGACATCGATGTCGCCCGCCTGCGGATCGAGCGGATGCGCAACGGCACGTTCAACGATGCCGCGCGGCTGGCGGGCGACCCCGAATATGAGTTCCGCCGCATCACTTTCGAGCACAAGCCGAACTATGCCGATATCGGCTTGCAACGCGAGCTGCGCCGCTTCCCGTTCGTCCCCAATACGCCCGAACGGCTCGACGCCGATTGCTACGAAGCCTTCAACATCCAGGTCGAAGGGTTGATGAAGCGGATCGAGGCGTCGCGCACCGAACGGCTCGTGATCGGCATTTCGGGCGGGCTCGATTCGACCCACGCGCTGATCGTTGCGGTGAAAGCGGTCGACCGGATGAAGATCCCGCGCGATCATGTGCTCGGCTATACTATGCCGGGCTTTGCGACGAGCGACCACACCAAGGAAAACGCCTGGACGCTGATGCGCGCGCTGGGTGTGGCGGGCGACGAAATCGATATCCGCCCCGCGGCGCAGCAGATGCTCGACGACATCGGTCACCCCTTTGCGCAAGGCGAGAAGATTTACGACGTCACCTTCGAAAATGTGCAAGCGGGCTTGCGCACCGATTACCTCTTCCGTCTCGCCAACCAGCATAATGGCTTGGTCGTGGGCACCGGCGACTTGAGCGAACTCGCGCTCGGCTGGTGCACGTACGGCGTCGGCGATCACATGAGCCATTACGGCGTCAACGCGGGCGTCCCCAAGACGCTGATCCAATATCTGATCCGCTGGACGATCGCGACCGACTTTTGGGATGCCGAGACCGACCGCGTGCTTGAAGCAATCCTCGCGACCGAAATTTCGCCAGAACTGGTTCCCGCCGATGCGAGTGGCGCGATCCAGAGCACCGAGGCGCGGATCGGCCCCTATGAGCTGCACGATTTCTTCCTGCACTATGTGATCCGCCAGGGGCTGCCGCCGTCGAAGATCGCCTTCCTTGCGCTGCATGCCTGGAACGATGTCGCCAAGGGCCGCTGGCCACGCGGTTTCCCGAGCGCCGCGCGGCACAGCTATGACCTGCCAACGATCCGCAAATGGCTCGAAGAATTCCTGTTCCGCTTCTTCACCACCAGCCAGTTCAAGCGCTCGGCGCTGCCCAATGGCCCGAAAGTCTCGGGCGGTGGGGCGCTAAGCCCGCGCGGCGACTGGCGCGCGCCGAGCGACGGCGTCGCGACGGTGTGGCTGGAAGAGCTGAAGGCGAATTGTCCCGGTTAATCTGGCAGCGATTGTTGCAGTTTCTTGCTGTTTCTCTCCCTATGCTCGCCATCACCGGGTTGATTGCAAGCGTAAGACATCCGATTTCCCCGACGTAGACCGTCTTGTGGCGTAGCAATTTGGTGCCAATCAATGCTCCGCAACCAGATATCTTGCCCGGGGAGGGGGTTGAGCAGATGTCCACGCCGAACCAAGGATTGATCGCGCAGCGCGAAGCGGAAATGCCCGCGCGCCACATTACCGATCTTGATCGGCCAAGTTTCGAATTTTTTGAACACAGCGATACGGGCATAACCCTCTTCAACGCTATCAATCCAGCCCGGACCAAAGACCTGATGGTGTCAGGGCGAGTTGAAGCCCAACCGGACATGCTGATGATTACGCGCGGTTCGGGGGAAAGGGCGACTGGCAAATTTGCCGGGACGCCGTTTGCCGTGCCACCCAGTAACGCGGTGCGTGCCACATTTACCCCACATGGTTCCGACAGCCATGTTGTTTATAATCCAAAGGCCCAAACATTTGGTCTGAATTTCCCCAAAGGGTTGCTGGCGAATCTGTCGCCAGACGGCACCAAATTCCGGGAGATGGCCCCCATCCTGTTTCACCCCAATGGACAATTGATCCAGTTTGCGCAGGCATTGAAGGCAGAAATCGCTTCACCGGGCTTTGCGTCGTCCATGCTGGTCGAGGGGATGAGCCGCGCGATTAGCGTTGCATTGCAGCGCTTGGACCTGCACCCGATCAACGATCAGGCCGACCACATCGTCCTGCCCAACTGGAAACTGCGGCGGGTAATCGACTATATCGAAGGCCATTTAGAGGATGATGTTCGGCTTAGCGATTTGGCGTCGGCGGCCGGGTTGTCGACGTTCCACTTCGCGCGCGTGTTCAGGCAGGCGACGGGCGTCACGCCCTATCAATATGTGCGGGATCGCCGCATCGAACACAGCCGCGTCCTGCTGCTGGAGAACAATCTCGAATTGTCACAACTCGCGCTAAAGTGCGGGTTTGCCAGCCAGTCGCATTTTACTGCCGCATTCACCAAGGCGGTCGGCATGTCCCCCGGTCGATTCCGCCGCAACAATCGCCAATAGAGCTACCCCGAGGGGCATTTTTCGAAATCTTGCTATTCGCTGCTTCTCCAAATTGCCGACGCCGCACGGCGCAGCAAATGTTAGAGTTGAAGCCAAACCGCCCCTGAACGGTTGGACTGATTTTTTCGATCTTTGCGGCGGGTGAAGCGTGCGCGCGTCACGTCAATTGCTTTGGTCGGTGCCCCTATGTCACATTGACGTCCGATATACGCCACAACGGGTCGGTGTTCAGAGACGGGCAACCAAAACTCGCGATCATGCCAGCGGAGCGGAGGACGGCAATGACAGAGCAATCGACCACCGTGTACCGATCGCAAACCGGCTATGCGCCGACGGGCCAGATCCGCTTTGAGCAGGCTGCACGCGTGGTCCCGCATCACCATCAGGAATCGGACATCGTGCTGTATTGCATGTCGGGGGCAAAGAGCGCCACGGGCATGAGCGAAGCCGTGCGCGGGGGGGGACGCGCCCGACCTATTCTACCTGTCGCGCGGCACTGGTGTCGGTGCGATGGGTAAGGTTGCGGGCACCCCCTTTGCAATCAAGCCGCATCACGACCTGCGCACGACCTTCACGCCGTCCGGCGCCGACGCAAGCGTTACCTTCGCTGCATCGGCCAGCTCATCCAATCTGATGTTTCCCAAAGGCTATCTTCAGTCGCTGCTCGAAGACCGAATCTGCCAGGGCTTTCGCCCGATCCTGTACGGATCCGATAAAAACCTGATTCAGCTCTTCTGCATGCTGGAAGCTGAAATCGTTAAGCCGGGGTTCGCCACGCGGGCGATGGTCGAAGGATTGAGCCATGCCATCGCCGCGCGGCTGATTGGCATCGACCCGTCGGAAACCAATCTGGAGGCCGACAAGATACATCTGCCGAAATGGAAATTGCGCCGCGTCCTCGATTTTATCGAGGGCAATTTGACCCGAGACATCGCGCTTGCCGATCTTGCGGCCGAGGCCGGCTTGTCGATGTTCCATTTTGCCCGGGTATTCAAGCAAGCCGTCGGCGTGACGCCCTATCACTTTGTGCGTGATCGCCGGATCGACCGCGCCCGAGCCTTGTTGCTCGACGCAAGCCTTGACCTTTGTCACGTCGCGGCGGCCTGCGGCTTTGCCAATCAGTCGCACTTTACTGCCGCTTTTAGCAAGGCTGCGGGTGTGTCGCCGGGCCGTTTTCGGCGCCGTCACCGCGGGTAGCGGCGCGTAGCCTGCGATCTTGGCGCGCACTGAGACGAAGCCAAGCGTGCCTTTTCGAAATTTTGCTGGATTCCGCGTGCCCCACCGCGCCGGGGCGCGGCGTATTCTTAGTGCGCGAAGCGCAGATTGCGGCGATAGCGTCCCGGAGAGATGCCCATCGCCTTGGTGAAGGCGCTGGTAAAATGCGACTGATTGGCAAAACCGCACGCACCGGCAACATTGACCATGTCGAGATCGCCTGCGGCCAACAGTTTACAGCTATAGGCAATGCGGCGCTCGAACACATAATGATAGGGTGTTGAGCCCGTCGCGCGCTTGAACACGCGCGAGAAATGAAACACCGACAAGCCGGTCAACGCCGCGAGATCGCCGAGGCGGATATTCTGATCAAGGTTCGCCTCAATATAATCGTCGACGCGGCGCAGCTTCCAGGCGGGCAGATAAATCCGCTCGGCGTCGTGCGCGACCTTTTCCTGATTGATCTGGACGAGGATTGACGCAATCGCGCGTGTCAGCCCCTCGATCATCATCGCCGAGACAAAGCCGGGCGCCGCAATTTCGGCCTCCAGCATCTGGATCAATCCGGCCAGCCGATCGTCGTCCATGAACAGCTTGGGGATCAGGCCGCCCTGGTGTTCGTCAGCGACCAGCCGTTCGAGATACCCTTGCGGGAACATCAAATTGCTCGAGCGTGCCGCTGCGGTGAATTGGATCGACGTATCGATATCGCGGGGAATAAAGGTCGCCCGGAGCCGACGATGCGGCTCCATGACAAACGGCGTACCAGCAACCTTGCCTTGGGCGGGGTTGCCTGTCCCCGGGAACAGGAACAACAGGTCGGGTTCGCCGGTTCCCCGCACGGCTTCGGTCAGCATGCCGGCATTGCCGTTGCCGATCATGCGGTACATCAGGATGTCGGTCGCGCGGTGCTGAAACGGATCGATAACGGTCTCGCGACCGTAGCGGACCGCATCGATCGGATCATAGCCCGTCTGCGCCCGATAGGCTGTCATCTGCGGTCCCGCCATTCCAACCCTCCCTCAACTGGCGTGCGATTGCGTGCCATCAGCGTTGCGAATGAGCTTATCACAATGCGGCAAATCGTAACGGTGCCGTGCGCATTTCGCCGCAAGATTGCGAAATTGGTGCGGCATCCTCCAATGGTCGTTAGTGCACGCCGCGATGCATCACCTGCGCCGCGAACCGCTCCATCTCTTCTGCCTGCGGGCTCATCTGGAGCAACAGCAGGTCGAGACCGGCCGCTTCATAGGCCTCGACCCGCTCGCGCAACTGTTCGGGCGTGCCGACCAGATTGGGGCGTAAGCCACGGTTCGACACCGAATATTCGTGGATCTTCATTTCGCGTTCGAGCTGCGTTCCCGACAGCCACTGGTCGAAATTGTCGTAACCGGCCGGAAGTTCGCTCACTTCGGTGATGCGCGCCAGTTCGCGTTGCGCCTCCGCCTCGCTGTCGCGCACAATCGCATAGGCGGCCATGCCGTACTGCATCGGCGGTTTGCCCGTCGCCTCGCGGCGCGCGGCCATGTCGGCGATCTTGGGCGCAATATTTTCAACCGGATCGCCGTGCATGACATAGGCATCACACTGATTGACGATAAGCGTCTTCGCCGCCTCGCTCTCACCTCCCGCATAGATCGTCGGATGCTTGACCGGCTTGGGGCTGCAGATCGCCTTGTCGGCGCTGTAGAATTTGCCCTGAAAGTCGAATTCTTCCTCCGACCACAGCCCCTCGACCATCGTCAGCCATTCGCTCGTGCGCGCATAGCGATCGTCGTGCTGGTCGAATTGCAGGCCATATCGCTTGGCCTCATCGGCCCACCAGCTCGACACGACATTCAGCGCGAGCCGCCCGCCCGCAATCTGGTCGATATTCGCCGCCGCTTTCGCGAATAGCGCGGGCTGGTGGAAATTGGGTCGCACCGCGACCATCAGCTCGAGCGTCTCGGTCACCGCCGCCAGCGCCGCCGCCGTCGACCAGGCATCGAGCGTCGGCGCGCCCACGCCCTTGATGTCGTTCATGTTGAGCTCGGCGATAAGCGACAGGTCGTAGCCGAGCGCTTCCGAACGCTGCGCCAGCGCCTTAGTGTAAGTCCAGCTTGCGTCCATCCCCTCGTCGGGCACATTGCGCAGCCAACCACCAAACACGGGCATCCAATAACCGTAGCGCATTATTTTCCTCGTTCGATTTCGGCGACCAGATAGTCGACGAGCTTTTCGTGCGGGTCCCAGCCGAGCACATCGAGCGGCTTGGCAACAAAGTTGGACAGCGCATTGATATCATAGAAGCGCGGCGTGCCGTCGCGATCGTCGACCATCACTTCGACCCCGCCGATGTCGAGCCCGGCGGCGGCGGCAATGCGTTCGGCGGCATCGACCAGCGCGGCTTCGGGATCGACCCTGGTCATCGTGATCGGCTTACCATCGGCGACGCACGCATCGGCCGGACAAAGATCGAACGCGCCACCGCCAGCGACGTCGATCGCGTAGAGATAGCGCCGGTCGAGCGTCTCGATCCGCGTGATAACCCCGTCGCGCGCGGGCACATATT
>JAIETY010000029.1 GCA_019744885.1 Sphingomonas sp.
AATTGGCAGCTCAACAAGGCCGGATGACCGTCCCCGCTTTGCCCCATCGGCGCGGCTAGGCGCATGCAGACGCAAACGCATGCGCTGATCGGCGCCTATTTTTTCGGCAAGCGCGATGCGACGCTGATGACGGTTGGCGCCGTTGCCGGGATGGCGCCCGATCTGCCGATGTTCGTCATTGTCGCGGCCTTGCGAACGATGGGCCACAGCGGGCGCGAGATATTCGGGCATGACTATTTTCAGCCCTGGTGGCAGCACATCAATGGCGTCGCGCACAGCCTCATCCTCTGGCCGTTGCTGCTCGTCACTGCGCTGGTGGCACGGCGGCAATGGCGTTCCGCCCGCTGGCCGGCGATCCTGCTGACCGCAGCCGCTGCGGGACTCGCCCATTGTTGCATCGATTTCCTGTGCCACCGCGACGATGCCCATATGCAGCTATGGCCGGTTTCGACCTGGAAGTTCGTCTCCCCGCTGTCCTATTACGATCCCGGGCATTTCGGCGTGCCGGTAATGATCTTTGAAGCAATCCTCGGCCTGTTTTTGGCTTGGCGCCTGTTCAGGGCCGCGCGGCGCCGCTGGTCGCGGGGGCTGATAGTGCTCGCCTCGCTGCCCTATCTGGCGACGCTGGTGCTGCTTTCGGTCAATGGTGCACGCGCCGCGCCTGCGGTGGGCGCCGATGGCGTGCCGCTGGGGCGGTTTGCGACAGGGGCGTCGGGGTGGTCGGTGATGCGGATCGACACCAAAGTCGCCCCGACGCGCTATAACCTGGCACGCAAGGATGGCGTTGCCGCGATCGAAGCGCACGCCGATCACAGCCAGGCGCTGTTCATCCGCGATGTCGATGTCGCGCTCGACCAGACGCCGATCCTGTGCTGGCGCTGGCGCGTCGCGGGCGTGATCGACCGCGCCGATATTCACAAGAAGAGCGGCGACGATCAGGCTGCACGGGTGCTGGTCGGGCTGTCACTGCCGCGATCGACGCTATCGTTCGGCACGCGCATGAAGCTCGCGCTCGGCCGCACCCGCTTCGGCAAGCTGCTGCCCGATGGCGCGCTCAACTATGTGTGGGACAATAAAGCGCCCGTGGGGACGATCCTGCCCAATGCCTTTACCGATCGCGCGCGGATGTTCGTGCTGCAATCGGGCAATGCGCATGCGGGCAAATGGGTCGGCGAGCGCCGCGACCTGATCGCGGACATGCAGAGTCAGTTTGGCACGACGGCCGGCAAGATGATGCTGATCGCGCTGGCAACCGATACCGACAATACCGGCGGCGTCGCCGATGCGGCCTATGCCGATCTCCACTTGGTGCCGCGCGGAACGCCATGCCGTTTCCAGCCCTAGCCCCGCCGCACCACCGCTTCGCCACCAGCCCCAAGAATGTCACCAAGAGGACCGTATGACTTTCAGACGACATCACTTCCTGACTACGGCAATGGTCCTCGCGGCAGCGCTACCGGTACCCGCCATGGCCCAGCAGGCAGGGTTGCAGATCACCGTCGTGCGCGCCACCGACGGCACCCCGGTCGCGCAGGCACAGGTCACGGTGGCCAATCCCGATGTTGGCGTCTCACGCACGCTGACCACCGACGCCAATGGTCAGGCACGGCTCGACGGGCTGACAACCGGCGGGCGCTACCGCATCTCGGTGGCGGCCGGCGATGGCTATGAAGCGCAAGCCGCTGATGGCGTTGTGCTGCGGTCGGATTTCGTGCGCGGCATCACCTTGTCGGTCGGCGCGACCAGTAGCGAGGTCGTCGTCACCGGCCGCCGCACGGTCACCGGTATCAACACCGTCAACGCCGAAATCTCGTCATCGCTCCCGGCCGAAACGCTGAAGGCTTTGCCGATCGAAGGGCGCGATGTCGTGACCGCGCTGGTGCGGCTGCCCAATGTCGTTGCCTCAACCGGCTTTTTCCCCGAAGCGCCCGTCGTTTCGATCAACGGCGCCAACGGGCTGTTCACCAACTATCTGATCGATGGGCTCGACAATAACGAGAATTTCCTCGGCGGCCTGAAATTCCCGGTGCCGCTTGGCTTTACCCGCGAAGTCACGGTGCTCGCCAACAGCTATTCGGTGGCATTCGGGCGCACTGCCAATGGCATCGTCAATTACACCACACCGTCGGGCAGCAACGATCTGCATGGCGAAGTCTATACGCTGATCCGGCCGGGCCGCCCGATCGATGCCCCGTCCGCCTTCCCGCGACGCGACCTCACCGGCAATCCGGTCGGCGAAAGTTTCCAGCGCTATCAAGGCGGCGGGTCGATCAGCGGCGCGCTCGTAAAGGGCAAGACCTTCTTCTACGCCAATTTCGAATATACGCGCGACATCAACACCAATGTCATTGATGCGCCGGTGCTGGGCGCGGTCGGCAACATCACCGGCACCAATGAATTCTACCTCGGCTCGATCCGGATCGACCACCGGCTGACCGACGACTGGAGTGTCGCCCTGCGCGGCAATTTCGGCAATGTGTCGGTCGATCGGCCCGGCGGATCGCTCGGCGGCGGCAACGTGACTTTCCCCTCGGCGGGGTCGAACGAGGATCGCAAGTCGACGCTCGTCGCAGCATCGGCAACCTATTCGGGCGACGTGTGGACCTATGAAGGCGCGCTGCAATTCAGCCGCTTTCGCTGGGATTACGGCCGCGCGAAGAATGGTCCGGGTCCGCAAGTGTCGATCCGCGACCAGACCGGGCTGACGGTCGGCGTGGTCGGCCATCCCGGCTTTGTGTTCAACGATCTGGAAGAGACGTGGCAGACCCGCCAGAAGCTGCAGCGTCGCTTTGGTGCGCACCGGGTGTCGGTTGGTGGCGATCTGATCCATTCGGATTTCGGCTTGCTGGGCGGCGGCAATGTCGATGGCAATTTCACCGTCGAGCTGACGCCGGCGCAGATCACCGCGCTCCGCGGTCTCAATCGCGGCACCGCGCTCAGCGCGCGCGACGTGCTCGGACTGAACCCGCGCGTGATCGACTATTCGGTCGAGCTGCGCCCGCAAAGCTTTGGCACCGGGCAGACGCTGGCGGCGCTCTATGTCGAGGATGAGTGGCAAGTCGGCCCGAAGCTCACCGCGACGCTTGGCCTGCGCTGGGATTATGACTCGCTCACCGCGCAGGGCGGTCGTGGCGGCGACACCGACAATATCGCGCCACGCCTTGCGCTCAATTACAAGCCCAATGCGCGCTCGGCGATCCGCTTCGGGGCCGGGCTATTTTATGGCAAAATCCCCTACACGGTGATTTCGGACGCGCTCCAGCGCAACACCACCGCGACCGCGCTGCAGGGGCAGCTTGCCCAGTTGCAGCAGCGCGGCATCATTCCGGCAGGCGTCGCGCTCGCGCCGTTGACCTTCGACGGCAACCTCACCGTGTCGCCTGCATGCGCCACCGTCAGCGCCTGCCCGTCGGCCACCGCGGTGCAGGGCTTGCGCACCACCGCGCTGATCAACGAAGCCCGCATCCTCAACCCCAATGGCTATGACAGCCCTTACAGCCTGCAATTCAGCGGCGGCTATCAATATCAGGCGAGCAGCACGCTCTCGATCGCGGTCGATCTGATCTACAACCGGTCGTATAATCTGCTGCGATTGCGCGATTTGAATGCGCCATCACCGTTCACGCCTAATCTGGCCAATCTGACGGCGGCCAACATCGCGACGTTGCGCGCGCTACCCAACAATGCCGCGCGGATCGCGCTGGCGTCGCAGCTGGGGCTGGTCCGGACGCAGGCCGTTGCCGACGCGACCCGACCGGTCGCTTTGGTGCCCGGCGGTGCGCGGCAGATCACCGTGTCCGAAACCGGCGGCCGATCAACCTATGCGGCGTTGAATGTCCAGCTCAACAAGCTGCGCGGCGATGACATCTACGCGTTCCGTCTGTCCTACACGCTGTCGCGGCTGACCAACGACACCGACGACCTCAATTTCCGCGCTTCCAATGCGAATAACTTTGCCGCCGATTTTGGTGCCTCGGCCAACGACCGGCGGCATGTCATCTCGGCGGTCGGCTCGCTCTACCCGGTCAAGGGGTTGACGCTGACGGCGGCCGGGCTGTTCCAATCGGGCCAGCCGGTCAATTTCATCCCCGATGCGAGCATTTTCGGCACGCAGGACCTGAACGGCGACGGCCAAAGCTTCGGCGAAGCCTTTGTCGGCAATTCGGATCGCTACCCAGGCGTCGGTCGCAATACCGGGCGGCTGCCATGGTCGACGCAGGTCGATATCGGCGCCCGCTATGCGCTCAACCTGCCGGTCGGCGCGATCGAGTTCAGCCTCGATGTGTTCAACCTGTTCAACGCCAACAACCTGTCGGGCTTTGCGAATGCCGCAAGTACGTCCAATCAGGTGCAGTTCGGCGGCGGTGCGCCGTTCGTGCAGCGCAATGGCGGGGCACCGCGCCAGTTCCAGTTCGGGGCGTCGTGGAAATTCTGATGGGATTATCGGGTGCTTGAAGGACTGGCGCATTTTCAGGGGCTGATCGGCATTGCGCTGCTGATGGGGCTCGCCTGGGCGCTGTCGGAGGATCGCGCCGCGCGGCCAAGCTGGCGCTGGATCGCGGGCGCGCTCGCGCTCCAGATCGGTACGGCGCTGGTGGTGGTGCGCGTGCCGCTGATCTGGGCGGCGATCGGCCTGGCCAATAACGCCGTATCGGCGGTCGAGCGGGCGACCAAGGTCGGGTCGAGCTATATGTTCGGCTATCTCGGCGGCGCGCCGCTGCCGTTTGCGCTGGCCGATGGTGCCGCGCCGCCCGTGGTGATTGCCTTCCAGATCCTGCCCCTGGTCATCGTGTTTTCGGCGCTGTCGGCACTGCTGTGGCACTGGCGGGTGCTGAGCGTCATCGTGCAGGGACTGTCCTGGGCGTTGCAGCGAAGCTTGGGCGTTAGCGGTGTCGTCGGGCTGGGCGCGGGGGCGACCGTTTTCCTCGGCGTGGTCGAATCGCCGCTCGTGCTGCGCGGCTATTTCGCGCGGATGACCCGGTCGGAACTGTTCGCGGTGATGACGCTGACGATGGCGACGATTTCGGGCGCGATCCTGATCCTCTATGCGCAGACGCTGGCGAAGTCGGTGCCCAATGCCGTCAGCCACATGATCGCGGCGTCGCTGATTTCCTTGCCCGCCGCACTGTTGATCGCCCGGCTGATGGTGCCGGGCGACGGCAAGACGGCGGAGGACAAGGACGCGCCTATGCTGCGCTACGACAGCAGCATCGACGCGATCATTCGCGGCACGATGGACGGGTTGCAGCTTTTCCTCGCGGTGATCGCGGTGATCATCGTCGTGTTCGCGCTGGTGTCGCTGGTCGATCAGATGCTGAGCGCGCTCCCGCTCGTTCAAGGCGCGCCGATCACGTTGCGGCGCACGCTCGGCTGGCTGTTCGCGCCACTCATGTGGACGCTCGGCATCCCCTGGGATCAGGCGGGCGCGGCCGGCGGGTTAATGGGCACCAAGACGATCCTCAACGAATATGTCGCCTATCTCGATCTGGCCGCGCTGCCGCCGGGGTCGTTCGACCCGCGCAGCAAGCTGATCGTCACCTATTCGCTGTGCGGCGTCGCCAATCTGGCGAGCATCGGCCTGCTGGTGTCGACGATCGGCACCTTGTGTCCGGCGCGGCGGGCGGAAGTGTCTGCGCTCGGGTTCAAATCGTGGATCGCCGGCAATTGTGCGTCGGCGATGACCGGGGCCGTGATTGGCCTCGTGACGTTTAGTTGAGCCGATGTTCGACGCGCGCCTTCGCCCGCTGATCGATCCGCCGCTCAATGCGATGGGGCGAGGTCTGGCGCGGGCCGGGATTACCGCCAACCAAGTGACGCTGGCAGGATTGGCGATCGGGCTTGGCGGTGCGGTCGCGATTGCCGAGCGGCAGTTCTGGCTGGCACTGGCGCTGGTGATCGCCAGCCGGTTGCTCGACGGACTCGACGGCGCGGTTGCGCGCGCGGGAAGCAAGAGCGATTTCGGCGGCTATCTCGACATCGTCTGCGACTTTGCCTTTTACGTCGCGGTGCCGGTCGGGTTTGGTTTTGCCGATCCCGCCAACCTGCCCTACGCGCTGGTGCTGGTCGCGTGCTTTACCGTGACGGGCATCAGTTTCCTCGCCTTCGCCGTCCTCGCCGCGCAGCGCGGGCTGGAAACGAAGGCGCACGGCGAAAAGAGCTTCTTCTACAACACCGGCCTCGCCGAAGGGGCGGAGACGATCGCGTTCTTTCTGGCCATGTGCCTGTGGCCGGGCGGCTTTTGGCTGCTTGCCGCGATCTTCGCGGCGCTGTGCGTATTGACGGTGGTGCAGCGCAGCTTCGCTGCGCGTCATGTGCTGAAGGGCGGGCAATGACGATGCCCCCGGTCCGGGTCGTCCTGTTCGCGCGCTTCCCGATCCCCGGTCGCGTCAAGACGCGGCTGCTGCCGGTGCTCGACGCCGACGCGGCAGCAGCGCTGCACGCGCACCTGGTCGAACAGACACTGGCCATGATGCGCGCCAGCGGGTTGCCGTTCGAAGTCCACACCTCCGGCGCCAGTGCGGCGCGGTTCGCGCAGTGGCTGGGCAGCGATGTGCCCTTCGTCGACCAGGGCGACGGTGATCTCGGCGACCGGATGGGGCGCGTGATCCCGCCCGCGATCATCATCGGGGCAGATATCCCCGATCTGCGCGCCGAGCATCTGCACGCGGCAGCCGCGGCAGTGGTGGCGAGGTGCATCGCGATTGGCCCGGCCGAGGATGGCGGCTATTATCTCATAGGGCTGCCGCATAGGGCCGATTTCCTGTTCGACGAAATGCCATGGGGCACTGACCGGGTGCTGACCGAAACGCTGGCGCGGCTGGGCGAGCAAGCCATCGCGCCGGTGCTGTTGCCTGAACTGGCCGATCTCGACCGGCCGGAGGATCTGGCGCGCTGGCCGCAGCTCACCGCACGGCAATCGCCCTTTGCGCTGACCGGGGCGAGGCCGCTCGCGCCTGCCAAATTCGGCGATCCAGATCGAACGGCGACCGGCGCGGCGCGCGCGCGGGTTAACCAGATCGCGCTTCGGACCTTGTGGCTGAACACCGGCACGCTGTGCAACATCGCCTGCGCCAATTGCTATATCGAGAGCAGCCCGACCAATGACCGGCTGGCGTATCTGACGCTGGCGGATGCGCTGGCGTTCTTCGATGAGATTGCCGCCGCCAAGCTCCCGACTCGCGACATCGGCTTCACTGGCGGCGAGCCGTTCATGAATCCCGACATCATCGCGATGATTGAGACCGCACTGCTTCGCGGGTTCAACGTGCTGGTGCTCACCAACGCGATGAAACCGATGCGACGCCACGAGGCAGCGCTGAAGCGGCTGGCGGCGATGCATGGCGATCGGCTTACGCTGCGAGTCGGCCTCGATCACCCGAGCGAAGCGGTGCACGACGCCGAGCGCGGGCGCGGCGGCTGGGAGGCGGCGCTGGATGGCTTGCGCTGGCTGGCGGCGAGCGGAATCGCCGCTGCCGTGGCAGGGCGGCACCCGCCCGGTGCCGATGATCGCGACCTGCGCGACGGCTACCGCGCTCTTTTCGCCGACCGAGGGATCGCCCTCGACATTGATGCCCCTGCCCGGCTGGTGCTGTTCCCCGAAATGGACGCGACCGCTGATGTCGCGGAGATCACGACGGCGTGCTGGGACATCCTGGGGAAGGACCCCGGCGATCTGATGTGCGCCACCAGCCGGATGGTGATCCGCCGCAAAGGTGATGCGGCACCGCGCGTCATTGCCTGCACATTGCTGCCCGATGATCCACAGTTCGATCTGGGCGCGACCTTGGCCGAGGCGTCAGCGTCGGTCGCGCTCAATCACCCACATTGCGCGCGCTTCTGCGTGCTGGGCGGGGCGAGTTGCGCGGCGGGCTGAGAGCCGCGCGGGCGATCATCGCCAGAATGTGATAGCCCGCCAGCACCACCCCGCGCACCGTGCCCGACACTTTCGATGTGCCGATCCGCGCGCGGTAATCGACCGGCACTTCGATGATCCGCAGGCCATGCTGGACTGCGCGAATCTGCATCTCGACCGTCCAGCCATAGGTCTGCTCGCGCAGTGCCAGCGCGCGCAGCGCGTCGGCCCGGATGGCGCGAAAGGGCCCGAGATCGGTGTAACGAAAGCCCCAAAGCCGCGCGATCAGCCAGCAGGCGAGCGCGTTGCCGAAAAGCTGCTGCGGTGTCAGCGCGCGTGCGGTGCGCGTGCCCTGGGTGCGCGATCCGATCACCATATCGGCGACCCCGGCAAAGATCGGATCGATCAGGCGCGGCATTTGCTCGGGATAGTCGCTATGGTCGCCGTCAAGGAAGACGATGATGTCGGCACCAAGCCGCTCGGCCTCGGCAATCGCGGCCAGACAGGCGCGACCATAGCCGGCTTGCGGGACATCCACCGTCCGTGCGCCATGCGCCCGCGCGACCGCCGCGCTGCCGTCGGTTGAGCCGTTATCGGCGACGATGACATGGTCGACTCGATCGGGGATTGCACCCAGCACATGCGGCAGCGCCTGCGCCTCATTGCGCGCCGGGATGACGACGGCGATGACCGGTGCGGTCATGCGTAAGGTCCTGTGGGGCGCCGCCACAGACGTTCAACGACGAGCGCGAGCCACACCGGTCCGGCCGAGAGCAAGGGCGCGATCCACGTCCAGTCGGCGGGATTGGCGCGCACCTGAAACCAGAAATCAAGATAATAAGCGGGGGCGCTGGCCAGCAGCACCAGCAAAGGCAACCGTGGCTGTACCACCGCGAATGGCAGCAGCCACAGCGCGTACCAGGGATAGCCGGTCGGGCCGAGCAGGATCAGCAGCAGGATCGCGGTGCTCGCCGCACGAATCCGGTCGAGCGGCGCGACGTGGTCGCGACTCCAGGTCCAGGCGACCCAGCCCATCACGATCGCCGCGACCAGAAGGCGCGCCAGCGCCGCCGCATCGCTTGTCACCAGACCAAAAGCCGCGACCAGCCCGGGAAAGACCAGCGCATTGCGCTGCCAATCGGCGGCATAGCGGCTGAGCCCGGAATTGGCCGACGCCGCAACCAGTTGCGGCAACACCAGCAGCAGCGCCACCAGTGCAACCATGATCCCGGTCCCGAATGCTGCCCGGCTGCGGCGCAGCAAGGTCGGCACGATCAGCAGCGGCCAGAGTTTCACCGCCGCTGCGCCTGCCATGAACAACGCCATCAACCGCGTGCGCCCGGCAATCACCATCCACAAGGCACCGGCAAGAAACGGCAGCAGCAGCGCGTCCATATGCGCGCTATTGGCGAATTCCTTGAGCGCCAGCGGATGCCACCAATAGAGCGCTGACCAGAAGAGCGGCAGCCGTCCCGCCCGCAAGGCGCCGAGCAGCAGCACGAAGGTGAGCATTTCGGCGATCAGGACGACGATTTTCCAGCCGGTAAGCTGCCACGGCGTCAGCAAATGACCAGCGGCAAAGCCCAGTTGCGCCAGCGGCGGATAGATGGTCGCAATATGCGGGTTGTTCACGCGCAGCAACGTCTCGCGGCCGGCGCGCGCAAGCGCCTCATAGCCCTTGGGCGGTGGCGTCGGCGCAAGCCCCACGGTTGCCAGCAGCCGGTCAATCCCTGGCGCCGTGACAAAGCGCGCCGGCGGATAAAGGAACGGATTCTTGCCCGTCGCGGTGACGGCGCCGTCCCATTGATAACGGTAGAAATCATCCTCAAGGATCGGTGTGCTCGAGATCAGCATGATCCGGGCGACGAGACCGACCGCGAAGACCAGCCAAAGCGCCCTGCCCGAACGCATCCGTCGGTCGCGGCCACCCGTCAGGCGCAGCGCCCAGCCCAGAAACGCGATCGATACGATCGCCATCCCGACCGCGAACAGCGCGATTGGTCGATCACCAAGCCTGATTTCCCATACGAACCGTGGCGCAATAACCGTCAGAAACAGCGCGGTCGCGTTCGGGATCAACGCTCCGGCGATCAAAATGCCCGGAAAACTACGCGGGCCAACCTTCGCGTTGCGGTGGATCACCCGCGATCAGGACCCGGCGGCGCTACCACCGCCCCCGCCCCCGCTAAAGCCGCCGCCCGGTGCCCGATCCGCAAAGCTGCGATCAGCAAACACGTTGAGGTTGAGCCGCGGATCGGCGGAAAGCCGTTTGGCGATGATCAATCGCTCGCCCAGCTTCGGCGCCGCGAGGCCTCGGATATGCGCGAGCAGCGCGGCGTCGTCACCGCCCAGCCGGTCGCGGTGGCTGATCAAAAACTGCGGTACCTTTGCGGTATCGGCGTCGGCCTTGACCGCGCCCGATCGGTTGATGAAAGCGCGCGCGGCAGCCTCAAGCGACGCATTCACGGTCGCACCGCGATACGCCTTGCGCGGGAAAGCGGGCGATTCGCGGACCGGCAGAACCAGCCCATAAACGACATTGGGATTGGCCGCCGCGCGCTTCAGGACGATCGCGTCGATATCGGCAATCGACAGATCCACCCCGGCAACCCGGGCGCCTTTGGTCGTGAAAAACGTGCTGCCGGGCTCAAGCAACCGTTCGGGCTTGGTCCCCGGAAAGGCTTGGGCTGCCGATCGCAACACGAGGAGCGCGCGCAGGTTGAGCCAATAAGCGAGTTGTTCGTCAGCGTTAAGGGTCGTTGGATCGACTGTGGCAAACCCCGAAACGAGTTGCGTCAGGATGCGCTCGCCATCGCCCTTGATCGCATCGTATCGCACTTCCGTCGTGCTGCCACTCGAAATGACCAATGAGTCGAGCGCGGAATCGACCACCTTATACTCGATTGTCTGATTGCTCTGCGGGTTTGACGCCTCAAACCGGGCGAGCCGCGCTGGGTCGGCAATGACCTCTGCAAAGCCTGTGGTCGCCAGCGCGCCAAGCGCCAGCAACGTGGTCACCCCAAGCGCGGCAACACGACGGCGAAAGGCCATGGGCGTGTTCACAAGACGATCTCCAGATAGCAATTTCGTGTCCGTCGAGTGATACGACGCTGGTGGATCGAAGGTTACACGTCGCGGCGGCGCTTACCCCCGGTTCATGTCCGCGAGGAACGCCCGGATACGCTTGGCGTTGACCCCGATGTCGCTCTCGCCGACCCGGCTGATTGAGCGCATATCGACGATGGCGCCACCCGCCGGCGACAGATCGGGGCGGATGCGCACGATCACATCGTCCTTGAAGCGAAAGAACAACGACGTATCGGTCGCCTCGATCGTGCCGGTTGCGGCATCCAGCTTGGCAATTACCCAGCCGCGCGACTGCACCAGCCGTGTCGCCCGGTCCATC
Source organism: Sphingomonas sp. (assembly GCA_019744885.1). Lineage (GTDB taxonomy): Bacteria > Pseudomonadota > Alphaproteobacteria > Sphingomonadales > Sphingomonadaceae > Sphingomonas. Next base: position 11,259 of record JAIETY010000029.1, read on the forward strand.
GCTTTGGCTGTATCGAGCGGCAGGTGAAGGGTCGTGAGATCGCCGTAAGCTTTGCGGTGGATCGCCTGCCAGCGTGCCGCCGGGGGCATCGCGGCGAGTGCCGCGTCACCGCCCGAGGGGATATTGGCGAGGTTATCCGCGCGGACCGGCAGCGTGGTGAACTGCGGCACATCGGCAAGATTGGTGGCAACATCATGAATCGGCGGCACGCTCATCGCGGTTGAAAGCTGTGCGATGAAATAACCGCCGAACACCAGCGCAATCGCCAGCGCAATCAGCGGCATGCGGCTGTTCGGCTCGTCCCTGCGGCGTCCCAACACCAAGGCAATGATCGCGATCAGACCACCGACAGCGCTCGCCAGAAAACCAAGCACCAGCAGCAGCAGCCCGATCTTGAAGCTGAAACTGCCCGATCCTGTCCCGGCTGCGGCGGCAACTGCCATCAGCAGCCCGCCCCCGCTCAGGATCAACGCCAGCGGGGCCAGCCTTCCAGAGCCTTTGGCGCGCGTGTTCGGCGAAAGTGGTTCATCCATGGTCTGCCCCTTCAACAACGTCTTGTCTTAACGGTTGGACCAGCAATTGGTCGATCCGTTGATCGCTGCCTGCACGAAATCCGCAAAGCCCGATCGTCATACCCTGATGGCCCGCTAAAGGTTGCGCACGATAGGTGCCGAACAGCCGATCCCACCACGGCAGATTGAACCCGTAATTGCTATTGGTTTCACGGGCATCGATCGAATGGTGGACCCGGTGCATGTCCGGCGTCACCAGAAAGCGCCGCACCACTGCGTCGACCGGCAGCGGCAAGGCAATGTTCGCATGGTTGAACATCGCGGTCGCGTTCAGCAAGACTTCGAAGATCAGCACAGCCAGCGGCGATGCGCCGATCACCCCGACGGCGACGAGTTTGACGAGCAGCGACAGCATGATTTCAACCGGGTGAAAGCGCAGCGCGGTCGTTACGTCGATATCGGGATCGCTATGGTGCGTCCGGTGGACCCGCCAAAGCCATGGCTGCGCGTGGAAGGCGACATGCTGACCGTAGATCACCAGATCAAGCAGCATCACTGCGGCGGCGACTTCCACCCAGTCCGGCAGCGCGAACTGGTTCAAAAGCCCCCAACCCTGCGCCTCGGCCGTGGCCGCCACGCCGATCGCTGCAAAGGGAATGATCAACCGCACCGCCACGGTAGCAATGCCGACCAACGCGACGTTGTTTGGCCAGCGCTGCCAGCGTCGCAACACCCGTGTCCGGCGGGGCAGCGCCCCTTCTAGCGCCGCCATCAAAGCAAGAACGGCACCAAAGCAAACAAGCCGGATCGCGGCATCAAAACCGCCCAGCGCAATCACGACGGGTCAAGATCACGCGGGGCATAGGGCGCGGCTATCACAGGGTTGATCATAAAGGGTCGACGTCGCAGCGACAAGCTCTGCTCTAACCGGCTAGGGTCGGTTGGCCTTCGCCAGCTTTGCTCACCGCCCCCGCCGAAGGCATGTGACGGGTAAAGCTGAACAACTGACGCTTCCGGCGACGGACCAACTGATATTGCTTTTAAATACCCGGCCGTTACGCTCGACGACGCAGCAAATAACAATCGCGAGCCATTGTGACCCTCGATCTGTCGGCCATTGAGAGCCTCGCGCCCGATCAGTCTTCGCTGAAGGCGGCGGCAGGGCTGACCAAGGCGAGCAGATGGTCGGGCGTCGGCGCGAGCCGTGATGGTACGCTGCTCTGGGGTGCCTGCGCAGGATCGGGGGCAAATCCGTACCGCGTGATGGCTGATCTCAGCGATCTCGGCAGCAAATGCACCTGTCCTTCGCGCAAGTTCCCGTGCAAGCATGTGCTGGCGATGCTGTGGATGCATGTCGACGGCACGATGGCTTTCGGCGCTTCGGAGACCCCCGAATGGGTAAGCGAATGGCTCGGACGGCGCCGAAAGGGAACGTCGGCAGCACCGGCCGCTGCGGCGTCGGTAGCAACGAAAGACATGCGCGCGGCCCTGGCGGTCGACCCAGAGCAGCCTGACGACCCGAAGGCGGCAGCCCGCCGCCAAGCCGCAACCGAAAAACGCGCACGCGAAACCCACGCGGCCATCCACGACGCGCTGGATGCGCTCGACCAATGGATCGGCGATCAGCTTCGCCTTGGTCTTTCGGGGTTTCTCGACGAGGCGACGGCGCGGTGTCGCCGGATTGCCGCGCGCATGGTCGATGGCAAGGCGCAGGCGCTGGGTGGGCGGATCGACGAGCTGCCCTCGCGCTTGCTGGCGCTGCCTGCGGGAGATCGGGTGCGCGATGCCGCTGCCGAACTGTCCAAGCTTGTCCTGCTGGCGCGCGCCTGGCGAGCGAACCCGGACGATCCTGAAATCGCGCGCGCCGTCGCAACTGCCGAAACCCGCGATCAGGTGCTCGAAAATGCCGCGACATTGCGGGTCACAGCGTTTTGGGAAGTCGTCGGCGAGCGCATCGAAACCCGGCGCGACGGCCTGGTCTCGCAGACGACCTGGCTGCTCAACCTCACGGTCGAGGGGCCGCGTTTTGCGATGCTGGTCGATTATTTTCCGGCGAGTGCGGGCAAACGCGGTTCGGCGTTCGCGATCGGCGAGCAGTTCGAAGGCGAGCTGGCCTTCTACCCGGCGCAAAACCCGCTGCGGGCACTGCTCGTTCGTCGCTCGGATCGGCTGACAACCGAAGCGCGACGACCTTGGCCCGCCACCGCCGAAGCGGTCGGCGAAGCGATTTCGGCGGGATTGCAGCGCGAACCGTGGCTTTCGGATTTGCCGATCGTGCTGCCGACGGGACGGATTGCGGTCGACGATGGCGCGCAAACATGGTGGTGCGCGGCGGCGGGCGACCTGGCGTTTCCGGTCACCGATTTGCCTGATGGCCTGATCCGCGCCACCGATCTCGAGCACACGGCAGCCATCTGGTCGAACGACCATCTGCGCCTGCTGGCGGCGCAAACCAGGTGGGGCACGGTCCACTGTGTCGGCTGAAGCGATCTCCGACACGCTGAGCCCCGTGCTGACGCGCTGGACGATCGGAGGCAGTGCAGTCGCCGATGCGCCGATGGCGTGGAAGGAGGCCCTCAGCGGCGACGAGGCCGAATTGCGGTTGCTGGCCGTGGCTGGCCAGTTCCTTGGCGTTCTTGTCCTGCCCGCGCCGCCGGGCACCCTGCACACGCTCCCCGATTTGCCGGTGCTGGCGATACCGCCAGTGCCTGATCCGCTGCGCGCACTCGCCCGCCGTTGCCTGAAGGCATTGCAGCCGACGGGCAATCAAAGTGCTTTCATGCGCCTGCTCGCGGCGCGCGGCCGCACGATGCATCCCGCCGACTGGATACCGGGGCGAAGCGACGATGATCTGCCCGCGGTGTACGCGCCGTTGCAGGACTGGGTCGCCGGATCGTCGGCGCGCGCCGATGCCGATGCGGTCCTGGCCGAAGCGAATTGGTCGGACTTCGCGCCCGCTGCCCGGTGCGTTGCCTTTGACGCGCTGCGCCGCGCCGATCCTGATGCCGCGCGCGCGTTGCTGGCCACCAAAGCGGCAAGCGAAGGTGCCGATGTCCGGCTGCGGCTGATCGCGAAGCTGGCGACGGGCCTGTCCGCCGCCGATATCCCTTATCTCGAAAGCCTCGCCACTGATCGCGCGCCCAAGATCAAGGCGTACGCCGCAAGGCTGCTCGCGCGGCTCGGTCACGGCGTGAGCGACACCGCCGAAGCCAGCGAACTGGTCGCGTTTTTCAGGATCGAGACCAAAGGATTGCTGCGGCGCACGCGTGTCGTCACACCCCTACCGATCAAAACCCCGGCACAACGCACACGGCGGCACGAACTATTTAGTCGCGTCGATTATGCCTCGTTCGCACGGGGGCTTGGCACCGACGACCTCGTCGCAGCATGGCCGTTCGGCGACGATCCGCAGGCCGACGCCGCGTTTCAGGCGATGGCGGTGCAGTCGGCCAGCGACGCCGTTATCGCAGCGATGCTGGCGCGGCTGACCAGCAGTTCGACCCTCGACCTCATGGCCTTGCAACGCCTGTGCGATCGCCTCGACGCGGACCAGCGGATGCACGTCGCCAAGCTTATCCTTCGATCAAACCACGCCCGGTTCAGTCACGCTCGCCTGTTCATTGATGCCGGGGCCGACATCGACGGGCTGATCGACACCAATGCGGGAACCGCGCTTGTGGCGGCATTTGCAGCGGGATCGGACATCACGGCCGAGGTCCAGGCGCTTGGGCTGATCGCTTCGCAAGCCGCTGCTCAGGCGGCGCTCGACCGACTGACGCGCGCAGGCATCAATGTGGCCGAACCACGCCTCGATCTGCTTAGGCTGAATGCCACACTCACCCCCATAGGAGCCATCGGATGAGCGAAAAGCTGAGACAATCTGCCGAGGAAAACTACGCGAGCGAACTCGCGGCCCTCGCCAAGGACGATACCGGCAATCACCCCGCCGGGTGGGTGCTCACGCCCCGCGCCGTGGTCACCTATCTGATGGGCGGAAAAGCGAGCGATGGCACCGCGATTTCGGCCAAATATGTCGGCGATCGGCGCCTGATGGAAACTGCCGTATCGACGCTGGCGACCGACCGCGCACTTTTGCTGCTCGGCGTGCCGGGGACGGCCAAATCCTGGGTGTCCGAACATCTCGCCGCAGCGATCACGGGCGACTCCTCGCTCGTTATCCAGTGCACCGCCGGGACCGACGAGAATCAGATCCGCTACGGCTGGAACTACGCCCAGCTGCTCGCGCATGGGCCCAGCCGCGAGGCGCTCGTCGCCACGCCGCTGCTGCGCGCGATGGAGGGCGGGAAGCTGTGCCGGTTCGAAGAACTGACCCGCATGGGCAGCGATGTGCAGGATACGCTGATCACGGTCCTGTCCGAAAAGATGATGCCGATCCCCGAGCTCAACACTTCGGTCTATGCCAAGCGCGGGTTCAACATCATCGCGACCGCCAACAACCGCGACAAAGGCGTCAACGAGCTGTCATCGGCGCTGAAACGCCGGTTTAATGTCGTCGTGCTGCCGTTACCGGCAAGCGCGCACGAAGAAGTCGCCATCGTCACCAAGCGGGTGAGCGAAATGGCGCTAAGCCTCGACCTGCCGGCACCCAAAAACGTTACCGAGGAAATCGCCCGGGTGGTCGCCATCTTCCGCGAATTGCGATCGGGCCAAACCGAGGACGGCAAGGTGGCGCTCAAGACCCCGTCGGGCGGACTGTCCTCCGCCGAAGCGATTGCCGTGATGGTCGGCGGAATCAGCCAGGCGACGTTCTTCAACGAGGGGCGGCTGACGGCCGACAGCCTCGCGAGCAACATGATCGGTGCCGTCGTCAAGGACCCGGTGCAGGACCGGATCGTGCTTGGCGAATATCTCGAAACCGTCCTGAAAAAGCGGCGCGGGTTCGAGGATTATTACGCTGCGCTGAGCGATCAGCTTTAGGAAGCGCGCGTGCCGGCAGAAGTCTCCTATTTCGGCATTCGCCATCATGGCCCCGGCTCGGCGCGGCGTCTGGTCGAGGCGCTGGAGGCGCTCCAGCCGCGCTGTGTGCTGATCGAAGGGCCGGTCGATGCTTCGGACCTGCTGCCGATGCTGGCGGCACCCGACATGGTGCTGCCTGTCGCGTTGCTGACCTATGCCGAAGACGCGCCCGCGACGGCGTCATTCTTCCCCTTTGCGGAATATTCGCCCGAATATCAGGCCGTGATCTGGGCCGTCCGGCACGGGATCACCCCGCGCTTCATCGATCTGCCCGCCGCCGATCGGCTGGCGCCCGAAGAAGAGGGCACGCTGAGCGACGCCCACTCTGCGGTTGACGATCCGATCGCGCGCGACCCGATCGGCGCGCTCGCGCACGCGGCGGGGTATGACGACGGCGAATCCTGGTGGCGCGACGTGATCGAGGAGAATGCGTCGACCGAGCCCGTGTTTGACGCTGTTGCCGATGGCATGACCGCGCTACGTGCTGAAACGACGCGGCTGTCGCCTTACGAGGCCGCGCGGGAGGCGCATATGCGACTCGAAATTGCCAAGGCGGCCAAGGACAGCCCAGGCCCCGTCGCGGTCGTGTGCGGTGCCTGGCATGTGCCAGCGCTCGTCGTCAGACACAGTGCTGCGGCTGACCGCGACATCCTCAAGCGCCGGAGCAAAACCCGGATCAAGGCGACCTGGGCACCGTGGACGACACCGCGGCTGGCGCGCGACAGCGGCTATGGCGCGGGCGTGGTGGCGCCCGGCTGGTGCCAGCATGTGTGGGACACGCATGGCACGGCGGCGGCGGAAACGGTCTGGCTGGCGCAGATCGCCCGGCTGATGCGCGACAAGGGACATTTGGTGTCGACCGCCTCGGTGATCGAGACGCAAAGGCTCGGGACAGCGCTGGCCGCTTTGCGCGAACGGCCGGCGGCGGGCTTTGAAGAACTGCGCGATGCCGCCATCGCCTGCATGTGCTTTGGCGAGCGGGCGCTCTGGAACGAGATTGCCGCCGATCTGCTGATCGGATCGGGGGTCGGGGCGATCCCGGCGGCCACGCCACTCGCGCCGCTGCTGGAGGATCTGCAGCGCCAGCAAAAGGCGACTCGCCTGAAACCCGAATCACTCGAGCGCGAGCTTACCCTTGATCTGCGCAGCGAGAGCGGCCTTGCCCGCTCCACCTTGCTTCATCGGCTGAATGCGCTCGATGTTCCCTGGGGACGCCTGACCGATGCCGGGCGCAGCCGGGGGACCTTCCGTGAAAACTGGCTCCTGTGCTGGGAGCCCGAGTTCGCCGTGCGGCTCGTCGAGCATCTGGTCTACGGCTCGACCGTCGCGGAGGCCGCATCAGGCCGGATCATGGAAGCGATGCGGGCCGAGCCCGATCTGGGCAGGCTTGCCGGGCTGGTGCGCGGTGCCATGGTGGCCGACCTGCCGGTCGCGATCGACTTCGGCATCGACGCGCTCGAACAAAAGGCCGCGCTGACCAGCGAAGCGCAGGCACTGCTGCGCGCCCTGCCGCCGATGGCCGATGTGGTCCGCTATGGCGAAGCGCGGGTCGGCGCCGCAGAGCATCTTGCGGCGTTGATGCCGCGTATCGTCGTTCAGGCGGCACTCGCGCTGCCCTATGCGGTCCGCGCGCTCGATGCCGAGGCTACGACCGCCATCCGAGGCGACATTTTGGGCGCAGACGGGGCAATTCAGCTTGTCGCGCTGGATCAGGAAGTGGCGGAGGCTTGGCATCGGGCCTTGCGCCAGATGCTCGACCACCAGCAGACGACCCGCGTCATTGCCGGTGTCGCCGCGCGGTTGCTGTATGCCGCCGACCTGCTGACTGCCGATGACGCTGCGCATCTGCTGGTCCGGATGTTGTCGCCGGGAACGCCGGTCGCCGATGCCGCCGGATTTTTCGACGGATTCTTCGACGGCGCCGGGCAACGGCTGATCCATGACAGCCCGCTGCGCGCGGCGGTCGATGGCTGGCTCATGACGCTGGATGAGGCCGATTTCACCAGCAACCTTCCGCTCTTCCGGCGGGTCTTTTCGGCACTCGACAAGACCGAGCGGCGGCGCATGATGGATGCGCTGTTCGGTCGGTCGAAATCGGCCGCCGAAGGATATCGCCTGTTGCCGGGCGCCGAGGCGCTGTGGCCGGCGCATTTCGACCGGGTGATGGCGCTGATGACAGCCGGGGCAGCGCAATGACCGACGATCCCGAACGCACCCGCCGCTGGACGCTCGCGCTCGGCGTTGACGAAGACGCAGTCGAGCTTTCCGAACCAGATCGGCGGATGGCAGCGGCCCTCTCGGCGCTTTACGACGACGATGAGAAGAAGGGCAAAGGCAGCCTTGGCGGCTCCGCGCCGCGCGTCGCGAAATGGCTGGGCGATATCCGCGAATTCTTCCCGACGCCCGTTGTTCAGGTGATCCAGAAGGACGCGTTCGAGCGCAAGGGACTGCGCCAGATGCTGCTTGAGCCCGAATTGCTCGCGACGATCGAGGCCGATGTGAACCTTGTCGCCGATCTGGTCAGCATGCGCAGCGTGATGCCGGAAAAGACCAAGGAAACCGCACGGATCGTCATCAGGAAAGTTGTCGCCGAATTGATGGAACGCCTCGAACGCCGCACGGCCGAGGCGATCCGCGGCGCGCTCGACCGGTCGCGCCGGACCAACCGACCGCGCTTTGCCGATATCGACTGGCCGCGCACGATCCGCGCCAATCTGCGCCACTACCAGGCCGAACAGCGCACCATTGTGCCTGAAACGCTGATTGGCTTCATGCGCCAACAGCGGCGGATCGCCGACCTCGACGAGGTCGTGCTGTGTGTCGATCAATCGGGATCGATGGCGACATCGGTGGTCTACGCATCGATTTTTGCCGCTGTCATGGCATCGTTGCCGGTAGTGTCGACCAGGCTCGTCTGCTTCGATACCGCAATCGTGGACCTGACCGAGGACCTTGCCGATCCCGTCGATGTCCTGTTCGGCATCCAGCTCGGCGGCGGCACCGACATCAATCGCGCTGTCGCCTATTGTGCGGACAAGATCGAACGACCGTCGAAAACACATCTCATCCTGATTTCCGACATGTATGAAGGCGGCGACGCCCATGATCTGGTCACGCGCATCGCGCGGCTGGTGGCTATCGGCGTGAATGTCATTGTCCTGCTGGCGCTGACTGATACGGGCCGCCCCTCCTATGATCCCGCGCTCTCCGGTCGCGTCGCCGCACTCGGCGTCCCCGTTTTCGCTTGTACGCCCGATCAGTTCCCGGAGCTTATGGCAACGGCCTTGCGCCGCGACGATGTCCACAGCTGGGCGGCGGATCGCGACATCAAGCTGATCCGTGCCGACGCCGGTTGACGGTGTCGTGCACCTTCAACACCAGCGCGCCAAACAGGCCATTGGCCCAGGCGAACCAGGGGCGGGAGAAGTTGCTGGGGTCATCCTTGTCAAAGGCTTCGTGCATGAAGCCGGTGCCCCCGTCGCTGGCGACCAGATGGCGGAGCGTCGCTTCGATCTCGCCCGCGTCGGTACTCGTCAACCCGCGCATGATGATGGCCAGCGGCCAGATATGGCCGGGGATGGTGTGCAGACTGCCAATGCCATCGGCATATTTGCCGCTGAAATACCAGGGATTGTCGTTGCTCAGCAGCATCGCGCGGGTGTTGCGATACACCGGGTCGCTCGCCCGGCAGTAGCCGAGATAAGGTGCTGAAATCAGGCTGGGAGCATTGGCGTCGTCCATCAGCAACTGGCTGCCATAGCCATCGACCTCGAACGCATAGACGCGGCCATGGCGGGGATGATCGACGATCGCATGCGCCTTGATCGCAGCATCGACTTCGGCCGCAAACGCTTCGGCCTCGGCCGCGAAGACTGTATCCTTGATGATCACGCGGTACATCTCGGCGAGTTGCCGCAGCGCGACCACGGCCATCATGTTCGACGGAATCAGGAACGGAAACACGCAGGCGTCATCGGAGGGGCGGAACAGCGAGGCGATCAGGCCAACCGGCCGGGTCGGCGCGCCAAAGCCGTTGTTGGGCGCGGTGTCCTGCGCGCGGTCGGTGACGCGCTGGAAATGATAAGGACCAAGGCCATGCTTGCGCTGCATCACCCGCAGCGTGGCGACGATCAATCGGGTCGCGCGCTGCCATTCGGCGTCGAAGCATGACGTGTCGCCCGTCGCCTTCCAGAAACCATGCGCAAGCCGAATCGTGTAGCACAGCGAATCCACCTCGAACTTGCGCTCGTGCAGCTCGGGCTTCATCTCCGTCTTGTCATTGGCCCAGGGTGATCCGGTGGGGCCACGGTTGAAGGCGTTCGCGTAAGGATCGATCAGCACGCATTTGGTCTGGCGATTGATCACACCCGCGATCAGTTGGCGCAGCGGCGCATCCTCGGCAGCGAAGCGGAGATAGGGCTCGACCTGCGCGGCACTGTCGCGCAGCCACATCGCATCAATGTCGCCGGTGATAACGAACGTGTCCGGCCGCCCGTCGATCATGTCGGGGAAGACGGTGGTGTCGAGCGTGTTGGGATAGCAATTGTCGAACAGGGTCGCGAGCTTGCTCGGCTTGCCGGGTTGGTCGAGCTTGGCGTGGATCCGGTCGATCGCTGCATCGACGGCGCGGCTGCGGAACCGTCGCCTGTCCGGCGCGGGGCGGCCGTTGGCGAGCGGATTTGGTGGCGGCCAGTCGGCGGCGGCGGCGGGCTTAGGCATGGCAACCGATCCTACAAGGGCAACCGCAGCGCCAATCCCCAATATCGCGCGGCGCGATGGATCAGCCTGCTGCATGTCGGCGGTATCTAGCATCGTTGTTTCTTTCTGAAAGGCATAGCGACGGTCACGATACCGCCTCCAACACCAAAGCGGCGGCCTGATAGTCACCCGACATCGGAATTTTGGCGCCTTGTGTCATCCACATCGCGCCGCTCGCTTCGGCTCGCACGCCGTCGGGCAGCGGATCACCGCCGATCATCCGCGCGCGATAGATTTTCGCCGGGTCGAGCCCGCGCAACATGATTGGTGCATCGACTTTGGTCTGATGGCTGAAGCTGAAGAGGACGGCCTGTTGCCGATCCGCCGACACCGATAGCGTGACGCTGCGCCCGGCACCACGCGACGGCGATATCAGCCGGTACAGATCGCCCTGTTGCACCGTCGCGCGGATCATTTTGTAATCGGCGATCATCTGCTGTGCCAAAGCGGTTTCCGCCGCTGTCCAGCGATCGACCCGGTCGCCGATGCCCAGCCCGCCCTGCATCGCCGACAGGAAGCGATAACGCAGTGACGTGGCCCGGCTGCTCGTCCAGCTCGGCGATCCCGTCACCCACGCCATCATCGCGGCGGGTGAATAGCCTTGCGTAAAGCCGTCCTGAATTGCCAGCCGATCGAACGGATCGGTGTTGTCGGACACCCACATCTGATCGGTGAGCGCCATGATGCCCAGATCGACGCGCCCGCCCCCGCTTGCGCAGGATTCAAATTCGACATTTGGGTGCCGCCGCCGCAACTCAGCGAAAATCCAGTAGAGGTTGCGGACATAATCGACATAGAGCCGCTGCTGATCAGCCGCAGCGAGGCCGGGCCAGCCCGGCTCCGACAGATTGCGGTTATGGTCCCATTTGATGAAATCGATCCGGTTGTCGCGCAGCAACCGGTCCATCACCGCCAGCACATGATCGCGCACATCGGGCCGCGCGAGATTGAGCACGAGCTGGTTGCGCGTCTGCGAGCGGGGACGGTCGGGAAAATGCACCACCCAATCGGGGTGCGCGCGGTAGAGATCGCTGTCGGGATTGACCATTTCGGGTTCAACCCACAGCCCGAATTCCATGCCCAGACGGTGAACATGCGCGATCACCTTGCCCAGCCCGTTCGGGAATTTGCCCGCATTGACGGTCCAGTCGCCCAGGCCTGAGCGATCGTCCTTGCGGTTGCCGAACCAGCCATCGTCGATCACGAAGCGCTCGACGCCCAGCGCGGCTGCCTTGTCGGCCAAGGCGATCTGCCCGGCCTCGTTCACGTCGAACAGCGTGGCTTCCCAGCTATTGTAGAGGACCTTGCGCAACGGCAGCTTGCCGCCCCGGCGCGGCAAGATCTGCGCGCGTTGAAAGCGGTGCATCCTGCGCGACGCATCACCAAAGCCGGCTGGCGCGAACCCGCCATAAAAGATCGGCGACGAAAGCTGTTCGCCGGGGCGCAAGCTATAGGCGAAGTCGTAAGGGTTAAATCCGCCGGTCACGCGGACCAACCCGTTGTCGTCCTGTTCGGTGACGATGCGCCAGCTACCGCTCCATCCCAGCGCCGCAAACCACACCGCGCCATGTTCCTCATCGGCGGCGGCATCGCTTGTCAGCGCGAGCCAGGGGTTGGACTGGTGCCCGGTATTGCCGTTACGACTTTCCAGCACCGTCGCCGCGCCATCGACCGTGCGGCTGCGCACGCTGAATTCGCCCGTCCAGCGCCCGGTCAGATAGCGCATGCGATAGCCATCGGCCTTTGGCAGCGTGTAGGATGCGGCCATCATCTGATCGATCCGCACCGGCGCGCCTGTCCGGTTGATCACCGTCGCCGAGCGCGCGAGAATGCCGGTCGCCTCATCGATCGCATAATGCAGCTCGACCGCAACGGCTTCGTTGATGTCGGCCAGCCGCACGGTCAGCCCGTTCTCGGCGATCTCATGCGACACATAGCGCAGCACCAGATCGCGGTTGCCATTGGCAAAGGCGAGCTTGAGGCCTGGTTCGCGGTCGAGCCCCCCGCCCTGCCCGGCATATTCCTGCGCAGCCTGGCTTGACGCGACATCGCCGGGCGGCGGATCGGCGGCGGCCGCGGGAAAGGACATCGCATCATCGCGGCGCGCGCCCCAGTATAGCGGGCGCAGCTTGCCATCGGCGCCGATGCGAAAGGCATAGCTGGTATCGCGCGAATCAAGCCGGAAGATCCGGGTCCGGGAGTCATAACGGATCGCGCCGTGCGCCATGGAGGGCGCCAGCACCATCAGCAGCACCGCCGCCAGCCAGCCCCCCTGCCGTCTTAACGCGCCCATCCGCTTCCTCGCTCCCGTCCCGCCGGCCATTATCGCATGCCGTGCGACCCTGAGCATGACGGGTCTGATGCCTGCACTGCCCCGGAATTTTGCAGCGCGTCAGCGGCGCCGTAACGGTGCAATACCAAGCCGAACGCAATTTGTGAACGCTCACTTTTTTGATTGTGAACCTTCACAAATTGCGCCAAGAAAACCGTAAGCGAGTCGCAGGAATTCGCATCAAATTGTCTTCAAAAGGGGGAGTGCATGAAAAAGCCTGTTCATTGGCTGCTGGTCGGCACCGCAACGACGTTGTTTTGTGTACCTGCCATGGCGCAGACCAAGCCCGCGGACCCCGCGGAGCAGACCCAGCCCGCTACGCCGCCCGCACAGCCTGCTGAGGCCAAGCCTGAAGATGACCAATCGGCTGACGTTGTCGTCACCGCCGATCGCCGCGAGCAATCGCTCCAGAATTATGCCGGGACGGCGGCTGTGCTGTCCCCCGACGCGCTGCTGAGGGTCGGCATCGCGAACATCGAAAATCTCAACGACGTCCTGCCGGGGTTGCGCGTGCAGAACTTCGGCGGTGCGATCAACGTCGCGCTCCGCGGCATCGGCACCAACCAGAATACCGAGCTGGGTGATCCCAACGTCGCCACCCATTTCGACGACGTCTATGTCCCGCGCGTTCAGGGCCTCGCCAACGCTTATTTCGATCTGAAGGCGGTCGAAGTGAATTTTGGTCCGCAGGGTACGCTGCGCGGACGCAATGCCTCGGCGGGTTCGCTCAATTTCATCTCATGGGCGCCGCAGCTCGGCAAGTTCAGCGGTGTCGTCGAAGGTGGTGTCGGCAATTTCGATCAGCGGAGCATTCGCGGTGTTGTCAACATTCCGTTCGGTGACAAGGCGGCACTGCGCATTTCGGGCAGCTATGACCGGCATGGTTCCTATTACCGCAACGTTGGCCTCTTCCCCGATGTAGCCGCGCCCTATGCGGACGAAAATCGCGGCGTGCGTGCGCAACTTCTGATCGAGCCGACCGACCAGCTCAGCATCCTGATCGGTGGCGACTATAACTTTCAGGATTCGACCGGGTTTAACGGATCGAACTTCTCGATCTTTCTGGGGCCAACGGCTGCCCCCGCCGGTTTCGCTAACGCCGTTGCGGCGGTGCAAAATCCGCGTGACATCCTGACCGGGCCGATCGGCGAGCAATATTTTACCGAACATGGCGGTATCCGCGGCAAGATAACCTACAAGACGGACGGCCTTTTCAACGTTCAGTATGTTGGCAGCCATCGCGACCTGCGATTTGGATCCGATGGCGCTGGCCCATCCGGTGTCGCATTCCCTGATTTTCAGCGAATTCTATACACCGGGCCGGATGCCATCCGCAACATTGACAACTTTTCGCGTGGCATCAGTCGCAACAGTTCATTGTCGAACTACCACGAATTGCGGTTCTTTAATGACACCGAGCCGTTCAAATACTCCGCTGGTGGTAACTATTTTACCGAACAGCAGACCACTTTTTCAAGCGGTGTCGCGGATTTCAACTCCTTCTTTCAGGGACAGGAATTCAACACCCAAACCAAAAGCGAAGTTTATGCGTTTTATGGTGATGGTACCTATTCAATCAATAGCAACTTTCGGGTAACGGGGGGTATTCGCTATACCAACGACACGAAATCGAGAACGGGCGTCATTTCGCGCCACTTTTTCGGCGGTGGCGCTGCCAATTTCGATTGCTGCGGGTTCTTCCGGATTGGGACCGAAGGGTTTGAGTTCAACACAAATCGTACGCTCTTCAACCCTGATCAAAATGGTGACGGCAACATCACCACGGGCGAGCAACTTGCCTTTTATCTGAATGGTGTCCGCAGGTTTGGCGCCCGGGACACGATCCCGATCGCCTTCGCCAACGCCATCCAGGGAATTACGGCCAATCCGGCGAACATCTCCAACCCTAACTTCGGCTTTGCGCCGGGCGGAGGCTGTATCACGGTAGGCAACTTTGTCTGCCAGGCGAACGGCAATTTCACGTACAACTTCATCGCAAACACCATCAATAACCAAGCTGCACGGATCAACAGCAGCTTCGTCGATTGGCGTGTACGACTGGAATATGATTTGGCACCGGAAAACCTGGTCTACGGCCTGGTGTCCCGCGGTCACAAGGCCGCAAGCTTCAACGACAACCTCGGTTCGCTTGGTCCGGCGCCGTTCTTCCGGCCGGAGCAGGTTACGTTGTTCGAAATCGGGTCCAAGAACGAGTTTCAAGTCTTTGGGCGACGGGCGACGCTTAATCTGTCTGCGTTCTACAATGATTACAGAGACCAGCAATTGACCGCGCTGCTCGGTGTCGCGTCGATCGTGGCACAATTGCGCTCCAACCCCAACGACCCTAACAGTCCGCTCATCAACGTGGCCGGCCCGCAGAACGTGCCGAACAACTTCAACCAAAATCAGGTCGTGTCATTTACCTACAACGCGGCGAATAGTGAAACCTATGGTATCCAGGGGAGCGGGTCGATCATCCTGCCGGGCAATTTCAAGTTCGGCACCGATTTCCTGTGGCTTGAAGGACGGGTAAAGTCCGCCGAGCCGGTTCAGGATTTCCGTTTCCAGGCCGATGTCGCGGGCGGCGTCGATTCATCGGCGCGGCCGATTACCGGGCGGCGCCTGCCCTATACGCCGCGTTTCCAGCTGAATGCATCACTCGCCCAAGTCATTAAGGTGGGTCCAAAGGGCGGGGCATTTGACTGGTTGGTTAGCGTATCGTGGCGCTCTTCGAGTTTTGCAACGATCTTCAACTCGATCGACTTTAACCCGCCATTGGTGGGCACGCCCCCGGTGCGCACGCCACGCGAATCGCTCAACGATCGCATTCCGTCCTATTATCTGGTCAATGTCGCGGCCGGTTATACGATCGGCGATGTCCGGATCGAGGCGTTTGTGAACAACCTAACGGACAACACCGTCGCGGCCGGGTTGCTCGTCAGCCAGTTCAGCAATACGCGGTTCTTCACCAATCCACGCCTGATCGGTGGGCGCATCCGCGTCTCGTTCTAACCCCCTGGGGCCGCTCCGGACGAGGGAGCGGCCCCGATTTTGCGGTGCTGGCAATGCCAGCGCGAGGAGGCAATTTGCGCCAGAAGCTCTCAACCGCCGCCTTCAGCTTCCTGCTTCTTGTGATCG
>JAIETY010000146.1 GCA_019744885.1 Sphingomonas sp.
AACCTCCATCTGCCGTGGAAGCCCTTTGAATCAGCCTATCTGCATATTTTCAAGAGGCTGATTGGGTTTTGACCCTAGGCGCGCCGACCCAAGGACAAGGGAAAAATTAAGACCCGGACGCGCCACCGGGGGGAGGGGATTGCGCGTCCGGGCCCATGGTTGTGGATAGCGAGAGCGGGGGGGCAAGTATCGCTATCCGAAGTATAAAACGATGATCGGGACAAGCGGTTCCCGGCCCACCGCACATTTTTTCGACTCTTCTTACGGGCGGTCGAACGGGGCGCTCAGTCGCGGCCGGTGATGTTGACCGGAATTTCAAACGCCCCCACCAGCGGGTCGTGGTGCAGCTTTGATCGGAGCTGCCGCGACAAGCCCTCGACCACGCGGCCATAGCCTTCGCCCAGCTCGGTGTGGAGGCGGTCACTGTCGACCAGCGCTGGGGAGCTGATTCGCACCACCGCCTTGCCCGCCGCATCGCCGGGCTTGAGCGAAAGCCGGATCGCGGCATCGCTCTGCACGCGCATCGCCAGCTCGATCAGCTCGGTGAGCAGGAAAGCGACAGCCGTCGCAACATCCTGCGTCGCGAGCCAGGAATCCAAATCAAGCGCGATCGACAGCCCCGATCCTTCGGGCGCGGTCGCGCGGATGTTCGACGCGAGGTCGCCGATCACCGAGCGCAGGCTGAGCCCGCGCCCCTGATCGATTTCGGCGAAATGGTTGCGATGGACCACCGCAAGCGCGTCGACGCGGCGCTGGATCGAGGCATAGGCAGCGCTCGCCTCGGCGCTCGCCGCACCGCGCGAGTGGAAATTGATCAGGCTGGAAATCACCTGCAGGTTGTTTTTGACGCGGTGATGGACTTCGCGGGTCAGCGCGGTCTGGCGCACCAGTCCCTCGGCAAGCCCCGCCTCGTGCGAGGCGACGGTGCGGCTGATCGCGCGGAATGTCTCCCCCAGCTCGCGGATTTCCTGCGCGGGCGATTGGCGCGCTTCCGCCGAATCGATTTCCTGCCCCGGCACATAGGTTGCGACGCGGATGCGCAGGTCGCGCAAGGGGCGGATCAGCAGCCGGTCGACAACGAACCAGCCGATCCCCGCCGCTGCCGCCCACATCAACAGCGGCAGCAGCATCGCGACGATCAGCGGCGATGAGATCGGCGCGCTGCGTGTGCTCATTTCGAACAGCAAGCCATCGACACTCACCGGCACGCCAATCGTCTCGGTCCGGTCGAGCGGGCCGAGACCGGTCATGGCTTCAAGCGGCAGCCGCATATTGGCGTGGACCAACACTGCCCCATAGGGCGGCACAAAGCCGCTCGGCCGGGCAATCTGCGCCAGCGCGGTCGCGGGAAAGACCGCAGTCGCGCGAAGACGACCGCTCGGCGCGGTGATCGCGAGCGCCAGCCCGGCCTGCGGGGCGATACCCACCGCCAGCGGGCCACCCGGCGTCGGTGCGCTGATCGGAATCGGCGGCAGGCGTGTCGTGCCGCACAGCACACGCCCGGCGCGATCGCTGATCGAGAAGCGCGCGCCACTCGCAAGCTGCTCGGCAAACACGCCCTGCACGCGCGCGCAGCTCGGCGCATCGGCCGGGTCGGCGTCGAGTGCTTCGAGTGCGACCCTGAGCGCGGTCATGTCGCCGATCAGCTCGATGCCCAGGGCATGCGCGCTTTCAGTCGCGGCGACACGGAGTTGCGAGCGGGTTTCAGTATCAGCGAGCCGCGTCGTCTGCTGCGCGGCAAACAGCGCGATCAGCGCGAGCGGCAGCAACGCCGCGCTCAAAATCAGGAACAACTTGGCCCCGGTCGGCAGGGCCGAGAGGAAGCGGTTCAGCCGCCACCCCCGCCGCTCTTCTTCAGGGGGCGCATCCATCGCGCGGCATTAATCGAGTTTGCTGAGCAGATCGAGCAGCTCCAGCGGGATCGGTTCCTCGACAGCGGCCTGATAGACCGACCGGAGCGATTGTCCCATGTCATGATCTTCGGATTGCTGCGTTGCCGTCCGGCGTTTGGGCGGCTTTTGTGGCGGGCCACTGTCAGTTACCAACGAACTCGTCCCCCAAAATGGACCGGAACCATCGCCCGGCGGGATGCCGCCGAACCGGCGCGCGCCACCTTTGGCGTGGAGTTCGGCCAGAGCAATGAAACCAAAGAGCGCGTCGATAGTTCCGTGTCCGATGCAAAAACACAAATCGATTCGGTGGGTCGATTGTGTGGGCATCGCGAAACGCATTGCAACGGGGGTGCGCCGCTTTCACAAGGCGCGCTCGGTCAGGGAGAAATTGACGATTATGTCGCTTGGACAACAGCTCGCTCCGCATCTTCCTTTCCTGCGGCGCTACGGCCGCGCGCTCACCGGCAGCCAGGCGCAGGGGGACCGTTATGTCCGCGCCACGCTCGAAGCGATTGTGGCCGCGCCCGACCAGTTTCCGGGCGAGGTCGATCCCCGGCTGGGGCTGTACCGGATGTTTCAGGGCATTTGGGCGTCGGCCAATTTCGACGACGCCCCTGATATCGGCGGCATGCCCAGCGGTGACCACGAAGCGATTGCGCGCGCGCGGCTCGCGCGGATGACGCCGCTGTCGCGTCAGGCCTTGCTGCTGACCGCGATGGAAGGGTTCGCGCCCGAGGATGCGGCCTATCTGATCGAGGTCGAGGTCGACGAGGTCGAGAATCTGGTCTCGGAGGCGCTCGCCGAAATCGAGAGCCAGACCCGCGCGCGCGTGCTGATCATTGAGGATGAGCCGATCATTGCGATGGATATCGAAACGATCGTGCGCGACCTGGGGCATGACGTGACGGGCGTGGCTGTCACGCGTGACGAAGCTGTGGCGTCCGCGCTGGCCGACCGCCCGGGCCTGGTGCTGGCCGACATCCAGCTTGCCGATGACAGCTCGGGCATCGATGCGGTCAAGGACATTCTCGCGCAGTTTCAGGTGCCGGTGGTGTTCATCACCGCCTTCCCCGAACGGCTGCTGACCGGCGAGCGGCCTGAGCCGACCTTCCTGATCACCAAGCCGTTCCAGCGATCGACCGTGAAGGCGGCGATCAGCCAGGCGCTGTTCTTCGACGAAGCCACGCTGCCGACGGTTTGACGCGCGCATAAAATCGGGACGGACCCAAAACGGCTTTGCTGCGTTGGGGGGCTATGGTTGAACGCAATCCTACCCCCCATATCAGCACCGAAGACGCGCGCGGTGGCGTGACCCCGCATGTGACGCGCTATGTGCTTGGCATCTCGCTGGTACTCGTCATCTTCGCGTGGCTGCTGCTGCGCTGAGCATGGAGCCGGGGCGGGTGACGATTGGCGGGGCGACCCTTCCTTTGAACGGCTGCTTTGCGCCGGATATTGCGATTGGAGCGGCATGAGCGATTCTGATCAGCAGGACGAATTTGTGGCCGTCGGGCCCGCCGACGAGCGCGTTGCGCTGCCCGATGCCGAATTCAAGGCGCAACTGGCGCAAGTGATTCCGCACCTGCGCGCCTTTGGCCGGTCGGTGTCGGGCAGCCGCGATCTGGCCGATGATCTGGTGCAGGAAACGCTGATGAAGGCCTGGGCCGCGCGCGCGCGCTTTCAGGCGGGCACCAACATGCGCGCCTGGACCTTCATCATCCTGCGCAATCTGTATCTCTCGCAGATGCGCCGGTCGCGCTTTCGCGGCGAGTGGGACGATCTGGTCGCCGACCGGATTCTTGCGGCGCCTGCCGGCCAGGACAAGCAGGTCGAACTCGGCGACATGCAGCGCGCACTGATGCATTTGCCGCAGCCGCAGCGCGAGGCGCTGATCCTGATCGGCGCGGGCGGCTTTGCTTATGAAGAAGCGGCCGAAATCTGCGGCGTCGCGGTCGGGACGATCAAGAGCCGGGTTGCGCGGGGGCGCGTCGCGCTCGAAGCACTGCTGACCAATGGGACGCTGCCGTCGCGGCGGTCGCACAGCATTCCCGATGGCCAATCGGCGCTTGAGTCGATCATGGGCGACGTCGATAAGCTCAGCCGTCAGCGTTGAACGCGCGGTGCTTCCTGATCGAGCTGGACCAGCAGCGCTTGCCAGTCGTCCGGCAGGCCGTCCGCGCACTCAAAGGCAGCCGACAGCGAGGATGACATCGCATCTCCCCTGCGGGGTGCGCGGACCAACATCCTCGCCTCGCTGTGCTTGACCTTTGCGATGGCGGGCGGGTTCGACATGCTGCTGATAACGGCCTAACCTTGGATTTGTTGCCATCTTTGCAGAATGGATGCCGTATTTTGCCGCGACTCGTCGCACACCAGCGCGCATGATCGACGGCGATATTGTGCACAATCTGGCCAGTGCAGTGGTTCGCGCGCGCGCGCATGCGCCGTTCCTCGCGCAGTTGCTCGACCGGGAAGCGGATCTGACGGCGGGCTTTGCGCGCGGCGAACTGCCCGATTTTGCAAGCCTGTGGTTGGCGGAGACCGACGCGCCGACGGGCACCGCGCTGCGTCGGGCGAGGCGACGACTGGCGCTGGCGGTGGCTATTGGTGACCTTGCCGGGGTGATCGATCTGACGGTGGTGACGGGGGCACTGACCGATTTTGCCGATTACGCGCTCGACGCCGCGATCAGCGCGGCGATCGCCGAGCGGACGCCGGGTGCACCACCGGTCGGCTTTGCGGCAATCGCGCTCGGCAAACAGGGCAGCCATGAGCTCAACTATTCGTCGGACATCGACCCGATCCTGATCTTCGATCCGGCGACCTTGCCCGCGCGCCCGCGCGAAGCGCCCGAGGAGGCGGCGGTGCGGATCGGTCGTCGCGTGATCGAGTTGCTGCAAGCACGCGACGCCGATGGTTATGTGCTGCGGGTCGATCTGCGGCTGCGCCCCTCGGCCGAGATTACGCCGATCGTGCTGCCGATCGACGCGGCGATCTCGCATTATGAATCGGCGGCGCTCGCGTGGGAGCGCGCCGCCTTTATTCGCGCGCGGGCGGCGGCGGGCGATATCGCGCTGGGCGAACGGTTCCTCGCCGCGATCAAGCCGTTCGTCTGGCGGCGCGCGCTCGATTTCGGCGCAATCGGCGAGATTCGCGCGATTTCGAAGCGGATCCGCGATCATCATGCGCAGGGGCAAGCGCTCGGCCCCGGCTATGATCTGAAGCGCGGTCGCGGTGGCATTCGCGAAGTCGAATTTTTCGCGCAGATTCACCAGCTGATCCACGGCGGGCGCGATCCGGCGGTGCGGGTGCCAGCGACTCGCGATGCGCTGGCGGCACTGGCCGCGCATGGCTGGATCGATGCCGATGACGCAGCGGCGCTCAGCACGGCCTATAGGCTCTATCGCACGATCGAGCACCGCGCACAGATGGTCGACGACCGGCAGACGCATGCGCTGCCTGCCGGGGCGGCGCTTGAGTCGCTGGCGGCGCTGCACGGCCTGCCGGATGGTGCGGCCTTGCTCGCGCTGCTCGCACCGCATGTCGCGCATACCGAGCGCGTTTACGCAGCGCTTGAGCCCGATGCCGCGCCGGGCCTGTCGCAGGACCCGGCGACCCTCGCGATGATGCTACGCGACGCGGGGTTTGCCGCCGACACGGTCGATCGCGCGATCGAGCGGATCGCGCAGTGGCGTGCGGGGGCCTATCCGGCGTTGCGCAGCGGTGCGGCGCGTGCGGCGCTCGAAGCGGTGCTGCCGGGGCTGGTGCGCGCGCTCGGCCAAGCCGCTGACCCGGCCGAGGCGGTGCTCCGGCTCGACCGGATTCTCGCGAAGCTATCGAGCGCGATCAATTTCTTCCGCCTGCTCGAAGCCCAGCCAGCGCTTGCAGCGCTATTGGCGGCGATCCTCAGCCACGCGCCGCCGCTTGCCGATGCACTGGGGCGGCGGCCCGAATTGTTCGATGCGTTGCTCGATGCGAGCGCGCTCGATCCCGTCGGTGATGTCGCTGCGCTGGCGGTGCAGATGATGCCGCGCGAACGCGATGCCGATTATCAGGCCGTGCTCGACCAGGCGCGCCGGGTGGTTGGCGAGCATCGCTTCGCGCTCGGCGTGCAGATCGTCGCGCATGCTGCCGATCCGCTTGCGGTGGCGGCAAGCTATGCGCGCGTAGCTGAATCCGCGATTGGCGTGATCGCGCGGGCGACGATTGCCGAATTTGCAGGCGTGCACGGTCGGGTGCCGGGCAGCGAGCTGGTCATTCTGGCGCTTGGGCGGCTCGGGGGCGGGGTGCTGACACATGCATCCGATTTGGATCTAATTTACGTGTTCACCGGCGATTATGCGGCGGAGTCCGATGGCGCGCGGCCGCTTGGCGCGGTGCTCTACTATAATCGGCTGGCGCAGCGGCTGACGGCGGCGCTGTCGGTGCCGACTCCGGCCGGGCCGCTCTATGACATCGACACACGGCTGCGCCCGTCAGGGACGCAAGGGCCGCTGGTCGTGTCGATGACGGGGTTCGCGCGCTATCAGCGCGAGGCGGCCTGGACCTGGGAGCATATGGCGTTGGCGCGTGCGCGGCCGTTGTTCGGGTCAGCAGCGGCGCAGACCGAAGCGCAGGTGGTGATCGACGATGTGCTGGGCGGCGCGCGGCCACAGCGCGATCTCGCCGCCGATGCCGAAAAGATGCGCGCCGATATCGCGGCGCATAAGCCGCCCGCCGGGCCGCTCGACGTCAAGCTGCTGCCGGGTGGGCTGGTCGATCTGGAATTCACGGTTCACCTCACGCAACTCGCGGCGGGCAAGGGCTTCGACCCGAATTTGGGCGGGGCGATTGATAAGCTGGTGATGGCGCGCCTGCTACCGCCCCAGTTGCGCGCGGCGCACGACATGCTGACCCGGTTGCTGGTGATCACGCGGCTCGTCGCGCCCGATGGCGCCCTGCCGGGCGAGGCGACACGCGCGCTGATCGTTGCCGCGATGGGGGCTGGCGACTGGGCCGCGCTGGTTGCGCTGATCGACGCGACGCGGCAGGAAGTGCGCGATAGCTGGCAACAGGCGATTGAAAGGTACCGACATGGCCCTGACTGAAGGCGCGACGCTCCCCGATCTGACGCTGACCGCAAGCGACGGCAGCGATTTGCCGCTGAAGAGCTTCGTCGGCGCGCCATTGGTGCTCTATTTCTATCCGAAAGACGACACCCCCGGCTGCACGCGCGAGGCGCAGGATTTCAGCGCCGATGCCGATGCCTTTGCCGCGCTGGGCGCCAAGGTGGTCGGCGTGTCGAAGGATACCCCGGCCAAACACCAGAAATTCGCCGCCAAATATGATCTGAAAGTCACGCTTGCGACCGACGCCGAGGGCGAAGTGATGGAAGCGTTCGGCGCCTGGGTCGAAAAGAGCATGTACGGCAAGAAATATATGGGGATCGAGCGGTCGACCTACTTGTTCGACGCGGCGGGTACGCTGGTGCGCGCGTGGCCCAAAGTTAAAGTGCCCGGCCATGCCGCCGAGGTGTTGGCGGCGGTGCGCGCGCTCGGCTGAATTGCAAAATCCTGCGGCGCCGAATCACCGACGCGCGACAAATGGTTAATAACCATTGACTCGGTTGATTGCGCGCGCGGAACGATTCGGGAAACTTAACCCCGATTGAACGACTCGCCGCGCCGAGCGTTCAGCCTATCCCAGAGCTGTGACACGGCTATTGCCGCAACCAACATCGTTCGGCCAAAGCAGGGTGGTCGATGCGCCGGAGGGGCTGCGCGCACGATATTCAGGTGTCGGGCGGCATCGCAACCTAGCGTCGGGGACAAATGGTCACGATTGATTCGAAGCAAATTGCGCATGCCGTGTCGCAATTCCGGGCAAGCTTTAAGACCCGTGACTTCATCTTTCATGATGGGCGTGACCTGCGCCGATTCAGCATTGCTGGCCGCACCCAGGCCGCGCTGGCGGGTGTTGCGGGGATCACCCTTTGCTTTTCGGCTTACGGCGTTGTCCATGCCGCCGCGGGTGCGGTGCAGATGACGGGCGCGCTGGGCACGCCGAAATCGCCTGAAGCCAAGCTCGACGCGCTGCGTCACGAACTCGCCTCGATGCAGGTCAAGGTCGATCGCATCAAGCATGCCGCAGAAGTGCACGCCGCACGGATCGAACAGCGTCAGGCGCTGATCGCCGCCGTGCTGTCGGGCGCGCGTAACACCAACCTCGCACTCAACACGCCGACGCTCGATGCCGCGACGACGGCCGCTGCCGCCGATGTCGTGGCGCCGCTGACGCGCGCCGAAGCGCGTCAGGCAGCACTTGCCGTCCGCGTCCGCTATGTCGCCGAACGGCGCTATCTGCGCACCGCCGACCATTTCCGCCGTCTGGGCCTCGCGCCCGAGCGGATCATCGCACAGGGCGGCGTTGGTGGCCCGTATGAGCCGGTCAACACGACGCAGACCGTGCCCGAGGCGAATGCCGACGCGCAGTTCCGCTCGCTTTTCATGACCTGGAAGAAGCTTGAGACGCTCGAAAAGGCCGTCATCGCCATTCCCGCGACCCAGCCGGTCACCAATGTTACCTTCAGCAGCCTGTTCGGCGTGCGCAGCGATCCGTTCCGGGGCACCGCCGCCATGCATGCGGGCATCGATATCCCGGGCGCTGTCGGCACGCCCATCTACGCCACCGCCGACGGCATCGTTGGCCGCGCCGAGCGATCGGGCGGCTATGGCAATCTGGTCGAAATCAACCACGGACGCGGCATCGCCACGCGTTATGGCCATTTGTCGAAGATTTTGGTCACCGCGAACATGCGCGTGACGCGTGGCCAGTTGATCGCGCTGATGGGATCGACCGGGCGCTCGACCGGCAGCCATTTGCATTATGAAGTGCGAATCGATGGTCAGGCCGTGAACCCGATGCCGTTCCTGCAGACCGCCGACTATCTGTCGCCAGCGCGCGAAGTGAAGCCGGTGCAGATTGTCGCAGGGCCGACCGACGCCGCCAACTGAGGCAGCGACGAAGCGCCGTTGCCGATGGGCGGTCGAACGCCTATCTTGATGGCATGACCACGCTGCACCCCGATCTGTCGCTGTCCCCATCCGCTGCCGCCCGCGTCGCGGCGATTGCCGAGCGGCAGGGCAAGCCCGCGATGCTCCGGCTGTCGGTCGAAGGCGGCGGTTGCTCGGGCTTCCAGTATAAATTCTGCCTCGCCGACGCGATTGAACCCGACGACGCGGTGGCCGAGACTGCGGGCGTCAAGCTCGTGGTCGATTCGGTCAGCCTTGATCTGGTGCGCGGCGCGGCAGTCGATTTCGTCGAGACGCTCGGCGGCACGGCGTTCCGGGTCGAGAATCCGCAGGCAGCGTCGGGCTGCGGCTGCGGCTCCAGCTTCGCGGTCTGATCAGCACGCCCGCGTGAAAATCGTCAGCTTCAACGTCAACGGCATCAAGGCGCGGCTGCCGCGACTGGTCGAATATCTGACCGAGCAGAAGCCCGACATCGTTTGCCTGCAGGAGCTCAAGTCCTCGGACGACACGCTGCCGGTGGGTGATATCGAGGCGGCGGGTTATGGCGCAGTATGGCACGGGCAAAAGGGGTTCAACGGCGTCGCGATCCTCGCCCGAGGCCAGACGCCGGTCGAGCGGCAGAAGGGCTTGGGCGGTGAGCCCGAAGACGATCACAGCCGCTATATCGAAGCCGACGTCGACGGACTGGTCGTTGCCTCAATCTATCTCCCCAATGGCAATCCGCAGCCGGGGCCGAAATTCGATTACAAGCTGCGCTGGATTGACCGGCTGCGCGCGCGGGCGCTCGAATTGCTCGCTGAGGAGCGGCCAACGGTGCTCGCGGGCGATTATAATGTCATCCCCAACGACGATGACACTTTCTCGGTCGCCGCAATGGCGAGCGATGCGCTGATGCAGCCCGAAAGCCGCGCGGGGTTCCGCGCGCTGGTGGCGCAGGGGTGGACCGATGCCTTGCGCACCCGGCATCCACGCGGCGGTGTGTGGACCTTCTGGGATTATCAGGCTGGCGCGTGGCAGCGCGATGCAGGCTTTCGAATCGATCATCTGCTGCTGAGCCCGCAGGCTGCCGACCGGCTGGTCGATGCGGGTGTCGACAAGGAATATCGCGGGCGCGAAAAAGCAAGTGATCACGCGCCGACGTGGGCAGTATTGCGCGATCGTTGAAGGGTAGTTTGGGGGAAGACGGGCAATGGCTAGGTTCTGGTGCCGCGCAATCGCGTTGGCAGCGGTGGCAGGCGCGGGTCCTGCGCTTGCTGAAGAACGCGAATATTGTCCGGCCCGCCCCGGTCTTGGCACGCCGGCCTGTACGATCGCGCCGGGGCGTGTTTCGGTCGAAACCGGCTTGGTTGACTGGTCGCGCAACGATACGCCTGACGGGCTTGGCGATCAGTTTAGTTTTGCTGACACACAGGTGCGCGTGGGCGTTACCGACCATATCGAACTGCAGGCAGAATGGGGCCCCTTCGGCCTTGAACGACTGCGGGACCGGGCAAGCGGAGTCGTGGCGCGCAACGGCGCAGCGGGCGACCTAACGCTGGGTTTCAAGGCGAATTTGAGAAACCCGGACGGCAGCGGCTTTTCGATTGCGGTGCAGCCCTTCGTCAGCGCACCGATCGGCCGATCGCCAGCCGGGGCAGGCGATTGGGGAACTGGCGTGCTGGTGCCGATGAGCTGGGATTTGGGTCACGACCTGAGCCTGCAAGTGACGCCCGAAATCGATGCGGCAGTGAATGAAAGCGGCCGCGGGCGGCATCTGGCCTATAGCGCGATTGTCGGTCTGGGTTTTCCGATTACCGGCAAGTTCTCAGGCACGGTCGAATATCAGGCATTGCGTGATGACGACCCGGGCGGCGCGACGACGCAACATTTTGCGTCGGCATCGATCGGCTGGATGCCGACCGGCGCTTGGCAAGTCGATGTCGGCGCGGTGATCGGATTGAACCGGTCGAGCACCGATGCCGAACTCTATGTCGGCCTGTCGCGCCGATTCTAACTTTTGGGGCTATTCGTCAGAATTTGGTGCATTACCGTTACAATACGGTGACGCACAATTATTCAAGCTATTGACATTACGAATAATATTCACTTGGCATGGCAGATGCAGAGCTTCTGGCGCGGCGCCCCCGACCGCATTTGTCCAGGAGAATATCATGTTCTTGCGTACACGCTTTGCCGGCAGCCTGGGCGCTGCCATCGCCGCCGGTTTGCTCGTCGCGGCGTTCGGCCCTGCCACCGCCGCCCCGCAGCCGGGTCGTATCACCCAGACCGATCCGGTCGTCGGCAACGGCACGAGGTCTGCTACCCCCGATCGCAAGGTCGACACGCGCCGCTATTGCATCCGCTACACCCCGACCGGCTCGCGCATCGAAAGGCAGCACTGCCAGACCAGGGCCGAATGGTGGGCCGAAGGCGTCGACGTCGACAATCCCGACCAGTAATGGCTTGGGTGCCGCGGCGCCTGACGACAGGCGCCGCGGGATCCCGATCACAGCGCCTTGGCGTAAATCTGGTAGATACGGTTGACGTGGCTGTCGATCGCGCCGGCGATCGCGTTCATCCCCTGATTGTCGTCGAGCACCCAGCCGATCTCGCCGCGCGATGCGCCATAATTGGCGACCGACGCGCGGCGGATATATTCGATCATCATGAAGGCAAGCTGGCTCGCCATCCGCGATGCCTGCAAGCGCTTGACCACCCCCATCAACGGCACCCGCATCGTCCGCACCTTGGGCTTGCGCAGCCACAGCAGCAGCTTGGCCCAGCCGAAGGGGAATAAATTGCCCTTCAGCGGCGCGATCGCTTCGTTGAGATCGGGCAGGGTGATCATGAACGCGACCGGCTCGCCGTCGAGTTCGGCGATGCGGATCAGGTCGTTGAAAACGATCGGCTTCAGCTTCTTGCCGACATCGTCGATCTCGGGCTGGGTGAGCGGCACGAAGCCCCAGTTATCGGCCCAGGCATCGTTGAGAATGCCGAGGATGATCGCGGCTTCGCGCTGGAACTGGGTGCGATCGACCTCGCGGATGCGGATGCGCGGGTTCTTCTCACCGGCCGCGACGATGCGCTGGACGAGCGGGGGAAATTGCTTGCTGATGTCGAGTTCATAGGTGACGAGCTGCTTTTCGGGCACATAGCCCGCGCTTTCGATCCAGCCCTGATAGCGTGCGGGATGATGCCCCATCATGACCGTCGGCGGGTGATCATGCCCCTTGATCAGCAGGCCCGGGTCTTCCCAGACCGACATACTGACCGGGCCGAGCGCGCGCGTCATGCCTTGTTCGCGCAGCCAATCCTCGGCCGTGGTGATCAGCGCATGCGCGACGGCTTCGTCGGTTGCGTCGAACAGCCCCCAAAAGCCGACACCGGGGCCGAAGCCGCGTCCGGCGGGCATCTCCAGCGCCAGCGTGTCGAGATGCGCCGAAATCCGCCCGACCGGTACACCCCCTTTTTCGGCAATGAAGAGTTGCGCCTTGGCATGGCTGAACCAGCCGTTTTTTTCCGGCGTGATGAGTTCGATCGCTTCACTTTTGAGCGGGGGTACCCAATTGGGCTCGTGCGCGTTGAGCCTGAACGCGATGTCGACGAACAGCTTGCGGTCGGCCTTGGTGGCGACGGGGCGGATCGAGAGAGCAGAGTTGGACACGAGGATCACTTTCGTCAAAAGTCGCACGCAGGTCCGGCGTTTGTCCGCCACTGTCAAGCAGCCGGGCATGGCGGCGGCGTGGCAAGCGTGCCACCGTGTGGCCACTTTTTTTCGTCACAGGGTCTGAAATGGATAGTCTTTCGCTCAAGCCCGCTGTTGCCGACGCCGCGTCGCGTGCCACCGTTCGCCCGATATCGGGGCGGATTGCCGATGATATGGCGATGCTGCGCGCTGCCGCTGAACTGACGCGCGACCTGCACGCGGCGAACCCGCGCATCTATTGGACCGATTTTTTGCTGTCGGTCGCGGTCGGTTACGCCGCGCTGGCGACGGCGATCTTCGCCGGGCCGCTTTGGCTGTCGATTCCGGCCGGTGTGCTGGCGATGCTTGCGCTGTACCGGGCTGAGAGCTTCACCCATGAAGTCAGCCATATGAAGCACAGCAGCGTGCCCGGCTTCCGGCTGGCGTGGAACCTGCTGATCGGTATTCCGATGCTGGTGCCGTCGTTCATGTATGAAGGCGTCCACAATCTCCACCACGCGCGCACGCGTTATGGCACGGTCGATGATCCCGAATATCTGCCGCTCGCGCTGATGAAGCCGTGGACGCTGCCGACATTTGTCCTCGCCTCGCTGCTGGCGCCGATTGCGCTGATCTTCCGGTTCGCGGTGCTCGCCCCGCTGTCGCTGGTGATCCCCGCTTTGCGGCGCGCGGTGGTCGCGCGCTATTCGGGGCTGGCGATCAACCCGCAGTTTCAGCGCCGCGCGCCCGAAGGCGATGCGCGGACGCTGTGGCACCGGCTTGAAGTGGCGACGAGCCTGTGGGCGATGGCGCTCGTCACGATGGTGGCGACCAGCGTCATCCCGCTGCGCGCTTTCCTGATCTTCCTCGCGGTGGTGTCGGCGGTCGCGGTGGTCAATCAGGTCCGCACGTTGGTGGCGCATCTGTGGGAAAATGACGGCGAGGCCATGACGGTGACCGCGCAATATCTCGACTCGGTCAATGTGCCGCCGCCGAGCCTGTTGCCGTTCCTGTGGGCGCCCGTGGGCCTGCGCTATCACGCGCTGCATCACTTGATCCCGAGCGTGCCGTATCACGCGCTGGGCGAAGCGCATCGGCGGCTAAAGGCGACGCTTGACGCGAATTCGCCCTATCACCGCGCCAATTACAAGGGCTTGCCGGGGCTGGTGGTCAAGATCACGCGCAGCACATGGGTGCGCGGCAAGTAATTATTCCTCGGTCCTGACCAGCAGCACTTCGCCGATCAGCAGGAACAGCAGGAACGGCGCCCAAGCCGCCAGCCACGGCGGATAGGCGCCAATATTGCCGAGCGCGAGTGCGAAATTATCGGCCATGAAATAGAGAAAGCCGAGCATCATCCCGATCACCGCGCGGACGAACAATTTGCCCGATCGTGCGAGCCCAAAGGCCGCCACTGCTGCAAGCAAGGGCATCAGTACCGACGACAAAGGCGCGGATAACTTGTGCCACAGCGCGCCTTCGAGCGCTTTGGTCGGGCGCCCCGCATCGCGCAGATCGGTGATCGCGCGGTCGAGTGCCGCGAACGACAGGCCATCGGCATTGACGTTGCTGAGCGTGAACTGGTCGGGGCGCACGCCGTGACCGACGGTGATCGCGCCCAGGTGCGTTACCTGGCCGGTCGCGACGTCGAAGCGCACGGCTGGTGCGATCCGCCAGCCGTCGCCGTCGCGCTGCCCATGGCTCGCGCGAATGACCGCGCCAAGTGTCCCGTCGGTGCGATCATACAGCGTGATGTTGCGCAAACGGGCGGCATCGCCGCGCCCCGACACTTGCTGCACCGACAACAGATCATCGCCGTCGCGCACCCAGATGTTGAGACGGTCGCCGCGATCGACGGGAAGGGGCGCGTAAGCGATCTTCTTCCACTGATCGAGCGTCGCGCTCGCGCGGCTGACGATCCGGTCGTTGAACGCAAACGACACGACCGCGACGCCGAGCGCAGCGAGGATCAGCGGGGCGAGCACCTGATGCGCCGACAGCCCGGATGACTTCATCGCAATGACTTCGCTGTTGGCGTTCAATTGGCTGAGCCCGAGAATCGTGCCGAGCAGTACCGAAAAGGGCAGGAAATTGGCGATGATCTGTGGCGTGCGCAGGCTGACATAGCGCAGCACTTCGGCCTCGCCATTGCCCCTATAGGCCAGGATCTTGCCCGATTCGCCAAGCAGGTCGAGCGTCTGCAAGATCAGCACCAGTCCCGCGAGCACGAAGAAGGTGCGCACGAGCATCATCCGCGCCATGTAGAAAGCGAGCGAGCGCGACGGGAAAAGCTCGAGCGTCATGATGCGGCGCGCGCCTTGCGATTACCCGGCAGGCGTGCGGCGACCAGCTTGCCAAGCTTCGATGCGGCGCGTTCGAGCCAGCCGATTGGCTGGCCACCGGGCACATAGGCAACCGTATAATACATCCAGATCACGAGCCCCGCGAACAGGATGAACGGCACCCAGAGCGCGATCAGCGGATCGACCAGCCCGAGCGAGCCGAGCGACTGCCCGTATTCGTTGATCTTGTGATAGGTGACGATGATCACGATCGACAAAAACACGCCGAGCGCCGAGGGCGAACGCTTGGGCGGCACGCCAAGCGCGACCGCGAGCATCGGCAGCAGAAAGATCGTTGCGACTTCGACCAGCCGGAAATGAAATGCCGCGCGGCTGGTGTCGCGCAGTTCATCGGGCGCCGCCCGGTCGCCGCCGATCCGCGCAAGTTCGGGCAGCGTCAGTTCGAGATTGCGCCCGCCGCGCCCGCGAAAATTCTCCGGCTTGGGGAGCGGGATCGGCAGGTCGTGCGAGGTGAAGGTCAGCACGCGCGGCGCCTTGAAGCTTGGGTCGGCATCGACCAAGGTTCCTTGCGACAGGCGGAAGATAATCTCGTCGGGATTACCGGTCGCGAAGAAGCGTCCGCTTGCGGCCGTGACCGCCAGCCAGCCGCCGTTGGCCTTGTCCTGATGGATGAAAATGCCCTTCAGATTGCGGCCCGAATCCTGGCTTTCCTCGATCCGGACGATTGCGCCGCGCGGGAAAGTGGTGAACTCGCCGACCTTGATCGACGCGCCCAGCGCGCCGGTGCGCAACTCGAACTGCAACTGCTCATAGCCATAGCGTGCCCAGGGTTGGACATAGCCGACGATCGCCAGATTGATCAGCGCCAGACCCAGCGCAAACATATAGGGGACGCGCAGCAGCCGGTTATAGCTGATCCCGACCGCGCGCATCACGTCGAGCTCGGACGATGTTGCGAGCCGCCGGAACGCCAGCAGCACGCCGAGCAGCAGCCCGATCGGAATGCCAAGCCCCAGATATTCGGGCAGCAGATTGGCGAGCAATTGCCATACCACGCTGACCGGGCCGCCTTCGGTCGCGACGAAATCGAACAGGATGCGCATCCGGTCGAGCGCGAGCAACATCGAAGCGATCACGAGATTGGCGATCAGCGGAACCGCGATCAGCCGGGCCATGTAGCGATCGATCGAAGTCATGCGGGACGCTGATGGCCTGTACGAAGGGGAACGGCTTAATCCCCCGGCTATAGGCGCGCTTTAGCGCGCCGTCAGCATCGAATTCGTACCCGTCCTTTGGTCTGGATCAGGCGATGGCGCCCACCGCACGGCCAGCGCCTTCGAACAGTGCGAGGATGCGCGCGACCTGTTCGGTTGTATGTTCGGCGCAGAGCGAGCAGCGGAGCAGATAGGTGCCGGCCGGCGTCGCCGGCGGGCGCGCCATGTTGACGTACAGGCCATTGTCGAGCAGCGCCTGCCACATCGCGACGGCTTGGGTTTGATCGTCAAGGATGATCGCGATGATCGCCGATTGCGGATTCGGCGTGCCCAGCTTGAAGCCCATGGCGGTCAAGCCGCCGTGGAGCTGACGCGCATTTTCCCACAGATGCGCGCGCTTGTTGTGCGCGTGCATCAGCTTGCGGATCGAGGTGGCGGCAGTGGCGACCACGCTCGGCGGCAGGCTGGCGGTGAAGATATAGGCGCGGCAGGCCAGCCGGATCGCTTCGAACTTGGGATGGTTCGACACGCAAAAACCGCCGACAGTGCCGACCGATTTGGAGAAAGTACCAACGACGAAATCGACATCGGCCTCGCAACCCTGATCCTCGTAAACGCCGCGGCCGTGCGCGCCGAAAAAGCCCATCGAATGCGCTTCGTCGCTCAGCACCATCGCGCCGTGCTTCTTGGCGACCGCGACCATTTCCTTGAGCGGCGCGACATCGCCGAGCATCGAATAGACGCCTTCGAGCACGACGAGCTTGCCGACATTGGCGGGCAGACGGCCGAGGCGCTTATCGAGATCCTCGACGCTGTTGTGGCGGAAGCGGACGATTTCGGCATTGCCCTGCTGGCAGCCGTCATAGATTGACGCATGGCTGTCGGCGTCGAGGATGATATACTCGCCCTTGCCGACGAGCGTCGAGATCATGCCCAAATTGGCCATGTAGCCGGTCGAAAAGACAATCGCGCCCGACATGCCGTAGAAGTCGCGGAGCGCTTGTTCGACTTCCATATGGTCGCGGAAGGTGCCGTTGAGCATCCGGCTGCCATTGGTGCCCGAGCCGAACTGGTCGAGCGCGTCCTTGCCCGCCTGAATGACATCCGGGTCAAAGGTCATGCCCATGTAATTATAGGTGCCGAGCAGGATCGTTTCCTTGCCCTTGATCACCGCGACGGTCGGCGATTTCACTTCGTCCATCACGATCGCGAACGGATCGGTGACGCCGGTGTCGAGCAGCGCCTGGCGTTCGGCGATGATCGCATCGAACTTGCTCATAAGGTCGTGCTCGGTGGCAGGGGCCTCGGCAATCGCGGTCAGGGTGTTCATGGCGTTCAGCCCTTCAGCTTGATAACGGCATCGATCAACTGGCCGACGGTTTCGATTTCGGCCTGCATGTTCATCGTGATGATGATCTCGAATTCGTCTTCGATATTGGCGACGAAATCCATCACGGTCAGGCTGTCCCACTCCAGATCATGCTGGAAGCTGGTCGCGTCGGAGAGCGCGACGCCCTTTTTATTGAACGGTTCGATCAGACCGGCAACGGTTTCGAAAATCGGGATGCGCTCGCTCAACGTGCCGTCCTTGATTTGAGAGTGATGGACGCCAGTGCCAAGCAAATGCGGCGTCATTCTGGCAGGCTTATAGCAGGCCTTGGGCGCGATACCATGCGGCGGTCGCAGCAAGGCCTTGTTCGGTCGCGACTTGCGGCGTCCAGAGAGCAGCGGGTGGGCGTTTGGCCGGGTCGATGACCCAGTCGGGATGGGCGATGTAGCGCGCGCGGTCGAGCGTCAGCCGGGCCTTGGCGCCGCGCAACGCCATGTCAGCGCGTGCGGCGAGCTTCAGTGCGGTCGCGGGCAGGGGGAGGGGCGTTACCTGCTTGCCAACGGCGCGCCCGATCGCGTGCGCGTAATCGGCGTGGCTCCAGCCCGCTGGCGTACCATCGTCGGCTTCGTAGATCACGCGAGGGCTGGCGTGGGTGGCGAGCGCAAGGAGCAACCGGGCGAGGTCGCTGACCTCGATCAGCGATATCCGGCCCTTTGGTGCCATCCCCAGCCCGCGCCGCGCCAGCCGGAACAAGTCGAGCATGTCGAGATCGCCGGGGCCATAGACGCCGGGCGGGCGGACCATCACCCAATCGAGCGGCGATGCGGCGACGGCATGTTCGGCTTCGGCTTTGGACCAGCCATAGGTCGACAGGTCCGGCTCGCGCGCGGCGAGCGACGAGACATGGACGAAGCGGCTAACGCCGGTTGCGTGCGCGGCAGCGAGCATCGCCTGTGTGCCGGCGACATTGCCCGCGACAAAGCCCGCGCGATCGGGCGCGTTGACGACGCCCGCGACATGGATCACCGCGTCGGCGCCACTGGCGAGGGTGGCGAGTGCATCGGGCTGGTCGAGTGCGCCCTCGAACCAGGTCACACCGTCTCGCGGCGCTTGGGCGCGTCGGGCGAGCGCGAGAACCTCATGCCCCGCCGCCACCAGCAGCTCGATCAGCGTGCGGCCGACGAATCCCGTGCCGCCGGTGACCGCGAGGATCACAGCAGTGCCATGTGGTTGCGGTGGACGAGGCATGCGCGGGGGGCGTAGCCGAGAATATCGGCGAGCTCATCGCTGCGTTTCCCCGCGATGCGTGCGGCATCGGCGGCGTCATATTCGCTCAAGCCCCGCGCGACCGGACGGCCATCGGGGCCGACGACGGCGACCAAGTCGCCGCGCGCAAAGCTGCCGGTGATGTGCGTCGCGCCTGCGGGGAGCAGGCTCTTGCCGCTCGCCAGTGCCGCGACCGCGCCTGCGTCGATCCGCACTTCGCCGCGCGCGGTCAGGCCACCGGCCAGCCACGCCTTGCGCGCGGGTGTCGCACGGTCGGCGGTGAAGATCGTGCCGCGCCCGCTCGCAGCGACCCGTGCCAGCGGGTGGTCGCCATGGCCCGATGCGATCGCCAGCGACACGCCCGCCGATGTCGCAATGCGCGCCGCAGCGACCTTTGCCGCCATGCCGCCAGTGCCCACGCCCGACGTGCCGCCCGCCATTGCTTCGATTGCCGGGGTGATCGTATCGACGCGGTCGATGAAGGTTGCTGCGGGGTCAGCCGGGTTGCGATCGTACAGCCCGTCGACGTCGGACAGCAGGATCACGCCTTGCGCGCTCGCGGCCTGCGCCACCCGCGCGGCGAGGCGGTCGTTATCGCCGAAGCGGATTTCCTCGGTCGCGACCGAATCATTTTCGTTGATGATGGGCACGACGCCGAGCGCGAGCAGCCGCCCAAGCGTCGCCGCCGCATTGAGATAGCGCCGCCGGTCCTCGAGATCGTCGAGTGTCAGCAGCATTTGCGCCGCCGTTAGTCCCTGCACGGCGAACGCCTCGGCCCAGCCTTGCGCCAGCGCGATCTGGCCGGTGGCCGCTGCGGCTTGTGCATCCTCAAGCGTCGAACGCCCGCCTTTCGCCAGCCCCAAGCGCCGCGCACCAAGCGCAATCGCGCCCGACGAGACGACGGCGACCTGCTGCCCCGCACGCACGCGGTCGGCGATATCGGCAGCCAGCGTCGCCAGCCAGTCGCGCCGCAAAGCGCCATCGCCGCCGACGAGCAGCGACGACCCGATCTTGACGATCAGGCGCGGGCAGCGGGCAGGGGCGAACATATCCACCAGCGCGCGGTAGCGCCGCAGCGGGCCACACTCAATCGCGCGCGAAAATCTCGTCGTGGGGGATGGTCAGTTGAAGCGCGGGCAAAGAGAGATCGAACGGCTCGTCGTAGGTTACGTCGCTCCACGCTTTCGGGCCAATCCGTTGGACGATCCGCACTCGCTCCGCCGCAATGTCGACGAACACAACCGAGTCGACACTCGCCAGCGCCTTATACTCGTCGAGCTTCACGCGCAGGTCGGTGCGTGCCGTTCCCGCCGAGAGCACCTCGAAAATCACGCGCGGATCGTCGAAAGCTTTCAGGTCGTCATTTTTCGGATCACCGCGACCACAATATACCGTTACGTCGGGATAGCGGATCGACAGGTCGTGCGTTCGCGCCGCCATGTCGGAGTTGTAGGGCGTGCAGCCCGTGCCGCGCAGCCGTGTTGCCAAAGCGACGAAGATGTTGCCTTGAACCTGGGCGTGCCGTGCCGATCCACCGGCCATCATGCGGATCACCCCATTGTCGAGTTCGGCCTTGCGGTCACCGAAGTCGATGTCGAGGAAATCCTCGGCGTTAAGCAGGGGGTAATCGGGAAGAGTCACCATTGGGCTTCTATACCAGATCACCCGCGCCGTCGCCAAATCAGATCGGCGACCATTCGCCCGGTTCGTCGTCCTCTTCGCTCACCACGGGGGCCGCCTCCGCCGGGCCAATCGCTTCGACCAGCCGGTCGAGCACGGCTTCGAGCCCGGTGCCCGCCGCGCCAGAGAGCAGCATCACTTCGGCCTTCGACGCACGCTTCA
Source organism: Sphingomonas sp. (assembly GCA_019744885.1). Lineage (GTDB taxonomy): Bacteria > Pseudomonadota > Alphaproteobacteria > Sphingomonadales > Sphingomonadaceae > Sphingomonas. The sequence continues at coordinate 20,522 of JAIETY010000146.1, forward strand.
GCTTGGCCGCGAGCTTCTTCACCTCGGCGGGGTCGAGCGCGTCGATCTTGTTCAGCGCGATCACTTCGGGCTTGTCGATCAGGCCTGCGCCATAGGCATCGAGTTCTGCCCGAACGATCCGGTAGTTTTCCACAGGCTTGTCCTCGGTCGCATCCACAAGATGGAGCAGCACGCGGCAGCGCTCGATATGGCCGAGGAAGCGGTCGCCAATGCCCGCGCCATCGGCGGCACCCTCGATCAAGCCCGGGATATCGGCAATCACGAATTCGCGGTTGCGGTGGCTGACGACGCCGAGCTGGGGGCGGGTGGTGGTGAAGGGATAATCGCCGACCTTGGCCTTGGCATTGGTCGTCGCGTTGATGAAGGTCGATTTGCCCGCGTTCGGCAAGCCCACCAGCCCGGCATCGGCGAGAAGCTTGAGCCGCAGCCACAGCCACGCTTCCTCGCCCGGCCAGCCGGTGCCGTGCTGGCGCGGCGCGCGGTTGGTGCTCGACTTGTAGCTGGCATTGCCGCGGCCGCCGTCACCGCCCTTGAAGAAGACGCGGCGCTCGCCGGGGACGGTGAAATCGGCGAGGACATGTTCCTTGTCGTCACTCAATACCTGCGTCCCTACTGGCACCCGGATGACGAGGTCGCGGCCGCCTGCGCCGGTGCGGTTCGATCCCGATCCGCCCTTGCCGCGTGGCGCCCGGAAATGCTGGGTGTAGCGAAAGTCGATCAGCGTGTTCAGCCCGGGGACGGCTTCAAAGATGATGTCGCCGCCCTTGCCGCCTTCGCCGCCGTCGGGGCCGCCATATTCGATGAATTTTTCGCGCCGGAAGCTGACGGCGCCGGGGCCGCCCGCGCCCGATCGGACGAAGATCTTTGCTTGGTCGAGAAAATGCATGGCGCACCCCTAGCGAAATCCGCCGATTTGGCTAGGCCTGCTCGCGCTCGGCGTCCTGGCACGCCGCCTTTTCGATCACCCGCTGTGCCGCCGTCAGCTGGCGGAGCGCGAGCGCGCGGGCGGTGGCACGCGGTACGCCGAGCGCTTTGGCCATCGGCCCGCCAAGCAGCGCGTCGCCCAATGCAGTCAGCACCAGCCCGAGCGTTTCGGCAGTCAGCGCGGCGGCATCGAAATCATGATCGCGCGCGAGTTGATCGACCAGCCGCCGGATCGCGATCAGAATTGGGTCGAGCGCATCCTCATTGCCCGACAAGATCATCCAGCTCGCCAGCGCGCCCGCGCCCTCGCGCCCGAAGGCATCGAAGGTCAGGTCGACGACTTCGTGCGGATCGTGGTCGGTCGCATGCGCGCGACCGACCGCCTCGCCAATCGTCGCGACGATCGCTTCGGCCATGTTCGCCATCAGCGCGCGTTGCAGCCCTTCGGCTGAACCGAAATGGTGGAGCACATTGGCATGCGTGCGACCGATCCGCGCGGCGACTGCCTTCAGCGTCACCGCTTGCGGCCCTGCCTCGATCAGCAGCGCCCTGGCCGCTTCGAGCGCATTGTCACGCGATTCTTCGGGGGAGAGACGCCGCCGCACTATTGACACGAGTGTAAGTAAGCCTTATTCAACCGGTACCAGTCAAATTGATGTTCGGAGCTTTTGACCGTGAATGCAACCACGCCCGCTGACTTGACAATCACTCCGCGCGACCGGCGCTTTGGGCGCGGATCGGCGATGCGGCGCTGGTGGGCGAATGGCGATCCGTTTGCGAGCGCGTTCTTCAACGCGCTTTCGGTCACTTTCCCGAAGGGCGAGGCATTCTTCATTGAAGCAGTGAAAGCCCATCGCGACGGCGTGCCCGATCAACTCGCGCGTGAAATCCGGGCGTTCACGCTGCAGGAAGTGATGCACAGCCGAGAACATGTGGCGTTCAACAGCCGTGTGGTCGATGCCGGCTATGACGTGACGCCGCTGGAGGCGCGGGTGGACCAGATTCTGGCGATCGCCAATGCCCGTCCCCCGATCGTCCGGCTGGCGGCGACGATGGCGCTGGAACATTACACCGCGATCCTAGCACAGATGATCCTTGAGCGCGCCGATCTGTTTCCCGAAACCGACGCGGAAAGCGCCGCGCTGTGGCGCTGGCACGCGATCGAGGAGATCGAACACAAGGGCGTGGCCTATGACACCTGGCTGCACGCGACGCGCGACTGGAGCCGCGGCAAGCGCTGGCGACTGAAGACAATCATGATGCTCGTCATTACCATCAACTTCTGGCGCCACCGGATCGAGGGGACGCTCGAACTGCTGCGGCAGGACGGCATCACCGGCTGGAAGGCGCGGGCCGGCCTCGCGCGCTATCTGCTCGTCCGCCCCGGGGTATTGCGGCTGATCGCGCGGCCGTGGCTGAGCTTCTTCCTGCCAGGTTTCCACCCGTGGAACCATGACGACCGGCGGCTGATCGCGCGTTTCGAGAGCGATTATGCGGCGGCGGTGCTGCCGAGCGCTGACCGGGAATTGGCGGCGGCTTGAGTGTGGCGGCGGTGGGCCGATGCTCACCGCCCCGCAATCTTCACGCCGCCATGCGCTCCGGGTCGGCACGCGGCTCGTCCTCCGTCAGGTCGAGGTCCAGCGTCGCGCAGGGCTTGTCGACACCCTGCGCCAGGCAATGCCGCATGACCACGCCCGTGTTGCGGAAGCCGAGCTTGGCCAGCACGCGCCCGGATGCGGGATTGTCGATGAAATGGCCCGACGTCAGCCGCTTGAGCCCCATGCTGAAGCGGGCAATCCCCAGCATCGCGCGGCCAGCCTCGGTCGCATAGCCGCGGCCCCAGGCGTCGGGCGTCAACCAATAGCCGATTTCATGCGCATCGCCGTCGGGGTGAATGCCGATGCCGCCGACCAGCCGCGCCTCGCCGCCGTCATGCGCCAGGATGACGCGGCTGACCTCGCCCGGCCGGGACAGTTGAGAAAGCCACTCGGTCGCATGCTCGACGGTATAGGGCCAGGGCAGGCGGGCAAGCTTGAACGCCACCGCTTCATGCGCAATCGCTGCCGTCAGCGCAGCGGCATCCTCAGGCCAGCCGGGGCGCAGCGTCAGTCTTTGTGTCCGAGCGAACATCGATACTCTCCTCGTCGGTCGCTGCGCCGTGCCATGGGGACATGACGGCGAAGCGACAGGCTTGTTGAGGGAGCAAGAAAAAAGGGAGCCTGGGCGGACCCGGCTCCCTTGTTTGGCTTGGTTCCTAAGTGGAACCCCGGATCGCCCTGGTGGGCAACCCGGCTGGTTACCCGATGTTATTCGGCTGCAATCGCCATTTCCGGCGCATCTACCGAGCAGAAGGTTCGGCCGAGTTTGCCTGCGTGGAACGCAACGCGGCCGTCGGTAAGGGCGAACAGCGTGTGATCTTTGCCGATGCCGACATTGCGGCCCGGGTAGAACTTCGTGCCGCGCTGACGCACGAGGATGTTGCCCGCGGTCACTTCCTGACCACCGAACTTCTTCACGCCAAGACGACGACCGGCCGAATCACGACCGTTGCGCGACGAACCGCCTGCTTTCTTATGTGCCATTTTCTATGCTCCTCGCGTTGCCGGTTATGCCTGCGCTGCCGAAGCGTCGGCTTCGGTCGCGGCGGGGGCGGCTTCGGCCTTCTTGGCCTTGCTCTTCTTCTCGGGCGCAGCCGCACCGATCGCGGTGATCTTCAGGATCGTGTGCTGCTGGCGGTGGCCATTGCGACGGCGATAGTTATGCCGACGGCGCTTCTTGAAGACGATGATCTTGTCGGCCTTCGCCTGCGCGATGATTTCGGCCGAGACGGTCAGGCCTTCGACCGACTGCAGATCCGCGCCTTCGCCGGCGAGCAGAACGTCGCCCAGCGTGATCGTCTCACCGGCTTCACCGGCGAGCTTTTCGACGACAATCTTGTCTCCTGCGGCAACGCGATATTGCTTGCCGCCCGTGCGCACGACTGCGAACATGGTCTTCTTCACTTTCCAATAGCTAGTCCCACGCTCGGCGGACCGGCGCGGAAAGATCGGCTCGTTATGCCAAGGCCCTGTCGCTGTCAACCCAGGCAAATCTGGCGCGCGCCCTGTTGCACCGCAGCAACAGCACGGTGACAATCGTGTGACGGCGCTCTCGCGCACTATTGTTACATTCAGCCAATTGATTATGAATTTTCAATTCAAGCTCCGCCGCCGGTCGCAGCTTAGGGGGAAAATTTGGCTATGAATCGCTCTTTGGTCTCGTTGCTTTCAATGTCGTCATCGACGCTCGCGCTGTTCGTCGCGGCGCCCGCATTCGCGCAAACCGCGCCTGCGCCGCCGCCCGCTGCCGCTGCCGACGAAGAACCAACCGTCGTCGTCACCGGCAGCCGCTTTGCGCGTCGCAGCGTTTCCGAAAGCCCCGTGCCGATCGATGTGATCGGTGGCGAGCAACTTGAGCTGTCGGGCGCGACTGAAACCAACAAGATCCTGAATCAGCTCGTGCCGTCGTTCAATTTTCCGCAGCCCTCGCTCACCGACGGCACCGATTCGACGCGTCCGGCCACGTTGCGCGGCTTGTCGCCCGACCAGACTTTGGTGCTGATCAACGGGAAGCGGCGGCATAGCTCGGCGCTGCTTAACCTCAACGGATCGGTCGGTCGCGGATCGTCGGCGGTCGATCTCAACCAGATTCCGCCGATTGCGATCGACCGCATCGAAATCCTGCGCGATGGTGCTGCCTCGCAATATGGGTCGGACGCGATTGCCGGCGTGATCAACCTGGGCCTGTCGCGCAAGGAAGGCGTGAGCGCGTCGGTGACCTATGGCTCCTATAACACGCGCATGGCCGGGGTCAGTCAGGTGACCGGCGTGGCCACCGGCGCCAACGGCCTGCCGATCGTGGTGACAGCCGGGGGCACGACGAACGACATCCTTCAGCTTAACACCACCGGCCGGGACCGGGTCGTCCATGATGGTGACACGCTGACGCTGGCCACACGGCTTGGCTTGCCGATCGGTGAGCGCGGCTTCTTCGTGACGTCACTCCAGTTCCGTGATCGCGACCCGACCAACCGGGATGGCGCCGATCCACGTCGCCAATATCCAACGGTCGGCGATCCGCGTGAGCTGACGATTGATCGCTACAACCACAGGTATGGCGACGGCAAAGTTGTTGATTATAATATCTTCGTTAATGCCGGTTATGAACTGGCGCCTGACCTGAACGCCTATGCGTTCGGCAGCTATGGTGTTCGCGACGCCGATGGCGCGGGTTTCAACCGCCGCGCCAACGACGCGCGCAACCGCGATTTCGCGGCATCGACAACGACGTTTGTCCCCTTTTATCCCGACGGGTTTCTGCCGCTGATCGTCAGCCAGATCGAGGATATCTCGGGTGCGTTCGGGGTGAAGGCGACGCCGGGCGACTGGACGGTCGATCTGTCGCTCGTCTACGGGTCGAACAAGCTCGACTATGCGGTTGAAAACAGCTTCAACGTGTCGCTCGGCGGCATCAACAGCCCGCGTCGGTTCGATGCGGGCGGGCTGTCATCGAGCCAGCATGTCGCCAACCTCGACTTCACGCGCAAGTTCAACGTCGGCTTCCTAAAGTCGCTGGGGCTAGCGTTCGGTGCCGAGTATCGCAGCGAGAATTTCAAGATTCGTCAGGGCGACGTCCCGAGCTATGTCAACGGCCCGTTTTCGGCGGCACCGTTCAATGCCGCCGGTGGTGCGCAGGTGTTTCCGGGCTTCCGCCCCAACAACCGCATCAATGCAACTCGTGCAAACTGGTCGGGCTATGTCGAGCTCGATACCGAGATCACCGACCGCCTGACGCTGCAGGTCGCGGGTCGGTATGAAAGCTATTCGGATTTCGGCAACACCATCAACGGCAAGGTGGCCGCGCGGTACGAACCGATCAGGGGCGTCGCGTTCCGCGGCTCGGTGTCGACCGGCTTTCGCGCGCCGAGCCTGGCGCAGCAGTTTTTCGCGACGACCTCGACCAACAACGTCGTCATCAACGGCGTTGCGCAGCTGATCGAGGTCGGGACTTTCCCGGTAAGCGATCCGGTGGCGCGTGCGCTGGGTTCACAGCCACTGCGGGCCGAAAAGGCGACCAACCTGGCCGGCGGCGTCGCGCTCGATTTCATTCCAGGGCTCAGCCTGACGGCGGATTATTATAATATTGAGATCCGCAACCGGATCGTGCTGACCGAGAACCTCACGGGGGCGGCGGTAGTCACCCAGCTCCAAGCGAACGGCATCAACAACGTTACGTCGGCACGCTTCTTCGTCAATGGCGTCAACACCCGCACGCAGGGTGTCGATATCATCGGTACCTATCGCTTCCCCGATTTCGGCTTGGGCAAGTTCCGGTTCACGGCGGGGTTCAACTATAACGATACCCAGATCACACGCCGCGCGGCGCTGTCGATCCCGACGCTCGCCAATTCGGTGCTGTTTGGTCGTACCGAAAGTTTCCGCCTGACCGACGGCCAGCCGCGTGACAAGCTCAACCTCGC
>JAIETY010000081.1 GCA_019744885.1 Sphingomonas sp.
AAGTCGCAAGCTTTTCGAGCGCGGCCCGCGCGCAGGCCCTTGCCGACGCGCTCGGCGGCTCAGTGCAACCGGCAGGACCGGTGTTCCGCGTCCGGCTCGGTCCCTTCGCTGCGCGCGGCGCCGCCGAAGCAGCGCGCGACTCGGTGGCGCAGCGCGGCTATGGCGATGCGCGCCTGATCCAGGAATGAAGCCCAAAGTGATGGAATTGCTTGCCCCATGAAGAAGTCCGTTCTCGCGCTGACCCTTGCCGCCGTTGCCATGCCGACCCAGGCGGCTGCACCGCCGTTCGATACCCCCGCGCCGGTGGCGTATATGGAGGATCTGTCGACCGGCGCGGTGCTGTTCGCGCGCGACGCCGACCGGCGCATGCCGCCCGCCTCCATGGCCAAGATCATGACGGTCTATGTCGCCTTTGAAATGATCAAACATGGCGACCTGAAGCTCGACCAGAAGATCACGGTGCGGCCCGAGACGTGGAAGAAATGGAATAATCAGGGGTCGACGATGTTCCTGTCGGTCAACGAACAGGTCAGCGTCGCCGATCTGCTTTATGGCATCATCACCTTGTCGGGGAATGATGCGTGCGTCGTGCTGGCCGAAGGGGCATCGGGCACCGAGGAGGCCTATGTCGCGCAAATGAATGCGACCGCGCAGAGGCTGGGGCTGAAGAACAGCCATTTCGGCACCACCAATGGCTGGCCCGATGGCGGCGTGACCTATGTCACCGCGCGCGATCTAGCCCATCTGGCGAGTGCGACGATCAGGGATTATCCGGCCTTTTACAAACGCTTCTATTCGCGCCCTGACTTCACCTGGGGCAAACAATTGGGGAATGGCGGGGCCATCACCCAGGCCAATCGCGACCCGTTGCTGGGGCGCGTCGCGGGCGCCGATGGGCTGAAGACCGGCCATACCGATGAGGCGGGCTATGGCTTCACCGGCTCGGCCGAGCAGGGCGGGCGGCGGCTGGTGATGGTGTTGGCGGGCCTCACGAGCTTCAACCAGCGCGCCGACGAATCGGTGCGGTTCATGGAATGGGGCTTTCGCGCGTGGAAGTCGAAGAAGCTCGCCGCCAAGGGGCGCAAAATCGAAACCGCCGAGGTCCAGCTAGGCGCGACCAACAAGGTCGGCCTGATCGCGCCGAACGATCTGGCGGTCGCGCTGCCGGGCGGGCCGACGCCGCCGCTCAACATCAAGGTGGTCTATACCGGGCCGGTCAAGGCGCCGATCAAGGCCGGGCAGCATATCGCCGATCTGGTGGTGACGTCGCCGGGCTTGCCGGTGCAGACGTTGCCGCTGGTAGCCGATGCCGATGTCGCGCCAGCAGGCTTTTTCGGGCGCGCCTGGGCGGGCTTCTGGTCGCTGTTCGGGATGTGAGCGAAGGCCTGGCGACGCTCCCCATCGGTCAGGACGAGGCGATCCGCGCCTTTCGCGCGGCGATCGATTCGGGCGCGCTGCATCATGCGTGGCTGTTCACCGGGCCGCAGGGGGTAGGGAAGGGCAGTTTCGCGCGGATCGCGGCGCTGCGCCTGCTCGCCGAAGCCGCGCGGCCCGATGCGCTGCCGCCGGGGTTCGAGGTGCCCGAAGACGATCCGGCGCGGCGGATGATCGCGGCGGGATCGCACCCCGATTACCGGTTGCTCGCGCGCCTGCCCAAGGATGCCGACAAGCCCGAGGGCGACACCGCGCGCAGCATTACGATTGCGCAGGTGCGTGCGCTCCAGCCGATGTTCGCGACCAAGCCGAGCATGTCGGCGGCGCGCGTCGTGCTGATCGATGCGATCGACGATCTTGAGCGGCCGGGGGCGTCGAATGCGCTGCTCAAGAACCTTGAGGAGCCGCCGGCCGGGACGATCTTCATTCTAGTGAGCCACGCGCCGGGGCGGTTGCTACCGACGATCCGCTCGCGCTGCCGCCAGTTGCGGTTTGAGTCGCTCGACGATGACGCGATGCGGGTGGTTCTGGCGCGGGCCCTGCCCGACGCGAGCGCCGACGAGCTCACCGCCCTGATCGCGGCGGGCGAGGGATCGCCGGGGCGCGCGCTCGGCTATGCCGGGCTCGACATGGCGAAACTCGATGCGGCAATGGATTCGATTGCGGCCGATGGCGACCCCGGCAATGGCGCGCGCGGCAAGCTCGCCAAGGCGCTTTCGCTCAAGGCCGCGCAGCCGCGTTATGAAGCTTTCCTCGACCGCGTGCCAGGCTTCATCGCCGATCGCGCGGCCGATCGCACGGGCGAGCGCTTGCGGATTGCGCTCGATGCCTATGATGCCGCGCGGGCGCTGTCGATCAGCGCGCGCGCGCTGTCGCTCGATGCCCAGGCGACGGCGTATGAAATGGCGGGATTGGTCGCGCGGCTCGCGCCACCAAGGCTTCAATAACGCGCCACAGTCGATTAGGGCAGGGCCATGGCTGAACCCTATTACATCACCACCGCGATCAATTATCCCAATGGGCGGCCGCACATCGGCCATGCCTATGAAGCGATTGCTGCCGATACGATTGCGCGTTTCCACCGGCAGGCGGGGCGCGATGTGCGCTTCCAGACGGGCACCGACGAGCATGGCCTGAAAATGGTGCAGGCGGCGCGCGACCGGGGGATCGAGACGCGCGAGCTGGCGACAGAAATGTCAGGCTATTTTAGGGAGATGGCTGACAAATTGAATATCAGCTATGATCGCTTCATCCGCACCACCGATGCCGATCATTATGCCGCGAGCCAGGCGATCTGGGCCGCGATGGCTGACGCGGGCGATCTCTATCTCGACCGTTACGAAGGCTGGTATTCGGTTCGCGACGAGGCTTTTTACGACGAGAAGGAACTCGTCGACGGGGAAGGGGGCAAGCTCTCCCCGCAAGGGACGCCGGTGGTCTGGACCGCCGAGGAAACCTGGTTCTTCCGCCTGTCGAAATATCAGCAGCCGTTGCTCGAACATTACGCTGCCAACCCTGATTTCATCCGCCCCGAAAGCCGCCGCAATGAGATTTTGCGCTTCGTCGAGGGCGGCTTGAGCGATTTGTCGGTGTCGCGCACGAGTTTCGACTGGGGGGTGCCGGTGCCGGGATCGCCGGGGCATGTGATGTATGTCTGGGTCGATGCGCTGACCAATTATCTGACCGGGGTGGGCTATCCCGATCTAGGCGGCGATCTGGGCCGTTACTGGCCCGCGAATCTGCATTTGATCGGCAAGGATATTGTGCGATTTCATGCGGTTTACTGGCCGGCTTTCCTGATGTCGGCGAAGATCGCGCTGCCGGCAAGCGTGTTCGGCCACGGCTTTGTGCTCGCGCGCGACGGGGCGAAGATGGGCAAGTCGGCGGGCAATGCTGCCGATCCGATCGCGCTGGCGGATGCTTATGGGGTCGATGCGCTGCGATACTTCCTGCTGCGCGACATCAGCTTCGGGCAGGACGGCAGCTATTCCGCCGAAGCGATTGTGACGCGGGCGAACGCTGATCTGGCGAATAGCTTTGGCAATCTGGCGCAGCGCACGCTCAGCCAGATTTTCAAGAATTGCGACCGCTGGCTGCCCGCGATCCACGGCCATGACCCGGCCGATGCGGCGCTGTTTGAGACGATCGACACGATCGTGCGCACCACTATGCCGCGCGCGTACGAGGAGTTGGCGCTGTCTCAGGCGACCGAAGCGTGGATTCAGGGCGTGTTCGCTTGCAATGCCTATATCGATGAGCAGGCCCCCTGGGCGCTCAAGAAGACCGATACCGATCGGATGGAGACGGTGCTGGCGACGCTCTACATCTGCATCGCGCAGCTCGCGGTGGCGATTGCGCCGGTGATCCCGGCGAGCGCGGCCAAACTGCTCGATGCGATGGGGATTGCGCCTGAACTTCGCAGCTTCGAGGGCATTGGCTCGCACTGGTATTCGCCGCTGGCCGAGGGCGGCTATCGGCTCGAGCAGCCGGTCGCGCTCTTCCCCCGGCTCGAAGCGCCGGTGGAAGACTGATGTTCGTCGATTCGCATTGCCACCTCAATTACAAGGGGTTGGTCGAGCAGCAGGCCGATGTGATCGACCGCGCGCGGGGCGCTGGGGTATCGACAATGCTCACCATCTCAACGCGCGAGCGCGAATGGGATGAGATTGTCGCGATTGCCGAAGGGCATGACGATATCTGGGCAAGCATCGGCATCCATCCGCACGAGGCCGATCAGCACCCGCATGTCACCACGGAAATGCTGGTCGATCGCGCGGCGCATCCCCGGGTGGTCGGGATCGGCGAGACCGGTCTCGATTATTATTACGACCATAGCGACCGCGCGCAGCAGGCCGTGAATTTCCGCGCGCACATTGCCGCGTCGCGCGCGACCGGGCTGCCGCTGATCGTTCACACCCGCGATGCCGAGGATGATACCGCCGCGATCATCGCCGACGAAATGGGGAAGGGGGCCTTCCCCTGCCTGATCCATTGCTTCACCGCGAGCGCCGATTTCGCCGACAAGGCGCTGGCGCTGGGCTGCTACATCTCGATTTCGGGGATCGTCACGTTCAAGAACGCGAAGGACTTGCAGGAAACCGCCTCGCGCGTACCCGCTGACCGGCTGCTGATCGAGACTGACGCGCCGTTTCTGGCGCCGGTGCCGCATCGGGGCAAGACCGGCGAGCCGGCGTTCGTCGCCGATACCGCGCGGTTTCTGGCCGATTTGCGCGGCGTTGACGTCATGACGCTGGCCGAAACGACCTCGGCCAACTTCTTCCGTCTGTTCGCCAAAGCGCGACCGTGAAGGTTCGTATCCTCGGCTCAGGTACGTCATCCGGCGTGCCGCGCATCGGCAATGACTGGGGCGATTGCGACCCGCTTGAGCCAAAGAACCGGCGCACGCGGGTGTCGATTTTGGTCGAGACCGACACCACGCGTATCCTGGTCGATACGGGGCCGGATTTGCGCCAACAGTTGCTCGCGGCCGATGTCGAGCAAGTCGATGCGGTGATCTGGACGCATGAACATGCCGATCACTGTCACGGTGTCGATGACGTGCGCCAGCTCTATCACGCGCGCGGCACGCCGATTGCAGGCTTTGCGCAGAGACGTACGCGCGAGACGATGCTCGACCGCTTCGGCTATGTGTTCCACGGGCGCGCGGGCTATCCGCCGACGATGACGATCGATCTGTTGCCGGAGCGGATCACCATTGGCGATATCACCGTCGTCAGCGCCGAACAGCCGCATGGTGACATCACCTCGGCTGGGTTGCGGTTCGAAAGTGGTGGCAAGACAGTTGGTTATGCTACTGATTTTCATGCGATGACGCCAGCGATGCGCGCGCTCTACACCGGGCTCGACCTGTGGATCGTCGATGCGCTGCGGCGACGACCGCACCCGTCCCACCCGACACTCGATCAGGCGCTCGGCTGGATCGCAGAGCTTGCCCCGGCACAGGCGGTGCTGACGCATATGGACCAATCGATGGATTATGCGACACTCTGTCGCGACCTGCCCGGTGGCGTCGTGCCGGGCTATGACGGTCAGGAGTTCGTGCTGTGAATGATCAGATGAGCGCGCTTTGGTATCTGCTGCTGCTGATCCTGCCGCTGTCGGCGCTGATCGCGCGTGGCATTCCGCTCGGTCAGACGATGCGGATGGCGTTGATCTGGGTCGGGATTTTCGCTGCTGGCTTGATCCTGGCGACGCTTTGGACACGCAATCGCAGTTTTGTCGACGGTTTTCTGGTCGATGCGGGCCTCAGCAGCAATGTCGTTACCGGATCGACCGTCGAGCTGGCGCGCGGTGAAGGCGGGCATTTCTGGACCGATGTCGTGCTGAATGGCGTGAGTCGGCGGATGCTGGTCGATACCGGCGCCACCAGCACGACGATCTCGCGCACGACGGCGAAGGCGGTGGGCGCGACCGTTGACGAAGGGTTTGGCGTGTTGGTCGATACCGCCAATGGTCAGGCGATGGCGCACCGCGCAACGCTGGGATCGCTGCAACTCGGATCGATCCGCGCGAAGGATTTGCCGGTGCTGGTCAGCGATACCGACGGCACCGATCTACTCGGCATCGATTTCCTGTCGCAGCTCAAAAGCTGGCGTGCCGAGGGGAATCGGCTGATCCTCGTCCCCCGCGGTAACTGATTGTATTTTACATAATGTATATTATCGGACTGATGGATTAACGAGAGGGTAGCAATGGTTGATCGTCTGGTAACCATCATGGCCCGCCTCCGCGATCCGGTGCGCGGCTGCGACTGGGACGTTGCGCAGACCTTCGAGACGATCGCGCCCTATACGATCGAGGAAGCGCATGAAGTCGCTGACGCGATTGCGCGTGGCGATATGGCCGATCTGAAGGATGAGCTCGGCGATCTGCTGCTCCAGGTCGTGTTCCATGCGCGCATGGCTGAGGAAGCCGGTCATTTTGCGCTGCCCGATGTCGTCGCGGCGATCAGCGACAAGATGGAGCGCCGCCATCCGCATATCTTCGGTGACGACGCCGCTGGCGGCGGCCCGCATCTCTGGGAACAAATCAAAGCCGAAGAACGCGGCGCCAAGGGCGCGGCAAGTGCGCTCGACGGCGTGGCGCTTGGCCTCCCTGCCCTGATGCGCGCCGAGAAGCTGCAGAAGCGCGCAGGGCGCGTCGGCTTCGATTGGCCCGACGCGAGCGGTGCGCGCGCGAAGATCGACGAGGAGATTGCCGAAGTCGAAGCTGCCGAGACCGACTCGCACCGCACCGAGGAAATCGGCGACCTGCTGTTCGCGGTGGTTAACTGGGCAAGGAAGCAAGGCGTCGATCCTGAGGCGGCGCTGCGGTCGGCGAATGCGAAGTTCGAGCGGCGCTTTCGGGCGATGGAAGCTGCGGCGGGTGAAGCGTTTGCGGGGTTGGAATTGGAGGCGAAGGAAGCGCTGTGGGTCGCGGCGAAGGCGGCTGAGTCCACTCCATAGCTTCTCCATCCTCCAACCGTTGGCACTGAGCTTGTCGAAGTGCTGTCCTTCTTCTTCCATCGGCTCGCTGAAGAAGTACGGTGCTTCGACAAGCTCAGCACGAACGGTTCTGATGCGTGGGGTGATCTTGAAACGCGTCCTGCCGGGCTTGTTCCGGCACCCACTGGGCCGCAAAGCCACAGCGTTTGCAGTTGGGGGCTCGGTGGACCCCGGAACAAGTCCAGGGTGACGGGTGGGTTTAGACGTTGAGCGCTGAACTCCACACACACCTCTCCCTCCATCCGCGAAAGCAGGAAAATCGACCGGCGCGTCCGTGCCACGATACGTTCGGGGCTCGGCGACTTGGGTGTCAGAGGCAGTAAGCGCCGAGGCTTCTGCTGTTCGGCGATGGTTGGCACGCCTTTGCCGGTGCGACCGGCGTGTTTGTGGCGCTTGCGAGGCTTTGGGGTTGCCCCCTGACCTACGTGCCGGTGAGCCCATCGCTCGCTGGTTGCAGATCCGTCTTTAAACCCGAACGATTCCGCGCCGGTCGACGGCTGGCGGTTCGCACCGACAGCCCCTCCATTCACTCTGCCCGACGGTCCATTTCGGGCATAGCGAACGGCTACAGCAAATAACCTATCTGGTTGTAATTGTCAAGAACAAAACGAGATCAATTAGCGCGCACGCCGAACCGTTCCCAATCGCGGTCGCTCAAGCGGACTTCGTACACGGCCTGCTCGCCGTCAACCCAATGGTCGATCACTTCGCCATGCTGGTGCAGCCATGCCGCCCCCGCGCCGTCGCCCGCGTCGAGCGTGATCGTGTAGCGGCGATGCGCTTCGGTGAGGCGTGACGCGATGATCGTCAGCATGCGATCGACCCCTTCCCCGCTCAGCGCCGAAATCGCGATGACATCGTCGCGCTTGGCGGCCTCAAGGATCACGTCGTCGCGCGCGTCGCCTTCGAGCAGGTCGAGCTTGTTCCACGCTTCGAAACGCGGGGTGGTTTCGGCAACCCCCAGTTCCGACAGCACTTTTTCGACATCGGCGCGCTGCGCTTCGGTATCGGGGTGGGCGATGTCGCGGACATGGACGAGCAGATCGGCCGACACGACTTCCTCTAGCGTTGCCTTGAACGCAGCGACGAGCTGCGTCGGCAAGTCGGAGACGAAGCCCACCGTGTCGGACAGGATCGCCTTATCGATGCCAGGGAGCGAAATCTGCCGCAGCGTCGGGTCGAGCGTCGCGAACAGCAAATCCTCGGCCATCACCTGCGAGCCCGTCAGCCGGTTGAACAAAGTCGACTTGCCGGCATTGGTATAGCCGACGAGCGCGATCACCGGCCAGGGCGCACGCTGGCGGCGTTCGCGGTGGAGACCGCGCGTGCGGCTGACTTGCTCAAGCTCGCGCCGCAGCCGCGCCATGCGGTCGCGGATCAAGCGACGGTCGGCCTCGATCTGGGTTTCACCGGGGCCGCCGAGGAAGCCGAAGCCGCCGCGCTGACGCTCCAAGTGGGTCCAGCTGCGCACCAGCCGCCCCGCCTGGTAATCGAGATGCGCGAGTTCGACTTGCAGCCGCCCCTCGGCGGTCGCCGCGCGCTCGCCGAAGATTTCGAGGATCAACCCGGTGCGGTCGATCACCTTGGCGGTCAGCCCGGTTTCGAGATTGCGCTGTTGTACCGGCGTGAGCGCGGCGTCGAAAATGACGAGATCGGCTTCTTCCATGCGCACCGCAGCGGCGATCTGTTCGATCTGCCCCTGCCCGATCAAGGTTGCCGCCTTGGGACTGCGCAGCCGCAACGCGATTTTGTCGGTAACGATCAGGCCGATCGCTTCGGCCAAGCCCGCTGTCTCGGCGAGGCGCGCGTCAGCGTCGCGGCTGGCGCCCCCCTGGTCAGGCAGCACCACCACCGCGCGGCCGCCGCGGGCGAATTCACTTTTGTCGCGCTCGAACCCGCTACTCAATCGTCCGACTCGGTCGCTTCCTCGGCGAGGTTGAGCGGGTGCGCAGGCTGCACGGTCGAGACGGCGTGCTTGTAGACAAGCTGGGCCATGCCATCGCGCTGAAGCAGCATGCAGAACAGGTCGAACGCAGTGATATAACCCTGCAACATCACACCGTTGACGAGGAACATTGTCACCGGCTCTTCAGACTTGCGCACCGCGTTCAGGAAAATTTCCTGCAACAACGGCGCCTTTTTCTGCGCTTCGCCAATGGTGTCGAGGATCGCATCAACGTCGATCGTCGATGCCGGCATGATCGTCGAAATCGCGTGCTTGTAGATGAGCTGCGACTGGCCGTCGCGGCGCAGCAGCACGCTGAAATTGTCGAACCAGGTGACGATCCCCTGCAGCTTGACGCCCTTCACCAGAAACATCGTCACCGGCGTTTTCGAGCGGCGCAGCGAATTGAGGAACAAGTCCTGCAGCGAGGCGGATTTTTCGGCCATGTCGATCGTTCCTTGTTCTTGGCGGGGAAATGCCCCGCGAGGCGCCGGTTAGCGGCGTCCGATTGCTCTAATGTAGGATCGCGGACAGCCCGCGTCCATATCCTGCGCTCAATCGTCGCCGCGCGTCTCGGTAATGCCGAGCAGCTTCAATTTGCGGTGCAGCGCCGAGCGTTCCATGCCGATGAAGGTCGCGGTGCGCGAGATATTGCCCGAAAAGCGGCGGATCTGGACACGCAGATATTCGCGCTCGAAATATTCGCGGGCTTCCCGCAGCGGCGCGCCCATAATCGCGGTGGTCGCAGCACCAATGCCGAGATCGCGCTGATCGCCGAGCACTTCGGCAGGGAGCAGATCGATGTCGATGCGCCCGATCCGCTCGCCCGGCGCCATGATGACGGTGCGCTCGACGACATTGCGGAGCTGGCGGACATTGCCGGGCCATTCATGGCTCTGGAGCGCGACCATTGCTTCGGGGGCGACTTCGGGCGTCGGCACGCGGCGCTGCGCGGCATAATGCGCGACGAAATGCTCGACCAGCGGCGGGATGTCCTCGCGCCGCTCGGCGAGGCCGGGGATGACGACGGGGACGACGTTGAGGCGGTAATAGAGATCCTCGCGGAAGCGCCCCTCGGCGATCTCGACGGTCAGGTCGCGTGCGGTGGCCGAGACGACGCGCAGATCGACGCGCACGATGCGCTGGCCGCCGATGCGGGTGAAGCTCTGGTCGGTCAGCACGCGCAAGATGCGCGCCTGCGTCTGCAGCGGCATGTCGGCGATCTCGTCGAGGAACAGCGTCCCGCCATGCGCCTGTTCGAGCAGGCCGGGGCGCACGACATTGCCCCCCTCCTCCACCCCGAACAATTCCTCCTCGACGCGTTCGGGGGTCATGCGCGCAGCACTGACGACGACGAAAGGCGCGACGCCGCGCTGGCTCCAGCCGTGCAGCAAGCGCGCGGCGACTTCCTTGCCGACCCCTGCCCCGCCGGTGATCAGGACGCGGCTGCCGGTGGCCGCCACGCGTTTCAGGGTCGCGCGCACGCCGTTGATGGCGGCGGAATTGCCGGTGAGGTCATCCTCGCGCCCCGCCGTCTCGCGCAGGCTCGCAACTTCGCGGCGTAACCGCTCGGTCTCGGTCGCGCGCTCGACGAGCAGCAGCAGGCGTTCGGCCTCGAACGGCTTTTCGATGAAATCGACCGCGCCGCGGCGGATCGCGGCAACGGCGGTGTCGAGATTGCCGTGGCCCGAAATCACGATCACCGGAATGCTGGGATCGCGGCGCTTCAACTCGTCGAGCAGATCGAGCCCGTCGAGCCGCGACCCGTGCAACCACACGTCGAGCAGCACCAGAGACGGGCGGCGCGCGGCAATCGCTTCGAGCGCGGCGTCGCTATCGGCGGCGAGCCGCGTCTCATAGCCTTCGTCTTCGAGCACGCCGGCCACGAGTTCGCGAATGTCTTTCTCATCGTCGACAACGAGGATGTCGAGGGCCATGCGCTGCTACTTTCTGATACGGGTAAGGGCGGGCGCGCGCTCTTCGCCAGAATTGGCGCTCAGATCTGCGCGGTCGGTGTCGCTGCCCGCGAGTTGCGCTAGCGCGTCGGCATCGAAACACAGGGTGACTATGGTGCCGCCACCGGGTCGGTCGGCGAAAGTGATCGTGCCGAGGTGTTCGTCGACGATCTTCTTGACGATCGCGAGGCCCAGCCCGGTGCCGCGGGCGCGCGTGGTCATGTACGGCTCGACGATGCGGTCGCGCTCAACGGGCAAGCCGATGCCATCGTCGGCGACGGTGATCGTCACGCGGCCCTTGTCCTCACCCGCGATCGTCAGCATCACGGTGCCGGTCGCGCCATCGTCGTGCCCCTGAATCGCCTCGACCGCGTTTTTGACGATATTGGTCAACGCTTGCGCGAGCTGGCGACGGTCGCACACGAGCGACGGCGGCGGCTCGGCATGGATGAGCTCGAACTTGACGCGGCCATGCGCGACTTCGTGCAGGAACATGACTTGCCGCGCGATATCGAGCAGCGATTCCTCGCGGAAGACGGGCTTGGGCATCCGCGCAAAGGAGGAGAATTCGTCGACCATCCGCCGCAAATCGCCCACCTGGCGCACGATCGTTTCGGTGAGCCGCGCGAAGGTCCCGTCATCCTCAGGCAATTGCTTGCCATAGCGGCGCTGGAGCCGTTCGGCGGCGAGCTGGATCGGGGTGAGCGGGTTCTTGATCTCATGCGCGATCCGTCGTGCGACATCGGACCAGGCCGCGCGGCGCTGATCGAGCAATTGCTGGGTGATGTCGTCGAAGGTCAGGATCGGCCCGGCATCGGCGACCGCAATCTTCACCGCGAGCGTGCGTGCTTCGCCTTGTGCTGCGATCTGGATCACCGCTTCGGGATTGCCCGCGTCGAGCAGCGCATCGAGTTCGGGCGATAGATCGGATAGCTTCGCGCTGACCGGCGCTGCCTCGCCCGCGCGCAGCAGTGCGAGCGCCGAGCGGTTGATGAGGCGGATGCGGCGCTCGCGGTCGACCGAGATGACGCCGGCCGACACGCCAGAGACCACCGCCTCGATCAATGCGCGGCGGCTGTCGAGCTGGTCGTTGGCGGCGACGAGCGCGTCGGTCTGCGCCTGCAATTGCTCGGTCATGCTGTTGAAGGCATTGCCGAGCGCGCCGATCTCGTCTTCGACCTTGGGTGTCGGCACGCGCGCGCTGAGCTCTCCGCTGGCGATGCGATGGGCGGCCCCCACCAGCGCGTCGATCGGCCGCACCAGCCGGTCGGCAACTTGCAGCGCGATCCACACCGCAACGGCGACGATCGACAGCGCGACCGCGAACAGGATGAGATTGAAGGTCAGCTGGATCGAGCGCGTGCGCTTCTGCAGCGCTTCATAGTCTTTTACGAGCGCGGAGGCAGCGATGTGCTGACGGCTCAGGAACGCCGCCGTCACGCTTGTCCCGGCGTAGACGAAAGTGTCCTTATGGTTCGGGATTGGCGCGATCAGCCAGACGGTGTCGGTGGTGCGGTTGATGTACGGCGTCTTGTCACGACCGATGAGGTCGAGCATCGCGGGGTTGATACGCTGCGCAAACTGCGCTTCGGTCGGCGGATTGAAGACGTAGAGCACCTGAATCCCCGCACCCTTTTGGTAGCGGAACAGCACCGATTGCTCGAGATTGCGGAAATAGGTTTCGCGGTTGAAAAAGAGCTGGAAATCTTCCTGCTGCTTCGGGATCGTCGGATAATAACGGTCGATGTCTTTCACGAGCTGGTTGGTTTCGGCGAGCCAGCGCTTGATGATTTCCTTTTGCCCCTCGTCGACCATGCCCATCGTCGAATTAAACGCATTGCGCGCGCGATCGGACACCCAATAATCGACGCCCGCCTCGAACATCACAGAGGCCGCGATCACCGTCAGGATGATCGGCACGCTGGCGAGGATCGAAAAGGTCGCGACGAGTCGCACGTGCAGCCGCCCGCGCCCGCCCATCGGCGATCGTGCCGCGCGCCGCATCGCGATCCGCCGGCCGCCGAGTACCAGCAACGCAATCCATGGCAGCAAATTGGCGATCAGCATCGCCGCGATCAGGAGCGGTGAGAGTGGTATCGGGGCGCTGTTTCCGCGGGCGATCAGCAGATAACTGCCGATCGCCACCGCGACCGCAATCGTCAAGACGCCGATTTCGATCAGCGGGACGACGGGTCGAACCCCGGACTTTTCTGGCGTCGCGAAAGCGACTGGATTGTTCATCGTGGTATTCTTACAACATTAGCGTTGCCGATAACACACATAATTGGCGCGGCGATCGGGGGCTTGTCGCGCTGGCTGATCTATCGGGCGCGCAAATGGCACAAAAAAGGCGTCAGCGGCCGGGATCGATCCCGAGATCATCGAGCCGTTTGCGCAGCGTGTTGCGGTTGATGCCCAGCGCGCGCGCGGCACGGAGCTGGTTCTGGCCGTGGCGTGCGAGGAGAACCTCGATCAGCGGGCGTTCGACTTCGGCGATGATCCGGTCGTAGAGGGTACCGTCGTCGAGCGCGGCTGGCTCTTCGCGCGCGAGCCGCTCGATCCGGGCGCGGATCGCGGTGTCGATGCCGATGTCAGCGGCGGGAAGCGCGCTGGCCGCGCTGCTGCCGAGCATCGCGCGGACATCATCGGCGCCGACCTGTTCGTCGCGGCTGAGCGCGGCAATCCGGCGGATGACATTTTCGAGCTCGCGGACATTGCCGGGCCAGTCATGACCTTCGAGCACGGAGATCGCTTCGTCGCGCAGGCTTTTTCGCGGCAAGCCGGCTTCGGCGGCGCGATCAAGGAAATGGCGCGCGAGCAGCGCGATGTCCTGCCGCCGCGCGCGCAAGGCAGGCAGTGCGACGGGGACGACATTGAGCCGGTAGAACAAATCCTCACGGAACCGCCCCTCGCCCACCAGCAGGGTCAAGTCGCGGTTGGTCGCGGCGACGATGCGGACATCGGCGCGGATCGCCCGCGCGCCGCCAACGGTGGTGAATTCGCCCGATTGCAGCACGCGCAGCAGCCGCGTCTGCGCCTCGATCGGCATGTCGCCGATTTCGTCGAGGAAGAGCGTGCCACCCGCCGCTTGTTCGAACCGGCCCGCACTCCTCGCCTGCGCGCCGGTGAAGGCGCCGCGCTCATGCCCGAACAGCTCGGCTTCGATCAGCTCGCGCGGGATCGCCGCCATGTTGATCGCGACGAAGGGCGCGTAGCGGCGCTGGCCGAGATCGTGGATCGCGCGGGCGACCAGTTCCTTGCCGGTGCCCGATTCGCCGGTCACCAGCACGGTCAGATCATTGCCGACGACGCGCGCGATGACGCGGTAAACTTCCTGCATCGCCGGCGACCGGCCAATCAGCGGCAGGCCACCGTCGAGCAGCTCGGTCGGGTCAGCCGCCTGCTCGCCGCCCCGCGCGAGCGCGCTGCGCACCGCGCGCGACAGTATGTCGAGGTCAAACGGCTTGGGCAGATAGTCATAAGCGCCCGCCTCATTGGCCTTCACCGCCGTCGACAGCGTGTTGAGCGCCGACAGGATGATCACCGGCAGTTGCGGATGAGTCTCCAGCAGCGCGCGCACGCGATCGATGCCATTGCCGTCGGGCAGCACGACATCGGTGATCAGCACATCGGGCAGGCCGGAGCGCAAAGCGGCGTCGAGTTCGGCGAGGCTCGCCGCCGTCTTGACGTCATGACCCTCCCGCCGCAGCGCCTGCGCGACGACCGTGCGGATCGCCGCGTCGTCATCGACCACGAGGACACGGCCCTTCATGCTGCCCTCGGCAACAGGATGCGGAACACCGTCGTCTCGGGGCTGCCTTCGCGGGCATATTGCGCGATCCCGCCCATGTCGCGCACCAGCTTGTCGACGAGCGCAAGGCCAAGCCCCTGCCCTTCGGGTTTGCCCGACACGAACGGGTCGAAGAGATGATCAGCGATATCGGCGGGCGCGCCGGGGCCGTTGTCGATCACGAGCAGTTCGATCGGCAGCGGACGGCGCGGTTTTCCCGCAGTGGCGCTCACCGCCATGCCGTGGCGATAGGCGGTCGCGAGAGTGATGCGGCGGTCGGCCTGGGACGCGGTCGCTTCGGCGGCGTTCTTGAGCAGATTGAGCAGCACCTGCACCAACGCGTCGTGATTGGCCTGCACCAGCGGCAGCGATGGATCGAAGCGCTCCTCGATCGCGACATCGCGCGCGAATCCGGCGCGAGCGACACGGCGGGCGTGATCGAGCAGCGGGTAAATATTGAGCGGCTCGAGCGTGCGTTGCCTTGTATCGGTGAAATCCTGCATCCGGTCGATCAGCGCGGCGATGCGATCAACCTCGGCAATGATCAGCTCGGGCAGCGCGGCATCCTCGCCGCTGGCGGTCAGCCCGAGCAGTTGCGCGGCGCCGCGAATGCCCGAGAGCGGGTTCTTGATCTCATGCGCAAGCATCGCCGCCGCCCCCACCGCCGCGCGGGCGGCGGCGCGGTCGGATTGGCCCATCCGGCGCGAGGCAGCGGCTTCGTGCAGCGTGACGATCCGCCAGCCGGGATGTTCAGGCACCGCGACTTCGCTGAAATCGACGCGCACACGCCCGGCGCGCTTGGTATCGAGCCTAGTGTCGAAGGCGGCGAACCCCAGTCCTTCGCGGCGCTCCAGATAATCAGGCGGGAGGATCATCATGCTGGCCAGTTTCTGCCCCAGCATCGCGCGTTCCGATGTGTTGAGCAGCTGTTCGGCGCCGCTGTTGGCAAAGGCAATGCGGTCATCGGGCGCGAGCAGGATCACCGCCATCGGCAGCGCCGCGATCAGTTCGGCAAAGGGTGGCGCTGACGCCGCGCTCACGCCGCCTGTCGCGAGCGCCACGGCGCGTAGAATTCAGCGAGCATCGCCAGCACGACCTTGGGGTCGTTCTGCGCATTCACCCGGTTGCGGAATTCGGCGGAGCCGTGCAGCCCCTTGGTATACCAGCCGATGTGTTTGCGCGCGATGCCGACAGCGGTTTCATTGCCATAAAGTGCGAGCATCGCGTTGTAATGCTCGACAATCAGGTGATATTGTTCCTCGATGCTCGGATCGGGCAAGCGGCGGCCTGAGCGGAACCATTCGATCACTTGCCCCAGCAGCCACGGCTTGCCGTAAGCGCCACGCCCGATCATCACGCCGTCAGCGCCCGACTGTTCAAGCGCGGTCTCGGCATCCTCGATCGAGCAGATATCGCCATTGGCGATCACCGGGATACGCACCGCGTCCTTCACGCGGCGGATGAACGCCCAGTCGGCGGAGCCCTTGTACATCTGGTTGCGCGTGCGGCCGTGGACGGTGATCATCTTGGCGCCCAGATCCTCGGCGATGCGCGCGAGTTCGGGCGCGTTGAGGCTGGCGTGGTCCCAGCCCATCCGCATCTTGACGGTGACCGGCACGTCGACCGCCTTGACGGTCGCGGCGATGATCGCCGTCGCATTGGGCAAGTCACGCATCAGCGCCGACCCGGCATCGCCATTGACGATCTTCTTGACCGGGCAGCCCATGTTGATGTCGATAATCGCCGCGCCGCGATCAGCATTGAGCTTGGCGGCCTCCGCCATCTCGTGAGGCGAGCAACCCGCGAGCTGCATCGACACCGGCTCCTCGACCGGGTCCCATGCTGCCTTCTGGAGCGACTGGCGCGTCTCGCGGATCATCGCCTGGCTCGCGATCATCTCGGTCACGTTCAGCCCCGAGCCGAAGCGGCGCACGATCGTGCGAAACGGCATGTCGGTGACGCCGGTCATCGGCGCCAGAATGACGGGATCGTCGATCCGCACGGGACCGATATGGATGGGGGAAAGTTTGCTCATTATCTGCCTGAAATTTGGGCAGCGCATAGGCGAAATGCGGGAAGCGGGCAAGACGGGCGGGGACTGGCGGGGCGCAAGGGCTTGCGCTAGGCGGGCGCGATGGAATCGAGACGGATCGTTGCGCTCATCGTCGCTGCCGGCA
This sequence comes from Sphingomonas sp., assembly GCA_019744885.1. GTDB lineage: Bacteria > Pseudomonadota > Alphaproteobacteria > Sphingomonadales > Sphingomonadaceae > Sphingomonas. The sequence continues at coordinate 16,806 of JAIETY010000081.1, forward strand.
GCGGCACGCGGCTGGGCGGCACAGTGCCAAAGCAATTTGCGATGCTGGCGGGCAAACCGATGATATCGCATAGCTTTGAAGCACTATCTTCACACTCAATGATAAATCAGACGATCGTCGCGATCGGCGCTGGCCAGGAAGCGATGCTGGCCGATGCCGTGGGCGCCGCGCGCTCGGTGACCGGAGGCGCGACGCGGCGCGAGTCGGTGCGCGCGGGGCTCGAAACGATTGCGGCGGACGGTGGCGCCGATCTGGTGCTGATCCACGATGCCGCAAGGCCCTTCCTCAGCGCCGAGGTGATCGACCGGCTGATCGCCGCGCTCGATACGGATCCGGGCGCGGTGCCTGCCCTTCCCGTCGCCGATACGCTCGCGCGCGGGATGGAAGTGCTGGGCGAGACTGTGCCGCGCGACGGGCTGTGGCGGGTGCAGACGCCGCAAGCATTTCACTACGACGCGATCCTCGATGCCCACCGTCGCTGGCCTGACAACGAGGAGGCAACCGACGACGCGCAGATGCTTCGCCGTTTCGGATCGAGCGTGGCAATGGTAGAAGGCGATATCATGCTCGACAAAGTCACCTACCCCGCCGACATCGCCGCTGCCGAAGCGCGCCATGCCGCCACGCTGATCAGCCGCAGTGCCGTCGGCTATGACGTCCACCGGCTCGAAGTGGGCGAGGAATTGTGGCTCGGCGGCGTGCTGATCCCGCACGACAAGGGCTTGAGCGGGCATAGCGACGCCGATGTCGCGCTCCACGCGATCACCGATGCGCTGCTCGGCTGCACCGGCGAAGGCGATATCGGCACGCATTTCCCGCCGAGCGACCCGCAGTGGAAGGGTGCCGCCTCTTACCAATTCCTCCAGCATGCCGCCTCGATCATCACGGCCAAGGGCGGCGTCATCGATTTCGTCGACCTGACGCTGATCTGCGAAGCGCCCAAGATCGGCCCGCACCGGCAGGCGATGCGCGCGAAGATTGCCGAACTGCTGGCGCTGGGCGAAGATCAGGTGAGCATCAAGGCAACGACCACAGAGGGATTGGGCTTCACAGGGCGCGGCGAAGGCATTGCCGCCCAGGCGTGCGCGACAGTGCGGCTGCCCGTCGCGGGGCGTTCGACGGCAGGGCGCGCATGAGCTGGCGCCGATCGCTCGCGGCCTGCGCGCTGGCGCTCGGCGCATCGGCGAGCAGCGCGCAGAATTTTGCGGCCGACCTCCAGCTCCCCTGCGTCACCGCTCCTGAAGCCGAGGCGCTCGTCACCGCGATCCTGCCTGAAACAATCGAGGCGCTGTCGGCAGCCTGTGCGAAGCAATTGCCGCCGGGTGCGGTGCTGCGCGGTTCGAACGCGGGCTTCATCGCGCGCTATCGCAGCGATGCCGATGCGGTGTGGCCCAATGCGCAAAAGGCAGTGTCGCGGGTGATTGGCGCCGATGCGTCGGGCATCCTCGGCAGCAATGTCGCGCGGCCTGTGATCGCATCGCTGCTCGCACCGGCGATCGTCAAGCAGGTCCAGCCTGGCGAGTGCGCCTCCTATGACCGGATCGTGGCGCTCGCGCAGCCGCTGCCGCCGCGCAATCTGGCGGGGTTACTTGTGTCGGTATGGCAACTCGCCGATGCGCGGCGCAAGCCCGGCGAGAAGCGCCCCGCTTTGACCATTTGCCCGAGGTCCTCATGAGCGACGCCGACGACAAAAGCCCCGATTGGGCCGACACGATCCTGCCCGAAGCGCTGGTCGATGCGGCGCGGCGCGTGGTCGAGGCCAATCGGGCGGCCGGACGCCGCATCACGGTCGCCGAAAGCTGCACCGGGGGCCTTGTGTCGGCAGCGATCACCGAAATCGCGGGCTCGTCCGAAGTGCTGCAATCGGGTTTCACCACCTATTCCAACGCCGCGAAGATCGCGACGCTGAAGGTCAGCCCCGACATCATCGACACCTTCGGCGCGGTGTCGGTCGCGGCTGCCTGGGCGATGGCGCAGGGCGCGCTTGAGGCGAGCGACGCCGATGCCGCGGTCGCGATTACCGGCGTGGCTGGTCCCGGCGGCGGGACGCCCAAGAAGCCCGTCGGCACGGTGGTATTCGCGCTGGCCGAGCGCGGCGGCGATCCGGCGCATGTTGTCGCCGATCTGCGCCATTTCGGCGATTTGGGGCGCGGCGGAGTGCGGCTTCAGGCGGCGCTATGCGCGCTCGAACTGCTGCTGCCCGGCGCGTCGCTCGACCCCGAATAGAGTTTCGCCGCGCGCGTTTCGAACGCGCCGATCATTTTGCGCAAAGCCCGGTCGAACACCTGCCCCGCGATCATTTCGAACACGCGGTTCTTGAACGCGAAATCGACCGCAAAATCCACATGGCAGCCACCCGCGCCGTCAGAGCGGAATCCCCATTCGTTGCGCAAATATTTGAGCGGCCCGTCGAGATAATCGACATGGATGCGGCTCGACCGTTCTTTCTCCACGCGCGAGGTGAATTTCTCGCGCAAGGCGCCGAAGCCGACGATCATGTCTGCAACCACCGTGGTCTCGCTTTCCGAGCGGATGCGCATCGCCGACACCCAAGGCAGGAAATCGGGGTATTTCGCGACATCAGCGACCAGCGCGTACATCTGCTCCGGCGAATAGGGCAGATGGCGCGTTTCGGCATGGCGCGGCATCAGGCGCGGGCCAGCTTCGCCTCACGCGCCTGGCGCAAGGCGGCGAAATCATCACCCGCGTGATAGCTCGACCGGGTAAGTGGTGAGGCAGCGACCAGCAGGAAGCCCTTCGCACGCGCAATCGCGGCATAAGCGTTGAAGGCGGCCGGCGTCACGAAATCGGCGACTTTGGCGTGGCGCGGCGTGGGCTGGAGATATTGCCCCATCGTCAGGAAATCGATGTCGGCGGAGCGCATGTCGTCCATTACTTGGTGCACTTCCATCCGCTCTTCACCCAACCCGAGCATCACGCCCGATTTGGTGAAGATCGACGGATCGTGCCGCTTGACGCTTTCGAGGAGGCGCAGCGAGGCATAGTAACGCGCGCCGGGGCGGATCGTCGGGTAAAGCCGCGGGACCGTCTCCAGATTATGGTTGTACACGTCGGGCCGCGCCGCCACGATCGATTCGACCGCGCGCTCATGCTTGTTGCGAAAATCGGGCGTCAGGATCTCGATCGTCGTCTTCGGCGTGTTGCGGCGCAGTGCCTCGATCACCTTGACGAACTGGCTCGCGCCGCCATCGGGCAAATCGTCGCGATCGACCGAGGTGATGACGATATGTTCGAGGCCAAGCTCGGCAGCGGCGGTCGCGACATGCTCAGGCTCGAGCAGATCGACCGCGCGCGGCATCCCGGTCTTCACATTGCAGAAGGCGCAGGCGCGCGTGCAGGTGTCGCCGAGGATCATCACCGTCGCGTGCTTTTTCGTCCAGCATTCGCCGATGTTGGGGCAGGCCGCTTCCTCGCACACGGTGGCGAGGTTGAGGCGCCGCATCAGTGCGCGGGTTTCGGCAAAGCCGGTCGAGGTCGGCGCCTTGACGCGGATCCAGTCGGGCTTGCGCTCGCGCGCGGGGCGGACAAGCGGGGTAATCTCGTTCATGCGACGGCAAATAGCGATTGCCGCCCCCCCTTGCCACCCCTTCCTTGGGGCAGGGGCGCTTGCCACTGGGATGCGTTCGAGTCAGAAGCGCGGACGATGCCCGATTTCCAAAAGCTCGTCGACGGTTACCACCGGTTTCGCGACACCGATTGGCCGCGTGAGCGCGCGCGCTGGGAAGAATTGACCGAAGGCCAGCGCCCGCGCGTGATGGTCATTTCCTGTTCGGACAGCCGGGTCGATCCCGCGCAGGTGTTCAACACATCGCCCGGCGAGATTTTCGTCGTCCGCAACGTCGCCAATCTGGTCCCGCCGTTCGAGAATGACACCGCGCGGCACGGCGTGTCGGCGGCGGTCGAATTCGCGGTCACCCAGCTCGATGTGCGCCAGATCGTGGTGATGGGGCATGGATCGTGCGGGGGGGTGCAGGCGGCGCTGTCGCGCCATTTCGAGGGGCGCAAGCCCGGTGACGGCGGTTTTATCGCGCATTGGGTCGATCTGCTCGACACGGCCCGCGACAGGATCATCGAGGAGCACGGCACGGGCGCCGAGGCAGTCCATGCGCTCGAGCTCGAAACGGTTCGCGTCAGCATCGCGAACCTGCGCAGCTTCCCCTTCATTCCGCCGCGCGAAGCCGATGGCCGGTTGATCGTGCGCGGCGCCTTTTTCTCGATCGCCGACGGGTTGCTGCACGTGATGGACGCGAACGGCGATTTTGCGCCGGCCTGACCGCTATTTCTTCACCGTCACCGTGAGCTGATAATAGATCCGCACCCACGCGCCGATCAGCTTCTTGCCGCCGACGCGTGGCGGATAGACGCGGAACTGCCATGCCGCTTCGCGAAAGCCGCGCGACAGTCCCGAACCAAGGGGCGATTCGCCCATGGTGCGGCAATTTTCGACGCGATTGTCGGGCGCAGTCTTGCACGCGATCAACGCCCAGCCGCTTTCACTGACTTTCGGCAGATAGAAAGCGAGCTCGGCCTGCGTCGGCTCGCGCACCCATTCGGCATTGTAGAGCGGTTGGCCGCCTGGCCCCTGCCCCGGACCATAAGCCGCAACGCTGTCCTTGCCGCTGCCGTTCCCCTCCGCCCGTGTCGACGGAATCTTGGAAATGTCCGACGACGCCAAGATATCCTTGTCGACCCGGACCAGATCGGGGAATGGATCGGCCTTGGGCGGCGGCACCGTTTGCGGCGGTGGCGGGACGATCGGCGGCACGGGGCTTGAGTTGACTTCGCTCTTGCTGGGCGCGGGCTTCGATCGTTTGGCGGGTGCTTCTTTGGCGGCCTTTTCGCCGCCGCCCTTTTCAGGCGCCGGAATGAGCTGAAACGACAGCGGCGGCCCGAGTTTCTTCGGCTCGGGCTGGCGGTTGTTGAGTGTCAACAGCAGGATGACGAGCAGCAGTTCGATCAGCAGCGCGAACAATATGCCGCCAAGCCGCCGCCGCAGCGGCGTGCGTTCGCGATCCGCATGGGTTTGAAAGGACGCCGACAGCATGCCCCTGCCGCCTAGTCGCGCGGGCGCAGCGCGGCAACGACTCGTTGCGATGGCTTTTGCCAAGCCGCGACGCTTGCGCCCCCGCCTCCGCCCCGCTACCCAGCCGCTTTAATGCACGCATCTGATCATGCCCCCGCGACGCTCATTCCGGGCCGCGCCGTCTTCCCGCATCATGACCTGACGGGAATCGACGGTCTTCAGCCGCACGAGATCATGTTCCTGCTCGACGAGGCTGAGCATTGGGTCGAGATCAACCGCAGCCGCGCGAAAAGCGATAACCGGCTCGCCGGGCTGACGGTGATCAATGCCTTTTTCGAGAATTCGACGCGGACGTTGCTGTCGTTCGAAATCGCGGGCAAGCGGCTCGGCGCCGATGTCGTCAACATGCATGCCGCGCAATCGAGCGTGAAGAAGGGCGAAACGCTGATCGACACGGCGATGACGCTCAACGCGATGCGCGCCGATGCGATTGTCATTCGCCACCAGAGCTCGGGCGCGGTCAAGCTGATCGCGGGCAAGGTCGATTGCCCGGTCTTGAATGCGGGCGACGGGCGGCATGAGCATCCGACGCAAGCGTTGCTCGATGCGCTGACGATCCGGCGGCGGCGCGGGTCGGTGGCGGGGCAGCGCGTGGTGATCTGCGGCGACCTGATGCACAGCCGGGTCGCACGGTCCAACATCTTGGCGCTGACCGCGCTCGCCGCTGAAGTCCGGGTGGTCGCACCAACGACGCTGATGCCCGCCGCGATCGAGCGGATGGGGGTGACGCCCTTCACCGACTTCGATGCCGCTTTAGAGGGCGCTGATGTGGTGATGATGCTGCGGCTCCAGAACGAGCGGATGGACGGGGCGTTCATTCCCTCGACCCGCGAGTTTCATGCGCGCTACGGCCTCAATTCCGCTCGGCTGGCCCGCGCCAAGCCGGATGCGCTGGTGATGCATCCGGGGCCGATGAACCGGGGCGTCGAGATTTCATCGAGTGTCGCCGATCACGAACGCTCGGCGATTACCGAGCAAGTCGAGATGGGCGTCGCGGTGCGGATGGCCTGCCTCGACGTGCTGACCCGCCAAGCACGCGGCGTCGAGGGTTGGGCATGAACGGCCATCCCCTCGCCTTCGTCAATGCGCGGCTGGTAACGCCGGAGGGCGAGCGACCCGGCGCGCTGCTGGTCGAGGGCGACCGGATCGCGGCGCTCGGCACCATCGAGGTGCCGTCGACGGCTGAAGTGGTCGATCTGCACGGGCTGATCCTCGCACCAGCGATCGTCGATCTGGGTGTGTTCGCGGTCGACGTCGCGGCGTGCCATGCGGGCGGCATTGTACGGATCGGGCTGATGCCCGACCAGTCGCCGGTGCTCGATGATCCGGGCATTGTCCAGCGTGCCGCGCTGATCGGTCGCCCCAAGCTGTGGATTCACCCGATTGCAGCGGCGACCAAGGGACTTGCCGGGCGCGATCTTGCTGAAATGGCCGTCAATACCGGCGCGGGCGCGCGCGCGGTCGGCACCGGGCGCGGCTGGATTGCCGACGCGGGCGTAATGCGCAAGGTGCTAGCCTATGCGGGCGACTTGGGCCTCGCGGTGGTCGCGCATGCCGAGGATGGCGGGCTCGCGGCGGGTACGGTTGCGACCGAGGGCGAAACCGCGACGCGGCTGGGCCTCGCCGCCGCCCCTGCCCTCGCCGAAGCGCTCGCGGTCGCGCGCGACCTGATGCTGGCGGAGGAAACCGGCGCGGCGCTGCATCTGCGCACTGTCACGACAGCGGCAAGCTTCGACCTGATCCGCGCGGCCAAGCGGCGCGGCGTGCGCGTGACATGCGGGATCACGCCCGCGCATCTGCTGCTGTCGGACATTGCGATGTCGGGGTTCCGCACCTTCGCGCATCTGTCGCCGCCGTTGCGCGCCGAAAGCGACCGGCAGGCGGCGCTGGCGGCGCTCGCCGACGGGACGATTGATGTGCTGAGTTCGGGCCATGATCCGCGCGGCCCGGAAGAAAAGCGGCTACCATTCGCTGATTCGAGCCCCGGTGCGGCCGGCGCCGAGACACTACTCGCGCTCGGGCTAGGACTGGTGCGCGACGAGGTGATCGATCTGCACCGGCTTTTCGCGCTGCTCGCGGCCAATCCGGCGCGCGTGCTGGGCGTTGAGACCGGCGTGCTTGCGCCGGGCCTCCCCGCCGATCTGGTGGTGATCGATCCCGATACCCCGTGGCAGATCAGCGCCGATCGCTTCACCGGTCTTGCCGGCAACACGCCGTTCGACGGCATGCCCACGCAGGGGCGCGCGCGCCAGCTCTACAAGGGCGGCACGCGGCTCGTTTGATCAGCGCGACGCGAGCTGCTTGGCGCCGCTCTTGGCCGTTGCCACCCAGGCGGCATTCTGGTCACCGGCACCTTCGCGCACGAAGCAGGTGCCCCCGTGGCTGCGATAGCTCTGGCACAGCGACACGGCATCGGTGCGCGCGAAGCCGCCGACCGACAAGCGGCAGAAATTGCCCGCAGCGGTCTTGAAGGTCATGCCCGACGGCGTTTGGCCAGCGAACGCCGGGAAGCGGCGCACGGCGCGCTTCCAGCCGTCTTGCGCAACGCCCGCGCTTTCGAAGGCGCCGAGCTGAAGGAAGAATTTGCCTTTGACGGGCTGAGCGACTGGCGCGGCTGGCACGGTGGCGGCGACCGCCATCACCTTGGCCGGCTTGGCGGCAAGCTTCGCGACGACCATGGGTTTGGCCACGGCGGGCTTGGCGGCGACGCGGACCGGCTTGGCCGGAGCGGCCGGCAGCGCCTGCACGACTTCCTGGCGCGGGCCGAAGACAATGCCCGGGCGCGGCGCTTCGGTCACCGGCGCGGCAGCGACCTCGACCGGAGTTTCGACCGGCGCGGGTTCAGCCTTGGCGACCGCGACGGGCTGCGCGGCGACGCGGGCGTTGAGCGCAAGCGCGACCGGTTGGCCGCCATCCTGCACCGGAATGACTTTCAGCAGCGATGCGACCTGATCGGCGGCGCCTGCAGGGCGCGCGAAGATCGCCCAGTCGACCATCCGCTTGTCGAGTTCGTTCGGCGCCAGATCAACTGCCGCGACCGAACGTGCTTCCTGCCAGCGACCGGCAAGTGCAAGGCTGAGCGCCAAATTCTGGCGCGTCTTGGCGTCGGCGCCGGGCGCATGTGCCGCCGGCATCAGCAGCTCGACAGCGCCCGCAGGATCCCCCGCCAGCGCAATCGCCAGCCCGCGATCGGCGACCGCAATGGTTTCGGCATGGCTGTCGAGCGTCTGGCGCGCGCCGGTCCAGTCGCCATTGGCGACCTGAGCGAGCGCGAAGCTGAGTGCGCTGCGGCCATCGTTGGGCGACAGCGCCAGCGCATCGCCAAAAGCGTCGCGTGCCGAGGCGAAGCGCCCCGACAGCAGATAGGCCTGGCCGAGCAGCGCGCGATAAGACTGGTTCTGCGGCGCGGCCTGCACCGCAGCTTCAGCGAAGCCGACCGCAATGACCGCTTTGCCATCGACCAGCGCCTTGCGCGCCTCTGCTGCATCAGCGGCGGCGGCCTGCGCCTTCGCGCTCTCGCTTGGGCCACCAGCAAAGGCAGTCGTGCCCGTCATCAGCGCCCCGCCCACAAGGCTGCTGGTCAGAACGAGCGCCGATGCGCCCAAGGTTGCGATAGCCCGGCTCTTCATCGGATCAGTCCCCCATATCCATGTCAGTGTCGCCCCGGCCCGCCGCCTGCTTGGCGAGCGCATCAAGATCGGGCAGTGCATTGAGAAAATCGTCGAGCGCCTGCGTCACAATCTGCTGCGCCGAGCGGTTGGCGACCGCGCTGGCAAGCCGCAGCCGCAAATGGCGCTCATGATCGAGCCGCAGCGTGAACGCCGCCTTGGCCTTCAGCCCGACCGCGGCGCGCGGTTTGGCAGGCGCCGGGGCGGGTGCGACGGGAGTCGGATCGATACTGGGTGCCGGGACCGGGGCTGCAAATTCTTCGATCAGCGCTTCGCGCTGACGCAGCACGGGCGGCACGACGACCGGTGGCGGCGGTGCCGCCGATTCGGCGTGGCCCATGTCATTCCAGCCAAGATCGTCGACCACTTCCGAAACATTGCCGAAGCCCGAAAAGCCTTGCGGGCGCATCGCCGGACGCGCCTGTCCCTTGCGCGCGAGCAAGGTCGACGACAGCGACGCAAAGCTCTTGGTCTGGCCGATCAGCGAGCTCATCTCAGCTCACCACGCGGCGACCAAAGCC
>JAIETY010000102.1 GCA_019744885.1 Sphingomonas sp.
GCGACGCACCGGCGATCGTGATGGCATCGCGCGCGTTCAGCCGGGTCGCGGTCAGTGCGCCGCCAGCGCCGGTGCCGTTGATGGTGATTGCCCCGCCGCGCGCGGTGATGTCGGCCGCGCTCAACTGCGCGCCGCCGCCGGTGAGGGCCACCGCGCCGCCTGCGGTCAGGCCAGCTACCGACAGATTGCCGCCTGCTGACAGTGCCGCGTTGGTCGCGGCAGTGCCCGCCTGAAAGGTAAGGGCTCCGGCGCTATTGATGGTCAGCGACCCGGTGGTGGCATCGGCGCGGGTGATCCTGAGGTCGCCGAGAGCCGTCAGCGCGATGCTGCCCGCGATCGCCGTTACGCTGCCGCTTGCCGCGATGTTGCGCGATACCGTCAGCGTGCTGGCCGGTGCGGAGAGTATCGCATCGCCGGTGACGATGAGGTCGCTGAGCGTAATGCCAGTGCCGCCGGTCACCACGGCATTACCGCCGCTCGTCAGGGTCGTGCCAGTGATCGCGCCAGTCGCGTCGAGCTCGCTCGCTGCCGTCGTCGCGACCGTACCGAAGTTAATCCCGCCGCCGATCGTCGCAATCAGCGTCCTCGTCGTGACCGGGCCGCCGAACTGGAGCCCACCGGCGGTGCGCAGGCGCGGTTGCCCGGCGAGCGTGGCAACGTCGAATCCGGCAAGCAGTGGGGCGGCATAGAGCGCCGAATCGCCGATGATCAGCAGGCCAGCATTGGTGATCCCGCCGGTCCGCACATCGCCCCGCGCGAGCAACGCGAGCCCGTCGCGCGCCACAAGGTCACCCGTCGTGATGCCGCCGAGCTGGCCGACCAAAATGGTGCGACCGGCGGCGGCAGTCATGGCGCCAGTGGTGACGCTGCCACCGCTCAGGACGCGCACCAGATTGCCTGTTGGCCCTGCGCCGCTATTGATTGTAGCAAATATTGTGGGGTTGGTGATTGCAGTGTCGCTGCCCAACCCGGTCGAGGTGAGGGTGCCCGTCGTGACGCTGGTGCCGGTCCCGGCGGTGGGTGCGGTCAGCCAGATATCGTCGCCCGCCGTAACGTTGCCGACGACCAGATTGCCGCCACCCGCCGTGATGACGACGTCGGTTCCAGCATCGACCGCCCCGGTGTTGACAGCCCCGCTGCCCAACACATCGACAAAGCTGCCCGCGCCGAGCGCCCCAGTCGAAATCGCGGTCCCGCGCAGGAACACCGCATTGCCCGCCGTCAGAGCGCCGCTGGTCAGATTACCCGTCTGACTTTGCCAGTTAATTGTGCCGGTGGTGCTCGTCGCGCTGCCGCCGGTGAGCGCGCCGACGCTGGTGACGGTGATATTGCCGCCCGCAAACAGCGATCCGATCGTTGCCGTGCCGCCCGCAACGACATCGATCGTATTGACTGCACGGAGCTGCGTCGCGCCGTTGCCGGTGATCGCGTTGGTGGCGTTCCAGACAATGCTCTGCGCGGTTGCGCTGGCGGTGCCGCCACTCGCGGCCTGGCCGAAGTGATCGGCAGCGATGGCGCGGGTGGTGACTTGCCACGCGCCACCGATCGCCAGCGTTCCTGCGTCGGTGAAGGCGAAACGGGCATCGCCGCTACTGGTGAACAGCGCGTTGCCGCTGACCTGAGTAGCGTTGGTGCGGCCGGTGAAGAACACGCCGCCGTCCGGCGCGAGCGGCACTCCAAGTGCGTCGATGCGAAGATCGCCGATGATCGACAGATGCGCGGCATCGCTCGTCACCCCGGCGCGTCCACCGACTGGCGCGCCGAGCGCGCCGATACCGTTGAGGCCGCTGGCAGTGAGTGTCGTATTGCCGATCCGCTGAGTCGGTGTCGCCATGGAGTCGCTGAGCGACAGCACGGCCGAACCGCCGATCCCTTGCCCGCTCGCGCCATTGCCGCCGCGCCCGGTGCCGGTGACTTGCAGATCGGCGAGCAGCAAAGTGGCGTTGATACCGGTAAGGCTTGCGGCCCCGCCAGTGCCGACGCCCCCGCCGCTGCCGCCGGTGGCGGCACTTGAAATCGTGAGCAGTCTGTTGCCCTGACTGCGGCCTGATATGGCCCGAAGCGCGGCGGTATCCACCACCACGCGGGCAGTGCCGCCCGTGGCACCGCCACCCACGCCGCCGCCGACCGCGCCGCCGCCGTTTGCCCGTGCCGACACGTCCGCCCCGAGGGCGAAGCTGAAGGCGGCGTTGTTCAGGACGTTGAGCGATGCCGTCCCGCCTTGCGCGGACCCGCCATTGGCGCCGCCGATGCCCGCGCCCGCAGCGCCCCCGGTCCCGTCGGTGTCGATCGCGAGCTGCGCGACATCGACGGTCACGGTTGGGCCGGTGGCGGTGACGGTCGCCGTACCGCCGGTTGCCGTGCCGCCCGCGCCGCCGGGGCCTACGTCACCAATGCCGCCGCTCCCGCCGATGGCGCCCGCGCTTAGTTGCAGCAGGCCCTGGACCTCAAGCGCGCCGCTGTTGACCAGCAATGCCGCCGCACCCCCAACCCCGCTTCCCCCGGCGCCGCCATTGGCGCCGCCGCCGCCGATCCCACCCTGGCCCGTCGCCAGAAGGGTGAGCGAAGCGACGATCGGGTCGACCCCGAAGGTGGTGGTGGCGGTGCCCCCGGTGCCGCTACCGCCGCTGCCGCCGGTAACGCGCGATTGGCCACCCGCGCCGCCAAACCCGCTCGCGCCTGTCGTGATCGCGCCAAGGCCGATCGTTGCTGCGGCTCCGAGCGATACGTCACTGCGCCCGCCACTGCCGGCGCCACCCCGACCGCCGATGCCGGTGGTCGTGGTCGCCGCGCCGCCCGCGCCGCCAAAGCCGTCGGTGCCGGTGTACAGCGTCGTCGCGTTCAGCGTCCCGCTTTCGATCAAGACGCGGGCAGTCCCGCCAGTGCCATTGCCGCCGTTGCCGCCTTGCGTGCCAAAGTCTGGCGGGCTGATATTGGGATCGAGCCTACCGCCCGCGCCGCCGCGCCCTTCGGCTCGAACGTCGAGCGTGCCGAGCAGCAATTGCGCCGTACTCCCCGCCGCCAATTGCACCAACGCGGTGCCGCCAACGCCGTCGCCGCCAGCCGGTGGCTGATAGCCCGCCGTCAACAGCCCGGTGCCACCGGTCCCAATGGCCGAAACGATGACATTGGTGGCATTGAGCGTACCACCGCTGGCGATCAGACTCGCGGTGCCGCCCCGGCCGATACCCGCGCGATTTTGCGGCAGGGTGGTGTTGTTGGCGGAATTGGTGCTGCCGCCCATGCCATCGGCGCGCAGCGTTAGCGTGTTCACCGTGGCCACGCCGCCCGTCATGTTGAAGAGCGCGGTGCCTGCAACCGCGTCGCCGCCATTATACCCGTTGCTGGCATTGCCGCCGATCGCATTGGCCGAACCGGTCACGCTGTTGGCGATAAAAGTTCCGCCAAGGATGTTGAAGCGCAGCGCGCCGCCAGTGGCAGCCCCACCCGGGCCGCGCGAACCCTCGCCTCCGATATTGTCGCCGTCGGCGCGCGCGTCGAGCGTGTCAAATTGCAGCCGGGCCGTGCCAAGCGTGCCGGGCCGCGTTTCGATCGTGATCGTGCCGCCAGTGCCAAAGCCCCCTGGCGCGTCGGCGAACAGCCCTTCGGTTGCCACGCCGTTTGCCGTCACCGACAAAGGTCCGTCAAAGCTCACCGTGCCGTCGTCCGCATAGATCAGCACGGTGCCACCGACGCCGTTGATGCCCGATCCAGAGCGTCCACTGCCGTCGGCATTGATCTGGCTACCACCCTCAGTCGGCGTCGTTGCAAAGGAACCGCCCCGTGAGGCGAAGATCGACACCGAACCGCCTTGTCCAAGGCCCGAAGTCGACCCCGAGCCGCTCGTCTGTCCGCTTGCAGATACCCGTAGCGTGCCGGTCGCGATGCTGCCGCCGGTGGCGCCGATGGTGATCGCGCCGCCGGTCGTCCGGTGCGGCAGACCGGTGAGCATGTCCGGGCTCGATTTGCTCGCAGAGGCGTCCGCCAGCGCGCTTAGCGTGCCGCTCGTCAGCCGGCCGCCATCACGCGCCGTAATGCCGATCACGCCCGCCCGCACTGCCGTGCCATCGGCGTTGCCACCCGACGCATCGGCGTTGGCGGACAGCGTGAGGTCATTGGTGATCGTCAGCGCGCCATTGGCGCCGATATCGATCAAAATGCCGTTGGCGGACGGGGTGACTGTGCCAAAACTGCCGCCGATGTCGGCGCCTGTGGTCTGTGCATCGACTGACGCTGCCAGACTGTTCCACGCGAGCGTGGCATTGGTGACGTTGACCGCAATGCTGCCGCCCACGGCGTTGCCGCCCCGAACGACGCCGAAGCCCGCTGTCGAGGTGGCTGTGAATGCCGCCGTGCCGAGTGCTAGCGTGCCGCCGTTGGCAACGACGGTAATACGTCCGCCCGTGGTATCGGCGCCGAAATCGGGGTTCGGTCCTTGGCGCGTATCGGGTCGGCGGGCATCGGCCTGTATCGCTGTTGCCGCAAAGGTCGCCGATCCGCCGCCCTGTGCGGTCAGCGTCGCGACACCGCCGGTGGCGCTGCCGTCGCGCAGCAAGCCGAAGCCTGCCACGGCGCTGACATTGACGTTGAGCGCGTTGGCGGCGATCTGCCCGCGATCGGCCAGCACGTTGATTGTGCCGCCTGCCGTATCGGCGCCGTTCGAGGATGGGGACAGATTTGGATCGGCGCCGGTCGCATTCAGGTTCAGCCCGCCCGCGACCAGAATATTACTTTGGCCCCCGGTCGCGGTTACATTGATGGTGCCGCCCCGCGCGCCGGTGCCCGCGGTCAGCGTTACATCGCCGCCGCTGACGATTTGCCCGCCGCCCGATGCGATCATGTCGATCCGGGTGCGCGAAGCAAGATCGGCGCCCTGGCCAAAGATCACGCCTTGGCCACTGCCTGCCGATATGGCGATATCGCTGGTCGCATAGCCGTTGAGGCGGGATAGAAAACTGGCGCTGGTGATCATCGCGCCACTACGCGTTGTCGGATTGCCGACCGCTGTCGCGTTGCCGCCGGTGACGCCACCGCCCGCCGACAGGATCACGGCCCCCGCTTCGTTCGCCGCGACCGCCGCCGGGGCATAGCCAATCGTCCCTGACAGCAACATCGTCAGGGCGTCGTTCTTCGCCATCCCGACTAGATAGATACGGCGCGCATCGGCCGCGCCGGTGGTCGCCGGGCCAGTCGTTGTGCCGGTATGAACGATGCCGTTCGGATCGTCGGAGCCGGTGCCGATGTTGATGTCGAACAAGCCCGCGTTGATCGCGATGGTCGCGCGTTCGGCCGCGACATAGGCCGTCGATCCGTTCACGTTGACGGTGCCTGCCTGAACGATACGCGGGGCGACAACGGCGACATAATTGCCGCCATTGATCCGGGCGCCCGCATTGATCTGCACCGCAGCGTTGGTGAGCGGCGTGCCGACGCCGAACCGGATGCTGTTGCCGGGGCCGTAGAGTCCGCCGGTCGTGTCGATGTCATTGCTCGTCAGGACAAGGCCACCGGCATTGAAGGTGCCGGTTGCGCCGATGATGATGCCACCGGGCGAATAGAACCAGATGTTGCCGCCAACGCCCTGGCCGAGAATGCTGTTCACGGTGCCGTTGAAGCCGATGGCCTGGTTCGTCGGCAGGCCTGTCGCCGCATTGATCGGCAGGATTCGGTTCAAAACCGTGAAATCGGTGATGCTGAACTGCGGATTAGCGGTGAAGGTCGCCGTCGTCCCGCTTGGTTGAAAGTTGATGGGATTGGTGCCGCCCGCCTGATTGGGCCGCCAGTTGATGACGACTTCGGGTGATCCGACCAGGATATCGGTGGTGCCGATCCCCGTGCCAATCGATGCGATTCCAGAGACGACCGTGCCATTGCCGTCGAACGACTGCGCCCCGCCCGATGCGCTCATGAACAGGGCCGCAGTTATGCCAGCGGCGATGCTCGCGTTTTCGAGCCACGGCAGGCGGCGGCGCGCCCATCCGGTTACCCTGCGGATCGTGTGCGGTTGGGCTAGGATCGCCATGGCAGCAGCCTTGTTGTGATCGTGAACAGGAATCGGACGCGACCGACGTTGGTTGCCAGCGGCGCGCGTTCGAGCGGCACCGCGACATTGATGTCGAAGCGGACATGGTTGCGCCACCCGCCGCGCAAGCCAACGCCGGCCGAGGCGATATGCTGCGGGTTGGTGTCGAATGGGCTCGCGTCGTTGCGCCAGCTCCACGCGCCGTCGTAAAAGCCATAGGGCTGCCAGGCGATGCCGACCCGGTCGCGGGCGACGCCGCTGCGCAAGCGCATTTCGAACGACACGCCGACGCCCGAATCGCCGAGCAATGCGCCCGGATCATAGCCGCGCCCGATCGTGAAATTGCCCGCGCCGATCTCTTCATAACTGACGAGGACGGCGCCAGAATATTGCGCCCGGGTGCGCACGGCGAGCGTGAATATCGGGAACGGTCGAAATTCTGCCGAGCCGCCAAAGCGCAGGATCGTTGCCTGCGGATCGGCGGCAAGGCGGCTGAGCGGTACCGACGGTGGCAAGCAATTCTGGAGGTTCGCGCCACACGGAAGGCTGGCGCCAAAACTTGCCAGACCCTGGCGCACTTCAAAATTGCCGCGCACGCGCCAGCGCGGTTCGAGCACCGAATAGCCTGCGCGGCGGCCAATGCTGGCGGGATCGATTGCTTCAGCATCGATGCCGGCTGAAAAGGTGCGCAGCCGGTCGGTCGTCAGCGGGATCGAGCCAAAGCGAACGCGCTGATCGACATAGTCGAAGCCCAAGGTCGAGCCGACAGTGGTCGCCTGACGTCGGATCAGCGGATAGGAAAGGCTGGCACTGCCGACCAGCGTCAGCGATCGCAGCCGATTGGTGCCGATGCTCGGCTGGCTCCACGCATAGGTCACGTCACCGCCAAAGCGCAGCCCATTGGTGCCGATCGCAAAACTATGCCCGACACCCAGCACGGTCTGTTCGTTGATATCGGCGGTGTTGTAAAAGCTGACTACCGTCGCATCGCCGAGCCCCGTCAGATCATTGATCTGCAGGCGGGCAAGCCCGGCATAGGGGCCCACTTGCCGCGACCCCAGATTCTGGAAGTTGATGTCGGCCTGAATGCGTTGGCGCGTCACCAGCGCTTCGCCGATAATCTCGCCGGGGCGATCGGTCGCCGGGCGGAGCACCAGCCGGATGTCAAAGCCGGGCAGGTCGCGCGCCAGGAGCAGCCGACGTTCGGCGACGTGGATATTGAACGGCCCGTCGCCTGCGACCTGCGCCAGCAGCCGTTCGATCATCGGCGCGCTGTTCCCCGCGTCGCCGCGCACCTGCACCCGGGTCAGTCGAGCCATCAGCACGTCAAAGATCAGCGTGCCGCCCTTTTCGATGCGTTGCGGCGGGATCTGGACCGCGGCGAGATAGCCCTTGTCGCGCAGGATCGTGGCGGCCTGATCGCGGATTTCGCACAGCCGTGCCACCGGCACGTCCTTGCCGACATCGTCGATCCAGGCGGGCTTGAGCGCCTCAGCCGAAACGCCCTCTAGATGATCGAACTGGACAGCTTCGATCCGGAAAGTGACGGCGGCGTAGCTTGGATCGGCGAGCGGGCAGGGGGCACGCTCGATCCCGCCC
This sequence comes from Sphingomonas sp., assembly GCA_019744885.1. Classification (GTDB taxonomy): domain Bacteria; phylum Pseudomonadota; class Alphaproteobacteria; order Sphingomonadales; family Sphingomonadaceae; genus Sphingomonas. Next base: position 7,622 of record JAIETY010000102.1, read on the forward strand.
TCGACACTCAGCCTTGTCGGGCGTTGCGGCGTTGCCGTCGGCGGCCGCTGCTGCGTCAGGTCCTCGCGTGTCGGGGCGCCCGACGGCTGCGACTGGGCGCAGACCATATTAGCCTGACAGGCAAGCCCAACAGCCGCCAATCGCCAGCCGGTACGTCGCGCTCGTGCGCTCGTTCGCTTCATCCCCATCTCCCACGGGACGAGGTTTCCCCCACCAGTAGTATCGGCGCTTTCGTAACGCCCGTCAGAGCGTCCGAACAACCGGATTAAGCGTGAACTTGATACACGGCAGACGGTGCTGCCAGTCCCTGGTCATTCGGGAGATTCGCCCAACATGCCTGCCGGGTCGAAGCCTACCAGCATCGGCACAGGCCGACAACCCGGTCACGCCTTAGCGAACGTCGCGCTATGGGTCAGTTTGCGGACACAGCGGCCAGCATCACGTCGAGTTGCGCCGTGCAGCCATGCGTGATCAACATCGCTGCCACCGCTTCGGCGTCGGCGGGCGGCCTGTCGATCTTCACCAATTTGATCGCCAGCGGGTCGGCGCCACTGCGCGCGATCGTGAAGCTGGCGCCGTCGAGCGGAGGCAATGCCACCGGCCACGCCGCCGTCGACTGACCCTCAGCCATGTCGACCGCTGCCTCGCTCTTGCTGCCGTTGGCGACAATGTGGAAGATGGCAGGCGCTGCAATATCCGGCCGCCACAGGATGATGTCGGCCAGATCGGGCGTGCAGACGGTCTGGCTCCGCGACACATCGACGTACCAAAGATTGGGGCTGCGCGCCGGGGTGCCGCCGACACCGGGATTGCGGACGGCACCGGTGCGCGCCCGCGATCGGCGCTGCGCGGTCAGCAGAGTGGCGACGCTGCTGTTGGCACTCGCCCTAGTCGACGCCGCGCTCGATGCCGGAAACGTACCCGGTCCCCTGATCGTGCGGGTCCCCTGCGCATCGAGCAGCACGAGCAAATCGCCGTTGCCGAGTGTGATCGTCGAATCGGCCGCCAGTTTCCGGCCAACTGGATATTGCGGTGCGGCGGGGCCGCTCGATCGCACGATCATCGATTGAGCAGCGACGGGTGCGGCGGGTAGGACGGCCATCAGCGCGGCTGCTGCCGCCAAGGCAATAGGATTGAGCGACGTCATCATTCTCTCCTTGATCACGGACGACTGCCGTTACGATGCAGATACGATTGCGGCGTCGCGCGGATGCACATCTCGTCGTCGCGACTGATCCAGATCGCTTGGCCGCGCGGTTGCCGCTGTTGGGGCAAGCTATAACAGATCATAGGCCTCTCCGTGCTGACAAAGCGACAGGCGTTCCGAAAGTTTGGCGAGCGCGCGATCGTCTGGGCGCGATAGAGCGAGCGCCGTTATCGCGCTAACCGCGTCGGGCTCACCGACCGCCGCCGCAGCGACCAGCACGGCAAGCTGCGCGCGTTCGTCGGCGGCAATGGTGGGCGCGGGTTCGAACAGGTCGACCGGTGTCGGGCGGCCCCGAAGCCGCACCGCCCCTAGCGGACGCCACCAGTCGAGCCCCGATCGCTCGGCGGCTTCGCGGCTGGCCACCACGCTGGTGCCAAGCTGTTTGTTCGCCGATTCGAGCCGTGCTGCGGTGTTCATCGTATCGCCCAGCGCCGTATACTGAATGCGGCCTTCGCCACCGAAATTGCCGACAATCGCGGTGCCGAAATGCAAGCCGACCCGGGTGCGACCGACTTTGGGCAAGTCGGACGGCACCGTCTTGCGAAAATCCTCCCCCGCTTGCCACATCGCCAGCGCCGCGCGCGCGGCATTGGCGCCGTCCTCTGGCCGGGCAATCGGCGCCCCCCAGATGGCAACGACGGCATCGCCGACAAATTTGTCGATCGTTCCGCCATGATCGAGCACGACCTGGCTAAGCGTATCGAGGTAGCGGTTGAGCAGTGAGGCGACCTGTTCCGGCGCGAGTTGGTGGGAAAGCTCGGTAAAGCCCTCGAGATCGCTGAACAGCACGAAAATCTCGCGGCGCTCGCCGTGCAGCGCCAGTTTTGACGGATCGTCCAATATGCTGCGCGCAATGTCGCGTGGCAGGTATTTTCCGAGGGCCGACTGGGCAAAACGGCGTTGCAATGTGCCGACGGCGCGCGCCGCTGCGCTAACGGCGGCGAATGCAAGCGCCCAGCCGATCAGCCAGCCGAGCGCCGGTAGCATCAGCGTGTCGACCCCTTTCGACTGGAGCAGCAGCGGTATGCCGACGAACAGACTGGCCTGCGTCGCCAGTACCAGCGACATGCGCCAAAGGCCGAGTTCGGCAAGGCTTGTCCCCGCCGCCGCCAGCACGACGAGGATCGCCGCCGCCCATAGCATCCAGCCAGGCACAGTGGTGAGCCGCGCACCATCCAGCGCCTGGGCAAGCATCGTCGCATGAACTTCCAGCCCTGGCATATCCCGCCCCGTCCCCGGCAGGCTGGTGACAGAAAAGCCCGTCATCGGCACTTCGAAGCGGTCGATATCGATGATGTCGCCGCCGATCAGCACATCGCGGCCACGAATCTGATCGGCCAACGCGCCTGCAAGCGCAGGGTCGGCGAACAGGTCGATCGGTAGTGTCGCAAACACGGGCCGATCGGCATCTTTTGGCAGGCGGTAGCGGATGGCGCCGTGATAGTCGGCAAAGCCGACTGCGCCCGGCTCCATCGCGTTGGTTAGCCGGGGCGGGAGCCCCGACGGTTGATAGGGCCACTGCCGGGCCACATTATCAGCATCGACTTCCACGCGGATGCTCGCGGGATGGGCATTGCTGCCCGCCAATTGCTGTATCACGCTGCGCAGATAGGCTTCCTGCTCCTCAATCAGATTGTTGCGATTGCTGCTTAATTCGGCATAGGCGACATAGGTCGGAGTCTTCATCGCCCGCAGCGCGGCGATCAACGTCGCATCCTCATCCTGCGGTTGGTCGAACAAGATATCGATGCCGATCCGGCGCGGCCCAAGCGCATCGATGGCGCGCAGCGCACGCGCAAGCAGACCACGGTCGAGCGGCGATCGCTTGCGCGTGGCGATCAGTGTCTGATCGTTATAGACGACCATGATGATGCGAGGGTCTTGCGCTGCCTGCGGCGCGAAGGCGGTGGTGCGCAGATCATAGGCGGCGCGTTCGGCGTCGCCCAGCGCCGGCACCCGCCAGCCATAGCGCGCCACAAGCATCGCCGCTGCCAGCGTGATCACCGTGAGCACCAGCCGCAATCCGCCTGCATCGCGCAGATTGCGCGCAACTCGTGCTGCGCGGCGGCGAAACCCCGAGCGTCCGTCGTCCGACGTCGCCTGCCGCGCGTCGCTCACGGCGTCGTCCGCGCATCCGAAACAATTGGTCGCCCGCCATCGCCGATAATGGCAAATCCGGCCCAGTAAAAAGGGTGCGAGGTATCCGCATTGTCCATCAACGGTTGTTGGGCGCGGCGCAGTGCTTCGGCTGTCGACGTGTCGGGCGGCACCCCGAAAAGGGCCGTGAATAATCGCTGCGTCGCGTCGAACTGGTCGGGGGCCGGCCAGTGGCTGGCAACCACCGAACGCCCGCCTGCGCCAATGAACGCGCGAACCAGGCCGTCGAGCGCGCTCGTGCCGCCGGTTGTCAGTCCGGCGGCGCGGGTTGCGGCGCGCCCGGCACTGGAGGCGGTGTCGCACGCGGACAAGATGACAAGATCGGCATCGATGTTGAGCGCGAAAATCTCGCCGAAATCGAGCAGCCCGTCCGATGCCTGATCGCCGAAAGACGTCAGCAATGCCGGGTCGGCAGGGCAGCCGGGTTGGGGCGGGGAGACCAGGCCGTGGGTGGCGAAATGCACGATGTGAAACTGGTTCAGGTCGCTGCGCCCGGTTAGCGCTTCGTCGGTGAAGGCTGCACCGGTGACGACATTACCGGTCGGCGCACCGAGTTGCTGCGCTGTCTTGCGCAACTCGGTTGCGGAAATCGGAGTGCCCCATGCCGATATCGGCCAGCGGCAGCTTTGGCCATCGACGCCTGTCGTCAGCGCCGCTGGCATGGGGCGAGCGGTCACCAGCGCATTTTCGCCAAAGCCGATATAGCGCTGGCTGCCTGCGGCGGGTGGCGCCTCGCGCGTTGCACGAAACGCGCGCGCCGACAGCGCAGTGCTGACGCCGCGATCCCGGCCCAGCCAAGCCACGCCGCTGAAATCAAAGTCGTCGCCACCGGCATCGCGGCGCTTGATATAGCGATCAACGCTGGCCTGATCGGTGACCAGCAGATTGGGTGGCAGTTCAAGCATGGCGGCATCGGGTTCGAAAATCAGATGCTTCACATTTGCCAGACGCGGGGCAATCGGCCCCATCAGCGCAACATAGAGGCTGCGCGCGGCCTGGATATCGAAGGGATAGGTCGCCTGGGTGCCGTTGACCAAGGTGGAGATCGACTCGCGGATGGTCTGCACCATTGCCGCCAGCTTTGGTGCGTCGATAGCCATCCGGTAGCCGGTTGTGCCTGCCTGATCGGCATAAATGGCGTAGAGCGCATCGCCGACGCGCGTCATCTTGAAATAGGCCTCACCCGGCCGCAGCATCGTGCGCAGATCGGCTAGGCTGATCGTCGCCTTGTCGATGGCGCGGTAGCGTGGATAGGCCGCCAATTGGGTAACGGCGGCCTGTTTGGCGCTTTGCAGCGAATCGAGCTTGCGCTGCTCGGCGGCGATCAGCTCGGCATCCGGCGTGGGCGCGGCTTGTTGCTGGCCAAGCGCGATGCGCGCGCGTTCGATATCGCGCGACAGCGACAAGGACTGACGAAACAGCCGCGCGCCGACATCGCTGCCGCCTGAAAGCGCGCGCGCAAGCTGTTCGAGCGTGGAGGCCGCGCCGGGGCGCACAATTGTTTGCGCGGCGACGAACAAATCGTCGACGCGATCGGGCCGGGCCGAAATTTCCCCGGCGAGCAACGCGAAATAGGGTTCCATCTGATGCGTGACGCCCGTCAGGTCACCCTGATTGGCAACCGTGGTGGCGATGACGTCGCCATAGAGCGCCAGCGCGGCATCGCGCCGATCGCTACGGGCGAGATACGCAGCATATTGCGCGCGCGCGCCGTTCAAGGCGGTGGTTTCGGGATAGTAGCGCTGGAGCAGATCGATCGCGGCAACAAACGGTGCTTCGGCGTCTGCCGACCGGCCCTGCGCCTCGAGCGCCCGTCCGAGCTCTGCCAAGGTCTGCGCGCGCAGCCGGGTGATCGACGTGACCCGACCTTCGCGGACCGCCAGCATGGCGGCAAGCGCATCGCGCAGATCGCGTTCGGCCTGTGCCGGATCGCCCCCCAGTCGATGGGCAATGCCGCGCAGGGCGATCGCCTGGGCATCGAGGATCGCGGCACGCTCGGTCGGCGAAAGGGAAGTTTCCTGACGCACGATACCGGTCGAAGCCGATGTGGTGGCGCTGTTGATTCCAGCTGCTGTTATCGCTGTGATGACGAATCCAGTGCCGTCGCGCTCGCCGGATGGCCGGGCATTTGGCAAGGGCCGGTCGATGATTGCGCGTGCGCCACCAAAGTCGCGTCGATTCAGGCGATCGATCGCCTCGAAGTTTCGGCGGAGCCGCAGTTGGACCAGATCGCTGGTCGGCAGGGCAGCAGCTTCGGCAAACAGGCTATCGGCTTCGTCGAACTGGCCGAGATCGGAACGCTGCAGTGCGCGATTGACCAACGCCTCATGTCGACGATTTAGCCGGTCGGCTTGTTTGGCCGGAGTCTCGGCAGCAGGCGTTGCCGCGAGGTCAAGCGCCAGAGCTTCGAAAAAGGCCGCTGATTCAGCATAGCTGCCGGCGTTGTTGCGCCGATAGCCTTCGGCCAGGATAAGCTGCGGGTCGGCGTCGGCGGCGCGCTGGCGGGCAAAGCTAGATGCGTCGGCATCCCCCAGCGTGGCGATCGAAACCTTGCCCGCCACAATGCGGTTGGTGATGACGCTGCGAATCGCGAGGTCCAGCGCGGCCTGATAGGCGACCAGCCCCTGCGTGACATAGGTAAACCGCCCGTGGACCACGCGGGTGATGCGGTACGGCAATCCATTGGCGGTGATGCGGCAATCGGTGATCGTCACGGTGCCGACATCCGCAAGCGTCGCGGGGCGCGGATCGGCGCAGTTGATTGCGTCTTGCCGCGCGCGCGCAAGACGGGGGTCGATGGGGGTCTTGCCCTTGGTAAAAGCGTACATCTGGCCCACCGGGGCTCCAGCATCGCGGCAGGTAATCGACCACGCCCGATCGAGCGACCCGGCAAGCGCGGGATCGCTAACGCGGCTTTGCGCTTCGCAAAGCGCGCCATCGCCGATCGCAAACGCGTCGGCTAGGATCGGGCGCGCAATTTGCGCAGACGACGGCGCGGCGACCGCCGCCGCCAGCAATAACAATAGCCCAAAGGGTCGAGCGATCATGTCGTGCTCCCCGCACTGATGAAACGCCATCCGCACACGGCGCAGACCGCGCCTGCACCACCCCCGGTTTAGTCCTGTTGGCGGTTGCGAACAAGGGATTGGCCCAAAGCAAATCGCGGGCCGGTGACATGCGGCCTGGCACGGTGCGAGCGCCAAATCGCGCTTCTCCGGCTATCCAATTGAATAATGATCGATATCTACACACGGCGTCGCCTCGCGACGCTCATATGACTCCCGGCGCGGTCGGCAATCGAGACTCAAGCGGCAAGGTGGTGCTATGCATCTTGCCGTCACGCAACGGGGGAACTGGCGCAATGACTGGCGATATTGGACCAACGCTCAAGCCCGTTTACCCACTTTATCTCGCCAATGAAGCGCGACAGCCCAACGCCGATCTGGAAGTCACCGACAAATTCACTGGCGAAGTCGCGTTTCGGGTGGCGCAGGCCGATGCGGCGACGATCGATGCCGGGATTGCGGCGGCCGTGGCAGCGACCGAGCCTTGCGCGCGCCTGGCGGCCTATGAACGGCAGGCAGTGCTGCAGCACTGTGTCACGCGCTTCAAGCAACGGTTCGACGAGCTCGCCTATGCGCTGTGTGTCGAAGCTGGCAAGCCGATCAAGGATTCAGAGGGCGAAGTCACGCGGTTGATCGACACATTTCGCATCGCGGCCGAGGAAAGCGTGCGGATGACGGGCGAAGTGCAGCCGCTCGACATATCGCCCCGCGCGCGCGGCTATCAAGGCATCTGGAAACGTGTGCCGATCGGCCCGTGCAGCTTCATTTCGCCGTTCAATTTCCCGCTCAATCTGGCCGCGCACAAGATTGCGCCGGCCATCGCGGTCGGTTGCCCCTTTGTGATGAAACCCGCGAGCCGGACCCCGCTTGGCGCGATCATCATGGGCGAAGTGCTCGCCGAAACCGATCTGCCCAAGGGCGCCTTTTCGATCCTGCCCGCGCACCGCGAAGGCGCCGATCTGTTCACCACCGATGACCGGCTGAAGCTGTTGTCGTTCACTGGCTCTCCCGCCGTCGGCTGGGACCTGAAGGCGCGGGCCGGTAAGAAAAAGATCGTGCTCGAACTGGGTGGCAACGCAGCGGTCATCGTCGACGCCGATGCCGATCTCGACGATGCGCTCGACCGGGTCATCTTCGGCGCCTTTTATCAATCGGGGCAAAGCTGCATCGGCGTGCAGCGGATCATCATTCACGCAGATATTTATGATCGGTTCCGCGACATGCTGGTCGCGCGCACCAAGACGCTGCGGGCAGGGGACCCCAAGGATCGTGACACCTTTATCGGGCCGATGATCTCGCAAGGCGAGGCGCGACGGCTGCATGGCTGGATCGAGGAAGCCGTTGCGGGCGGCGCGACATTGTTGTGTGGCGGGCAGCGCGACGGTGCGATGCTCGACGCGACATTGCTGGAGGGGGTCAATCGATCGGCCGCCGCTTACCGCGAGGAAGCCTTTGGCCCGCTGGCGATCCTGTCGAAATTTGATCGGTTTGACGACGCGCTCGCCGAAGTGAACGACAGCAAATTCGGCTTGCAGGCAGGGATTTTTACGCGCGACCTGTTCAAGATGCTCGATGCCTGGGACGTGCTCGACGTCGGCGGCATCGTGATCAACGACGTTCCGAGCTACCGGGTCGATAACATGCCCTATGGCGGCGTGAAGGATTCAGGCTTGGGCCGCGAAGGGATCCGTTTTGCGATGGAGGATATGACGGAAATCCGGAACCTCGTCATTCGTCGAAAATGATCGCCTGGGTGAAATATGTGCCGCTCGCAACATTGTCGATGCATTTGGCTAGGAACCAATAATCGCTTGTTGATCGGCGGATGCTCGGCGCGGTTTGGATCGCTCCCGATCGTTAACACTGAGACCTCGGTGCCGCTGAGCCTCACAGCGGCATCTTTCGCTTGTACCACTGCAGATCCAACGTCGTCAGCCCGCGACGCGCGTCAGACGGATATCGATCTCGCGGTCGACATAGTCCCATTCGGCGCACGCGCGCAGCCGCACGAGCATATGGTCGAAGGCCGCTTCCTGATCGGGCGCGAATTCGAACCAGGTCAGGAAGTCGAACGGTTCGCCATGATCGCGCGAATGGTAGAGCTTGCGCGCGACGCCCGGCAGATAATCGAGCCCGATTGGCAAATGCGATCCGCGTTCATAGACTGCGCGCCGCTCGTCCTGCGCCATCGCCCACCATTCGGCCGATTTGCGGATCGGGATCAGCGCCGCGCGGGTTGAGGCGGGGCGCCCCAATCCCTCCTGCTTGGCCTGCAGCGCGGCAAGTTCGGGGGCAGTGGTGTAGCGCAGGTTGCTGCCGGCGCCGCGCAGCGTCCAGGCGGCGGTCCCTGCGGTGACCTCGCTATCGATCGCCAGAAAGCGCGCCGAGGGCAGGCTTTCCCCACGAAATTCGCAGATTGATGTGATCTGCCACTGCCCCTGGTCGCCACCGACAAATCGGCTGAGGGTAATGGATGCGCGTTCAGTCATGATACCTCACCTTGGTTGGCGCTGGATCACAGCGCTGTCCGGAAAATATTCAAAAGGCCGTGAAACGAGACCCACACCCTTAGGCCCGAAAATCATGGCGTGCCTCCCCGCTGGTGCGCATTATAACGGATCATGCGATGGCAGCCATACAAGGCTGTCACAGCGGATCATAACGCGCTGCGATACCAAGGAACATGGCCTGTTCCCTCGGCACCGACTACGTAAGGCCGTCGGCATCAAATGTCGACTATAGCCAATATTGCGCAACATCGTTCGCTGGATAGCAGAATCGTGCGCGCGAGCCCTCTGACAAGCGGTTAACTACCCTGCATTCAAATCGGGCTTGGACGATCTGACTGCGCACCAACAACCTAGCCGGGGGAGGCCGCTATCAATATTGCAACCTCGCTCCCGGTTGATGGGCCTCAATTGGCTGACGGCTGCTCCACCGAAGTCCAGATATCTCCAGCCCTCGCGACGGCTAGCGTGGACTTGGGGTTGCGGCGCCAGCCCTCCACGCTGATCGCGGGGTACCCCATCCAGCCATACTCGATTGCGTCGGGCTGGAGCTTCCTGTTGTTTCTCGGTTCTGGCCAAGCTGCGCAGCGATCAGGAAGTGGGCGTCGGTGGCCTCCCCATCGCCGACGCCCACATGTTTTTCTTCAATGCGACGCCACGCGCCCCAAAAGAGTGTCGCTGGGTCCAGTGAAGGCAATTTTCACCATGACTCAGGATCACGATGGACTTGTACCGGTTTTTGCGCCGGTCATCGATTGCCGCAGGCCATAGGCCTGCAACTTCCTCTGATAGGCATAGGAGCAATATTGGCTGCCGCGGTCGGCATGGAAAAGGCAGCCTTGCGGTGGCTGGCATAAGCGCGCCGCCGTCTCCACCGCCCGGATCGCCAGATCCTTCGTCATGCGGTCGCTTACCGCCCAACCCGAGGCATGTCGGCTATGCAGATCGAGAATAACGGCAAAGTAGCGCCACCCCTCGGATGTGCAGATATAGGTGATGTCGCCTGCCTATTTGGAGTTGGGCGCGTCGGCAGCAAAGTCTTCGTCCAGCCAGTTTGCCGCAACACCCAGGCGCCAGAAAGCTATTGGGGTTGCCGTCGGTCGTCACCTCGTGCTCGGGTGCGCACCGGCTTGATCCCGTTTGTTCGCATCAACCGGCCCACCCAACGCTCGCCGACATCGAGTCCTGCGTCCTTGAGCTCCATCGTTATACGAGGACGACCCCTTCAACTGCCGGCCTGCGGCAAGCCAATGGTCAGCGAAATCGGCACCGCCTCCCGCCTGAACTCTTCTGGATGCTTGATCATCTCGCAGGTCTCCTTGAACGAGCATCATGCTCGCAAGCGACCGGCGCAAAGCCGGAACAAGTCCATTCATCTTGTCCGCCAGCACCGCCTTTGGCTCCTGCTCCGGCAGGGCGACTAGCCAGCGCAGGCTGAAGTTGGTGTGTCGAGTGAATAACATGAGTCAGCATGAAGAACTCGCTTGCCGATTACAATTGCTCAGAAATCTGGTATAGTAAAACACTGATTCTAGGAGGCTCACCAATGCGCATTGCTTCTGCCGCCGCCATGGATATCGTCAAGGCCACTTCAACAGCGCTGGAGAGGCACGGCGTGGAGATCACGACCGCTATGTACGCCCGCATGTTCCGCAATGCCGAAGTGAAGGCGATGTTTGATCAGGCCGCCCAGGAAAGTGGCGAGCAACCGCGACGACTCGCTGCAGCGATCCTCGCCTATTCCAAGAATATCGACAAATTGCAGAACCTCGGCCCTGCGGTGGAGCGGATGGTGGCACGGCATGTCAAGACCGGGGTCAAGGCGCACCATTACCCTTATGTTGCAGACGCCCTGCTTCCTGCCATTCGCGACGTGTTGGGGGCGGAAGTTGCCACTGATGCGGTGCTGGCAGCGTGGGGTGAAGCCTATTGGATGCTGGCGGATATCCTGATCGCAGCCGAGGAGAATGCCTACAAAGACGCGGAAACGGCCTGATACCGGCTATCTGATTGTCTTCGTGCCCAGCGCAGGGTTGAGCCTTGCTACCCGGTTCAGCCACGCCTTGGGCTTGCGGATCAGCGCTTTGGGATAATCGACTTTCAGCCCCGCAATCTTGGCCACCGCTTCCGCAGGGGCCTTCACCGACAATTTTTTCGAGGAGGGTTGGGGCTTCATCTGCGCTCCTTCGTCACTACGACGAAGCGCCAACCCTCCTTAATTCACGACCTCAAATCTGTGCCATCGGTGCTGACGGGGGGGGGCAAGTTTTTCGGTCAAGCCCGGATCGATTTCGACCTAGACTTACACAAATCCAGACACATGCCGAGCGCAACCATAAAACAAGCGCATATTAACCTTAATATACGTAATTTGCGTCCCACTCAAAATGGCGTTTAGTCTAACAAACCGCCCAAAAAACTTCGTAAAATCAACAATTTATCGTTAGGCGATCCGCCCAAAAACCCTTACACATGTCTTACACAGTTTGGGGTTTTCGGTATGCCGGTTGAGACCCATGTTTTGATGGATGGAGCGCTTCACGTCTATCGACGTGAGAACAGCCGCTACTGGCAATGCTCGACTTATCTCGGCAGTCTGAATCATAGGCAGACAACCAAAGAGGTCAACCTAGCGGCCGCCAAGGACTTCGCCCGCGACTGGTATATGGAGCGTTGCGTCGAAGATCGCCAACGCCGGCGCGGTGGCGCTCTCTTGCTGGACAGCCCTGTCCAGCTTCCTGTCGCCGGTCCCGGCGCGTCGACCGATGGTCGGCGTCGGCGAACGCCCACTGGTCCTACCTTCGGCGATGCCGCCAATGCGTTTACCAGCGAGTTCGAGGTCATCACGCTTGGTGAGCGAAATGCCGAATATGTGAAACAGAAGTCGGATCACGTCCGCGTTCACCTCCTGCCGTTCTTCGGCAGCTATGCACTGGGCGACATAAACGCGGGCACGGTTCAGGAATATCGGGTGCATCGGCAGACGTCGCGGCTCGACCCCAAAACCGGCAAGCCAAAGAAGCCTGCCCGTGCGACGTTGCATGGGGAAGTGGTGACGCTGCGACAGGTATTGAAGACAGCCAATCGCAAGGGCTGGATCGACGCGCTTCCCGATATGTCGGCACCCTACAAGACGTCGGGCAAGGTCGAACACCGCGCGTGGTTCTCGCCCGAGGAATACAAGATACTCTATGAGGCGACGCGCGAGCGGGCGAAGAACCCGCCGAAGGAGCGCTGGCGCGAGGTCTGCGAAACCTTCCACGATTATGTGCTGTTTATGGGCAACACCGGGTTACGACCCGACGAGTCTGCGCGTCTTCAGATGCGCGACGTGAAGATCGTGCAGGACGAGTCCACTGGGGAGCGCATCCTTGAGATCGAGGTGCGCGGCAAGCGAGGCGTCGGCTTCTGCAAGTCGATGCCCGGTGCGATCCTGCCGTTCGAACGGGTTCGCAAACGTAAGCAGCTAAAGCCGACCGACGTCATATTCGGAAAGACGCCGCGCGAGCTGATGAACACCGTACTCGACGAGCTCAATCTGAAGTTCGATCGCGATGACCATATCCGAACCTGTTACAGCCTCCGGCACACTTATATCTGCCTGCGCTTGCTCGAAGGCGCAGACATTTATCAGGTCGCCAAAAACTGCCGCACAAGTGTCGAGATGATCGAGAAATTTTACGGTCGTCATCTGAAGAACAACATCGACGCGTCGGCGGTCAATGTTCGTAAAGCCAAGCCGAAACCGATCGCCGCTCGCAGAAAGGTCACGAAGCCCGCGACGTGACGCGCGGTGCTCGCCTTTGGCGTTGCGCCAAAACTTGGCTGCGCTATAGGCAATCGCGTCGCGGGCGTGGTGGAACTGGTAGACGCGCTGGATTCAAAATCCAGTTCCGAGAGGAGTGTGGGTTCGATTCCCACCGCCCGCACCATCCAATTTTGCAGGTTCCGCAAAGCCCACCGCACGTGGGCTGGAACCTGCATCAGCGGAGCGCTTTGGGCTGGACGGCCCGCGTTCCGCTGCGCGAAATGACAACCGAAGGATGTTGTCATGCTGGCACTTGGCAGACCATCCGGGATGCAGCCATCGCCAACACTTTTCATAGCAAATGGGTTTTCTAGCGCAGGATGCGCTAGAAAACCTTAGAATGGCGGCAGACTACGCCAATGTTGCAGCCGTTCGTAGAGCCGTCTGGTTCACGCAAGGGAGACTTTCGTTGAGGCAGGCTTTGCTAACAACATGGGTGGAAAGCGGAATGACCGCTTTGGAGAACTGGACGGTGGATCTGTACCGTTCCGTCATCAACCTAGCGGTTTAACAACGCGACATTTGGGCGGAACACCGTCGTGGTTACCAAGCGAGGTTGAGCGATCTGAACGCGGCTCGTGAACCCGCCGCGCCATCATCAGCGCCAAAACCGCCCCGAAGCTGATCAGCCGGACCGCAAGATAAAAATCCTCTGGCACGATCACGACCGATCAACGGCGCTCATGCAATGGGCGAAGTGTGTCACCCAGCCGACGGTAATCGGTTGGCGGCGACGCGACAAGAAATGTCCGTCCGGCGGTGCATGCGGGTTTTGGCTACGCCAGATTTGCTCATCACCATCGATGGCGCCCGGCGAGGAAATACAGCGCAGCCCGGCGCCCCGGCCACCGGTCCACAGTAATCGCGGGACGCAACCACGAGTCCGAGAGATCTATCGGTATCCCCGAACCCTTAAAAGCGGACGAAAAAAGTTGTTTCAAGCACCGGGCCGACATTGGGCATGTTTAGGAGTTGCTTCGACAGCTAATTTCGCGCGCTCAAGCCCAATCTAATCATCGAATCGATGATCAAAAAATTGGGGTATTGTAACCTTCGGCAAATTTGAGGCGAACGAAGATCGAATTGATATCGCGCGCCGGAGCGCAATTTTATCCAAAGTTGGGGAGTTTATCAAAAATGCCCAGTTCACCAATTGTTCCCGCTCTACCTACGCTGCGCGCCGCAAGATATGTGATCTTCGCTGGCCTGCTCGCGCCGACGGTCGCGAATGCCGGGCCGTGGACGCTCAAGCAGGGCAAGACGTATAATAAACCCGCAGTGAATTATTTCATTGGCGAATCGCTATTTGGCACCCAGCAAGACGGGTTCGAAAGGTTCGAAGATCTAAATTTCACTTTCTACAATGAAACCGGGATCACCGATGATCTTTCGTTCATTCTATCGGTGCCGATCAAGGAAATCACGCGCACCGACCGAAACGTGGCGGGTGTCGTAGCGGCGCGAAGGACATCGGGGGTCGGCGATATCGACCTTGGCCTGCGCTACAATCTTTCAACGGGCCCCGTCGTGGTCGCCGTCCAGGGCCTCGTCAAACTGCCCTACGCCTATAACGCGAACAATCCGCTCCCACTCGGCAACGGCCAGGAGGATTTTGAAGGACGACTCCAGCTGGGTCGCTCGCTCGGCAAGGCCGGCTATGTCGTTGTCGAAGCAGGCTATCGCTTTCGCCTCGGCGCGCCAGCCGATGAGTTTCGCTACCTGCTCGAATATGGCGTCGACCTCGACAAATCGACCTATGTCCGCACCAAGCTCGACGGGCTGCTGAGCATCCGTAACGATACTCCGCAGGTGGCGCTCAACGGCAATCCGACGCTGCCGCTGGCGTTCGATCTGGCCAAGCTCGAACTGACCGCCGGCCGAAAGCTCAGCAACAAGGTCGCGGTCGAGTTTACGGTCACGCCCAATGTCTATGGCGACAACACGCTGACCGGAACGAATTTCCAGCTGGCACTGGTCTTGCAGTTATGACCGAGGACGACGCTGCCGCCATCATTTTCTTATCCGGGCATTATCTGATCATGATAATGCTTGGGACGCTTGGCGCGCACAGGATTTATCTTACTTATCTGCAGTGGCGGTCGCCAGCACGGGCCCGAACCGAACGGCGTTTTGACACTTTGCCGCTGGTCACCGTCCAACTGCCCGTTTTCAACGAGCGTCACGTCATCGCACGGCTGATCGATGCCGCAGCAGCGCTCGATTATCCGCGCGACCGGCTCGAAATCCAGATCCTCGACGATTCGACCGACGAAACCACCGCAATTGCCGCCGCAAGGGCAGACTATCATCGTGCGATGGGGATTCGCATCGAGCACATGATCAGGCCTGATCGCAGTGGCTTCAAGGCAGGCGCGCTCGCGTACGGGCTGGAACGCGCCAGCGGAGAGTTCCTCCTGATCCTAGATGCAGACTTTGTGCCCGCTCCCGATTTCTTGCGCGCGCTGATCGATCCGCTCGCCGATCCCGCCGTCGCGATGGTACAAGCGCGCTGGGGCTATCTCAACCGCGACAGCAATCTGATTACCCGCGCGCAGGCGGTGCTGCTCGACGCCCATTTCGCCATCGAACAAAGCCGACGCGCGGCGTGTGGTGTGTTCTTCAATTTCAACGGCACCGCCGGCATCTGGCGCAAACAGGCGATCTGCGATGCCGGCGGGTGGCGTGCCGACACGCTGACCGAGGATCTCGATCTCAGCTACCGCGCCCAGCTAGCCGGATGGCGCTTCGTCTATCGCGGCGACGTGGTCTGCCGCAGCGAATTGCCGGCCGACATGAACGCGTTCAAGACCCAGCAGCATCGCTGGACCAAGGGGTCGATCGAGGTGATGTTGTCCATCATTCCGGCGATCTGGCGCGCGAAACTGCCGCTGCGGATAAAGGTCGAGGCGACGGTCCACCTAACCAGCAACCTGTCATACCTTTTCATCCTGCTGGAATGTCTGGTGCTGTTCGGCCCCGGCGTCGCGTTTCGAGAAGCGTATCACCTCGACGCGCTGCTATGGGTTGATGCGCCGTTGTTCGCGCTGGCGAGCCTCAGCCATCTCAGCTTTTTCCTATTTGGTCAGCACGCATTGCACATCGGCACGCGGGGCAGGCTGCGCGAAATCGCCTTTCTGATCCCGATGCTGATCGGGCTGGCGCTGAACAATGGTCGTGCGGTTATCGAGGCATTGCTGGGGATTCGCAGCGCCTTTGTCCGCACGCCCAAGCAAGGCGGCCTTGGCAACGCGGTGGCGGTCCGGGCGAATGCTCCATATCGCACCGCCCGGTTACCGCTGGGGGCATGGACCGAAATCGGGCTTGGCCTTGCTTATGCGGGTGGCAGCATCTGGCTGATCCAGCAACAATATTGGCTCAGTTCTCCGTTTGCGGTGCTGTTCGCGATCAGTTTTCTGGGAATCGGCGTCGGCAGTATTCAGGCACGGCAGCCGCGTTCGGTGGCGCTCGCGTGAACGCCACCGCTGCGCTGCTTCGGCGCCCCGAATCGGCGTTTGCGCAATCGGGCGCTGCGCCATGGATCACGCGCGTCGCCTGCGGTTGCTTCCTGGTTGCTTGCCTTGCTGTGTATGGCATCGACACGATCGCGCCCGCCCGGACCGGCTCTGCCTATATCGTCGTCCACGCCGCGCTGACCGTGGCGATGCTCGCGGCCTGGGCAGCCGGTGGCTCAGCGCAAGCGCGGTTGATCGTCGCATCAGGCATCGTCGCGCGGTTGATCCTGATCGCCGCGCCGATGCTGAGCAGCAACGACGCCGAACGCTATCTTTGGGATGGCGCGGTCGCGCTGGCGGGCTTTGATCCCTATTCGGTGCCGCCGGCCGATCCCATGGTAGCCGGCTTGCGCGCGATCTGGGCAACGCCCCCCGAACATGCCGCCTACCCCACGCTCTATCCCCCGGTCGCGCTGGCGATTTTTGCGGGATCGGCGCTGGCCGGGCCGGTCTGGGGCATCTGGGTGTGGAAGCTGGTCGCCAGCATTGCCGGCATTGCGGTCGTCCCGCTAGCGCACCGGCTGCTGCGGCGGCATGGGCTCGAGCGGCATCTGGCGTTGGTTGCGCTCTCGCCGCTGCTTGTGCTGGAAACCGGGGTCGGCGCGCATGTCGACAGCCTGATCGCGCTGGTGATGGTCGCGGCGCTCCTCGCTTTCGACGCCCGGCGGCCCGGCCTCGTCGGCGCGCTGCTTGGCGTTGGCGCGTGCATCAAGCTGCTGCCTGCCGCCGCGCTGATCGGGCTCGGGCTGGCGATGGGCTGGCGTGCGTTGCTGCGGATGGGCGCTGCGGCGACCGGCACCGTGGCCGCGATTTATGGCGCGGCGCTGGCAATTGGCTGGCACCCGATCGGCAGCTTGCCCGTGTTTTTCGAAAAGTGGCGCAACGGGTCGCCCTTGTTTACCGTGCTAGAGGCAACGCTGCCGACACCGACGCTGATCATCGTCATCGCGATCCTGGCCATATTGCTGCTGGGCGGCGCGCTGCTGCTCGGGCGCGCGCAGCCACTCCTTGCTACTCAAGTTGCAATCGCCACGCCGCTGCTGCTCAGCCCGGTCGCCTTTCCCTGGTATCTGTTAGCGTTGGTGCCGCTCGCTGCGCTTGCACCGAGCGTCACACTGCTCGGGTGGCTGACGCTGTCGCCGCTGGTCTATGAGGTGCGCGACCGCTTTGTCAGCGAAGGCATCTGGATGCCGGCGTCTTGGCCGCTCGCGCTAATTGCCGCGGGGTGGATCACGGGCCTGGCGATCGACGCGATGTGCGCACGCCACCGGCTGGCGGTGAAGAGTCGAGAAGCCTGATGCAGTCGATTTATTGGGTTGTGACCTGGGCCTGTCACCGCAAGTGCCCGCATTGCTATGATGAACGTTTCCGTCCCTATGTCCGTGGGGCGTTGGAACGCGTGATCGCCGAGGGGGAACACGCCTATCCCCGCATCCTGGACAATTTGCCTGATATGATGCGCTGGCGCGACGACGCGGGCGTATCCCATCCGACCAACCTGGTTCTGGCGGGCGGGGAGCTGTTGATCGATGGCGTGCGCGAGCGGCTGTTCTACCCGTTGCTCAAAGCCATTGCGGATCGTTGGGGCGCCGACGGTCCGCGCATCGCGATCCAGACGACGGGCGACATCCTAACCGACGATATGGTCGCGGCGATGCTTCAGCGAGGTGTCAACTCGATCGCGATTGCCAGCATCGACGATTATCACGTCGGCCATGCCGGCCAGGGCAAGTTCGACTTGATGGCGCGGGTGCGGGCCATGATGGCGCGACACGGGGTTGCCGAAATCGACCTTGGCCCGGCGCGCGACAAACCCGTTAGCGACGGGGCGCCACCGCGGCCACGCCCACGCCGAGCCGATGGTCCAAGCTTCGTCTTCTTCGGTGCACAGCCAGACCTGTGGGTCGGCGAGCTGTGGCCGCGCGGTCGCGCCTGGATTAACGGCTTGTCGAACGCCGATTACGGCACCAACTTCTGCAAGCGG
>JAIETY010000113.1 GCA_019744885.1 Sphingomonas sp.
GGTGTGGCAGGCGGCGGTGTCGGTGCGGGCGCAGGCGGTGCGGCAGGCGCTGGCACCGGCGCGGCGGCGACTGCTGGCGGCGGCGGCGGCGCGGAAACGCATGCGCTGACGAGGAGCGTCGGGACGAGCAGCAGAGTGGCGATGCGCATGCCCCTGCTATGGGCGAAGCACCGCGCAGGCTCAACCACTTCGGCACGCGCCAATCCGACAAAAGCCTTCCCTTCGCCGCGCAGTTGGGCGACGAAAGGCTATGGCAGGAAGCATGGATCGCAAGCGGCTGACCGCAATCATCGGCGGATCGGCCGGCAATCTGGTCGAGTGGTATGACTGGTACGCCTATTCCGCGCTGACGATCTATTTCGCGGCGTCCTTTTTCCCCAAGGGCGACCCGACGGCGCAATTGCTCGGCGCGGCGGCGATCTTTGCGGTTGGTTTCCTGATGCGACCGATCGGTGCCTATGTGATGGGCATTTACGCCGACCGACAGGGCAGGAAAGCCGGGCTGACCTTGTCGGTCGCGCTGATGTGCGGCGGATCGCTGATGATCGCGCTCGCCCCTACCTATGCGCAGGTCGGCAATCTCGCGCCGGGGATTCTGGTCGTCGCGCGGATGATCCAGGGCCTGAGCGTCGGCGGCGAATATGGCGCGAGTTCGACCTATCTCTCCGAAATGGCGACGCGCAACAACCGGGGTTTCTGGTCGAGTTTCCAATATGTCACGCTGATCGGCGGACAGCTTGTCGCGCTCGCGGTGCTGTTGCTGCTGCAAGGCCTGCTGAGTGAAGCCGAGCTAAACAGTTGGGGCTGGCGCATTCCCTTTGCGATTGGCGCCGCGCTGGCGCTGGTCGTTTATCTGCTGCGGCGGCGGCTGGCGGAGACGGCAGCGTTCGATGCGCTCGCGGCGGACCGCCCGACGTCGACCGCCGCGCGGCTGTGGCGCGAGCATCGCCGCGAATTCCTGATCATCGTCGCGATCAGCGGCGGCACCAGCGGCGCCTTCTACGCCTTCACGACGTACATGCAGAAGTTCCTCGTCAATACCTCTGGCTTCGGCAAGCAAAGCGCGACCGAGATCATGACGGCGGCGCTGATCGTCTTCATGCTCGTCCAGCCGTTATGGGGCGCGCTCAGCGACCGTATCGGCCGCAAGCCGCTGCTGATGTTCGCCGGCTTCGGCGGGATGATCGTCGCGGTGCCGATTTTCTCCGAACTCGCCGTGACCAAAAGCGCGAGTGCGGCGTTCGCGCTCGTGCTGGTGCCGCTGGTGATCATCGCCGCGTACAACTCGATCGCCGCGGTGTTCAAAGCCGAGCTCTTCCCCCCCCACATCCGCTCGCTCGGCGTGTCGCTCCCTTATGCAATCGGCAATGCGGCGTTGGGAGGCACGGCGGAATATGTCGCTTTGTGGTTCAAGAAAGAGGGGCTTGAGAGCGGCTTCTACTGGTACATCGCCGGGCTGCTCGCGGTGTCGACGGCGGGGTTCCTGATGTTGCCCGAGACGAAACGGACGAGTTTGATTGTGGAGGATTAGGGGTTCGGGTCGGGATCATCGACGTGCCGCATGCCGCGCTTGCGGAATTCGTCGCGGATGGCGGCGCGCTCTGCTTCCGGGAGCTTGTCCCAGCTCTGCGCAAATCGGGTTTTGTCATCGAAGTACCCACCGCGCAGAAACGTGCTTTCCGGTTGCGTCCCGCGTAGATCCGCGCCTTCGAAATGCGCCCCGAAAAGGTCCGCGCCTTCGAAATGTGCCCTGAACAGGTGCGCGCCTTCGAGATGCGCCAGGCTCAGATTCGCGCCTTCGAGATGCGCGCCGAAGAGGTCCGCGCCTTGGAGATGCGCCCCGCGCAGGAACGCGCCTTCGAGGTGCGCCTCGAAAAGGTCCACGCCTTCGAGATGCACGCAGAACAAGTTCGCGCCGACGAACGACACGCCGGTTAAGCTCTGGTTCTTGCGAAAGCCGAATTGCTCCGGCAATTCGACAAAATCAAAGCACCTGCCGTTGAGCGGGAAGCCCGCGTTGAACACATGGACCGCTTCGTCGCGGATAATGCCAATCCGCTCAAGCATCACTTTGTTGAGCTTGTGGTGCAGCATTTCCAGCGCGTGCTCAACCTCACCGCCAATTTGGTCGGCGGGTGGTCCGGTATCGAGCCAGTCGCGGATCGCGCGCGTACCGATCACATCCATTGCCGCCGCATGGCCGGAGAGCAGCAACTCAAATGCCGGGCGCTTAAACGCCTCGCCGAACTCACCGCGCAGAAACCCGCGCAACTGGTGCAGCGCCGCGATCTGCAACGCCTCGCGCGCCTGCTCCGAATATTTCTCGTCGATCGCACCCGCTGCCCGCAGTTGCACCTCCTGAAATTCCTTCAGGCTGGTGTCGCGCCGGGCGTTATCCACCCCGCGTTGTTGTTCGACCAACTGTTCGCGCACATTCTTGTCGCGCCAGTGCCACAGCAAAAACGCTACCGGCAAACCGAGCAGCACCAGCAGCCCTTGGACGCGATCCTTCCACTCAGGTGACTTGTCCGGAAACAGCAGCGGGCCAAAAATGTCGATCTTCGCGAGCCACCGTCTCGCCTCCTGCGGGACAAAGGCGGCGACCACATCGAGCAGCGCGACCAGCGCGAGCGTGGCCACCACTACGCCGAACAATTGCCAGCGTCGATCCTTACCGAGCGTTGCGGCCCACGCCTCGTTCAACGGCCCCAGAAAATCATCGCGCCACCAAATATGGACACGGCGCAGCGCCGCTCCGATCCCAGCCATCGCTCTTCCCCTCGCCGCAATGGTTTAGCGACGACGCCGGCGCCGCAACAACCGTAAACGACGCGGGTACCGCTATTTTTTCTCCCACCTGAACCGGAACGCAAACCGGTCGGTCTTCCCCCGCACGCTCGGATCGATGCGGACGAGCTTGATCGCGGAGGATTGACCCCGGCCAAACTTGGTTAAGCGATCTTTAACCCGTGCTGCGATATCCGTGCTTGCGCGTCCCAAAAGGGTGTGTGCTGGGGGGAGGACCAGGGAGCAATGATCGAACGGACGATCAGCAAAAGGCTGAGCGACGAAGAAGTCGCCCTGCGCATCCGCCTGTATAATGAAGGCGGCCACTTCCAGGCTGCCTTACACACCGTCTGGGCGCGCGCTTGGCACATCATGGCGCCGATCCTCAAACAGCATTGGCATAAGGTGTTCAGCAACCCGCTCAGCCGCGTCGCGCTGCACGATGTCGAGAAGTTTGTTGCCGTCGTCCTGGAGTCGACCGAGCAGCGCTACACTTGGCCGATCGATGAAAAATGGATCGACCTGTGCGCCCGGCGCGGCCGGGAACAGTTCGGCATGAACATTTCGCAGCCGATAGCGGTGCGTGGCCTGCTCGACTCGGGCACGGTGCTCAATGCCGCAATCAGCCAGCATTTTGCCGACGACATGGAGTTTGTGACGCTCGCGCTTGATACCATCAATCGGCTGCATTGCATCGACGTCGAGATAACCAAGACCCAGATCGGCATATTGCACAACGCGCGGACTGCCACTGAGCTTGCCGAACGCGGCAACGCCTATCTGAACGACATTGGCGATCTGCTCCACGACTCGGTGACGCAGACGGCGGCGCTGCGCACGCATACCCAGGAAACCGCGAACGCCGCCCGCAGCACGCTGGACAAGGCATCCGACGTCGCCATTGCAGCCGACGAGTCGGCACTCGCGATGCGCGAAGCCGCCGTTAGCGCGGCCGATCTGATCCGCGCGATCGACCATGCCCGCCGTGAAATCGATACCGCCGCCGAAATTGCGCTGGACGCCAGCAACCAGGCCGAAGCCGCCGTTGGCATGTCGCAGGCGCTATCGGCCCATGCCAAGTCGATCGAATCGATCCTGGGCTTGATCCGCGACATTGCAGGGCAGACCAATTTGCTCGCGCTCAATGCGACAATCGAGGCCGCCCGCGCGGGTGACACCGGGCGCGGGTTTGCCGTCGTGGCGCAAGAAGTAAAGAGCCTCGCCAACCAGACCGCGCGCGCGACCGACGACATCGCCGCCAAGATCGCGGCGATTCAGGTCGCGACGCAATCGACGGTCGATACCAATGCCGGGGTCAAATCGACGATCACCGCCGTTGCCGATCGGGCAGCCAACATCCGCGACGCGATGACCGCACACGCCCATACGGTCGCCGCGATCACGGCGGCGGTCGATGAAACGGCGCTGGCGGCCGATACCATGTCCAACACCATCACCGCGATTCGCGCCGACACTGAATCCGTCGTGCAGGAGCTGGACGGCCTGCAGGTTCGCGTGTCGACCGTTGATGGCAGGCTCGCCAATATGGAAGCGGTTGCAGGCGCCTTTATCGCCAATATTGCCGGCCCCAAACGCGCCGCCTGAAATCAGCTGCGGCGCGCTTTCGGCTTGCGAAACCGGAACACAAACCGGTCGGTCTTCCCGCGCACGCTCGGGTCGAACACCAGCTTGCTGTGATCGTCCCCCGCATTGCGCAGCATGTCGCTTTCGCCGTCGAGCACGAAGCCCGCCGCCTTGAAATCGGCCTTCACCACCGCGGGATCGATCCGGTGCACCTTCTCGACGGTCGCGCGCGTGTCGCCGGGGGTCGCGACGTGATCGATCACCATCACCGTGCCGCCGGGCTTCACCGCCTTGTACAGCACGCGCAGGAACGCCGCCGGATCGGTGCGGGGCACTTTGAACTGCGCGCTTTCCCAATAGAGATCGTGATAGACGAGGTTCATCATCACCAGATCGAGGCTGCCCGCTGGTGCGGCGAAGGCATCGAACGGATAGGCGACCTGGGTGACGTTGGGATTGCGCGCGATCAGGCCGGTCCACACCGCCTTGTCCTTGGCTTCGGTCGGCATGAACTGGCTCGGTTCATAAGCGACGACCTTGCCCTTGGCGCCGACCACGCGCGCCATGATCTCGGTCCAATAGCCCGCCCCTGCCATCACATCGCCCACGCTCATGCCCGGCTTGAGGCCCGCGAAGGCAAGCACCTCGGCGGGCTTGCGGCTGTCGTCGAGCTTGATGTCGGACGCCGCGCGCCCGGGGGCGGCCACGGCGGCGGCGATATCGGGCCGGGGCGCCTGCTTTGCCAAGCCGGGAAGGGGCGCCGCGACGATCAAGAGGGGGGCAAGCAACAACAGGCGCTTCATCAGGCTGATCCTCGTGCTAGTGTATGCGTGAGATAATACACGTAATGCGAGTTGGGGCAAGTCAGGGCACGCGCATCGCCGCGTCCGGAACCGATTGTTTCGCCACCGGTTGATCCGCCAGCAGGAGACAATCATGGCCGACACCGACCAAGCCGCGCAATTACTGATCCAGTCGAACCGCGCCGACACCATGCAAGTCGATAGCCGCGACGGCGACCGGATCGGCCATGTTCATGCCTATATGATCCAGAAGCGCACCGGCCACGCGCTCTATGTCATTCTGGCGTTCGGGGGCCTTATGGGGATCGGCAAGGCCTTTTACCCGCTGCCGTTTAAGCTGCTCGGCTACAACCCGGTCGAGGACCGTTATGTCGTCACGATCGACCACCGCGTGCTGGAGGGCGGCCCCAGCTGGGCCAGCAACGCGCCCGACTTCGACCAGGCTTATGCCGACCGGGTCGCGCACTATTATGGGGTGGGCCGCAAGGATTTGACGCTGGGTTAGGTCATTCGCCGGTTGCGATCCGCCGCGCTGCCTCCAGCCGCTGCGCTTTGCGTTCGGCTTTCCAGAACACGCGCTTGAATTCCCGCAAATGGACCCACCATTGCGGCGTGCGAGTCAGCTGCCCTTTACGAACATGCGCCATCGGAAGTCACGCGGCGAACCGCGCGGCGTAAATGGCCGGACGGTATTTGGGCTCCGGGATCGGCATTCCCTTGTCGCGTGCAACTTCGAGCCAGAGCGCAATCGCAACCTGCACCTCGGCCATTGCCTCCACAGGCGATTCGCCATGCGCCGAGCAATATTTTAGATCGGGGACATCGGCGATCCAGCAATCATCCTCTGCCGACCACAGGACATTGATGTTGTAATGATGCTTCATCAGTCTTCCAGTGTCAGATCGAACGCCTCTACCATATCAAGAAATTGCTGAACTTGATATGGCTTGGCATCCTTGCCGCGCGGTTGAATAATCAGCGTCTTGTTGATCGCGACATGATGATACGCCCTGTGGCTGCCGCTGGTGCGCACGTGCGTGAAACCGAGTGCGAGCAGGATACGCTCGAAGTCGCGGAACGACATTGCGGCTCGCGGATTGGCGACGATCCACGCAAAGAGTTTGGCGGCCTTGGTCATGGTAAATCCCTTCTAGACCTGCCTTTGCGCCCAATCTTGAATGAGTTGAATCGACGACGGCTCGATTTACCCGGTAGCATCGTCCGCTAACGCCCCCGCCGCGAACTCCCCGCCATCCCCGCGCGCATCTTCTGGCTTTTCCCGTAGCGCGTCTTGCGCGTGCCCGGTTTCCCCTCGTTGCTCCGCCCCATCACCGGCGCCTTCTGCTGGTCGACCGGCAGCCCAAGCTCCTCCGCCTCCAGCGAGCGGATCTCGTCCCTCAACCGCCCGGCTTCCTCAAATTCCAGATCGCCCGCGGCCTTGCGCATGCGCTTCTCAAGCTCTTCGATATACGCGCGCAGATTGTGGCCGACCATGTGCGGGCGGTCCTCGTCGATCTCGACCGTCACCTGGTCGCGGCTCGCCACATCCTTGATGATGTCGCCAATATTGCGGCGGATCGTCGTCGGTGTGATGCCGTGCGCTGCGTTATATACGAGCTGCTTCTCGCGCCGCCGCCCGGTCTCGTTCATCGCGCGCTCCATCGAGCCGGTGATGCGATCGGCGTAGAGGATCACCCGCCCGTCGACGTTGCGCGCGGCGCGGCCGATCGTCTGGATCAGCGACGTCTCCGACCGCAAAAACCCTTCCTTGTCGGCGTCGAGAATCGCGACCAGCCCGCATTCGGGGATATCGAGCCCCTCGCGCAGCAGGTTGATGCCGATCAGCACGTCATACACGCCGAGCCGCAAGTCGCGGATCAATTCGATACGCTCCAGCGTCTCGACATCGCTGTGCATATAGCGCACGCGCATGCCCGCTTCGTGCATGAATTCGGTCAGATCCTCGGCCATCCGCTTGGTGAGCGTCGTCACCAAGGTGCGATAGCCCGCCTCGGCAGTCTTGCGCGCTTCGACGATCAGGTCCTGCACCTGCTCCTCGACCGGCTTGATCTCAATCGGCGGATCGATGAGGCCGGTCGGGCGGATCACCTGTTCGGTGAACACGCCGCCGGTCTGCTCCATTTCCCAGCTGCCCGGCGTCGCCGAGACGTACGTCGTCTGCGGGCGCATCGCTTCCCATTCGTTGAAGCGTAAGGGCCGGTTGTCGATCGCGCTCGGCAAGCGAAAGCCATATTCGGCGAGCGTCAGCTTGCGGCGGTGGTCGCCGCGCGACATGCCGTTGATCTGGCCGATCGTGACATGGCTTTCATCGACGAACAGCAGCGCATTGTCGGGAAGGTACTCGAACAATGTCGGCGGCGGCTCGCCGGGCATGCGGCCGGTGAGGAAGCGCGAATAATTCTCGATCCCCGCGCAACTGCCGGTCGCGGCGATCATCTCGAGGTCGAAATTGGTGCGCTGTTCGAGCCGTTGCGCTTCGAGCAATTTGCCCTCGGCCACCAGCTCCTTCAGCCGCTCGGTCAGCTCGAACTTGATCGCTTCCATCGCCTGTTTGAGCGTCGGCCCCGGCGTCACATAGTGGCTGTTGGCATAGACGCGGACATAGTTGAGGCTCGCGACCTTCTTGCCGGTCAGCGGGTCAAATTCGACGATATCCTCAATGTCGTCGCCGAAGAACGACACGCGCCAGGCGGTGTCCTCATAATGCGACGGGAAAATCTCTAGATTATCACCGCGCACGCGGAAATTGCCGCGCGCAAACGCGGCATCGTTGCGCTTATACTGGAGCGCGACGAGCTTGCGCACGATCTCGCGCTGATCGACGCTCTGCCCCTTCTTCAAGTCGAAGATCATTGCCGAATAGGTTTCGACCGAGCCGATGCCGTAGAGGCACGACACTGATGCCACGATGATCACGTCATCGCGTTCGAGCAGCGCGCGCGTCGCCGAATGCCGCATCCGGTCGATCGCTTCGTTTACCGACGATTCCTTCTCGATGTACGTGTCCGACCGCGCGACATAGGCTTCGGGCTGGTAATAATCGTAATAGCTGACGAAATATTCGACCGCATTGTCGGGGAAAAACGACTTGAATTCGCCGTAGAGTTGCGCCGCGAGAATCTTGTTGGGCGCAAGCACGAGCGCGGGGCGCTGCACAGCCTCGATCACCTTGGCCATCGTGAAGGTCTTGCCCGAACCGGTGACGCCGAGCAGCACCTGATCGCGCTCGCCCGCCGAGACCTGCTCGACCAGCTCGGCAATCGCGGTCGGCTGGTCGCCAGCGGCGGTATAGTCCGACACGATCCGGAAAGGCTTGCCGCCTTCGGCCTTGGGCGGCCTTTCGGGCCGGTGCGGGATGAACGCCTGCCCCGTTTCGGGTTCGTCGAGGCTGGTGCGAATCTGGATTGCCATAAGCAGAACATATGGGGATTATCCCGCCATAAGCAACGCGCGCGTGGAGTCGCGACGGGGCAGGGAAAATCGATCGATGGCACGCTTCAGCTTCGTCGCGTCACTGGCCCTGCTCGGCATCGCCGCCGCCCCGCCGGGGCCAATCATCACCCCCGGCAAATGGGAAAACCGCGTCGAGATCCTCGATATCCAGCTCAAGGGTGCGCCACCGGGCCTCGCCGCCGCGATGAAGGGCCGCCCCGTGGTCGTCACGAGCTGCATCACCCCGAAGCAAGCCGAAGCCGGACCGCAATCGGCGATGAATGCCGACAAAGCCTGTCGCTTCGTCCGCTATTCGGCGACCGGCGGGCAGATCGCGAGCGAACTTGTCTGCAACCGCCCGAACGGCACGATGCGGGTCGTGTCGCAGGGGACCTACACGCCGACGAGCTATGCGGTGTCGGGAACAGGAACCATGTCCGGGCGGATGTCAATGACGATGAAGTCGCGCACGACGGGGCGGCGGCTGGGTGGGTGTTGAGGGGGTCGACCCATTCGACAATGCGACGCCGCAGCTCACGCCCTCTCCCGGACTTGAAGAGTTTAGACCATTTGTTCGCGCTTTAGGGCAATTCACCATAGTCGATCCGCCTATTGCCGAACCTTGCCTTCTCGATCCGAAGCACGCGATCGTCCATCACTTCCCCGTCGACCCAATCTTCTCCGTAGTCCAGTTCCGCTTGGAATTTAGAGCCGCTGATTGAATATCGTATCGCCTTCCAGCGATCACTTATCGGTAGACTTTCCCAAAAGCGTAGCATGTAGTCGTCGACGCTGTCGGTATCCAGCCATTCAACATGGTCATCAAATTCCTTGAACGAGACTCCGCCGATCACACCCGATTCAAACTCGCGGTAAATGAATATCTGATCACCAATCTCTCCTGATTCTTGAATCAGGATATTTCCAATTTCGGCGAAAAAATCGCCCAGAGAGTCGATATTTTTCATTTTTTCCCTCCGGGGCTATTCGTGAATTCTTGTATTCTTTTACGATTATCGACGAAATATATTATCGTTATCTTCTCGGGTCGGTTCGATGTAGCCACATAAAAAGGGGTGATATGGACCCGTACCCGATGTCCACTCTTAATCGCAGATGACCAATGCTGTTCCAGGCTGGCATAGGCCCCGCGATTGAAATTGCGGTCTTGCGCGAAGTGGTTGAACAAATCGGTCGGACCACCAAATCGACGCGCGATGTAATGCCCTCCTTCGTCAGTGGCGAGCCTGTCCGGTCTGCCCGCAGCATCCTGGGATGAACGGGATCGCCGCTGCTGCGGATTGAGGCGCAACTCTCCATCGATCCGGCGTGGCCGATCCAGCGAATCTAGTCCGTAGACATAACGACCCCTAACCACTTCACGCAACGAGTCTGCACGGACCGTAGTGGGCGCAAGCGGTGCCGGTGCGTTTGGCCGCGACGGCTGTTGCTGGTCTGGCCCGCCATCACGCGCGGTCGCACCGCCACCACCAAAACTACCGCCACCGCCGCCGGTAAAGCCGCCGCCGCGCCATGATCCATCGGCGGTCGGCCGAGAAACGGAAAGCGGCGCGCTTGATCGTGCAGGCCGCTGCGGCGGCGCCTTCGACCCCGCGCTCTGCGGACGCACGCCGCCGGGGCCGAGGCGGCTCGGCGTTCGCGGCTTGTCGGCGGCACCTGATGATCCACCGGGCCCAAAAGTGAACTGCCCGTTGCGCGGATCATGATATGGATTGAACTTGACTTCGATCGCATCGGCAGCCCGACGCACGCGACCGAACCGCAGATATTGCGCAAAGGGCGTCTGCACCACGCCACCCGATCGATCATCCCGTTCCTGCTGCATCCGACTCGCCCCTGTTCAACGAACCAGACTGATAGCAGAACTAACGGAACATTTCAAGAACGACTAACCAAATTGGTACTAAACGCTGCCGCCCCTCACCCGCGCGGGCGATACGCCACCACCCACATCACCGTCGCAATCGCCGCCGCGACGCCCGCCATCAGCAGGCTCGTCGCTACCGCACTCGCCCAGCGATAGAGCAAGGTGGTGCCATCGCTCGGCGGCGCGTCGAACAGGCCAAAGCCATAGGTTTGCGCAAACAGGAACAGGCCAAAGCCGATCGCCGCCCCCGCCAGCGCCGCCTGCCGCAGCCGCCGCCGCCCGCTCAGATGGAGCACCAGCCACACCGGCACGCCCACCGCCGCTATGCCCAGCGTCGTGAACACCGTCCCCAGAATGAACGCCGTCGCCACCGCCAGCGCGCTCGCCGTGCCGCTGCCCCACGCCAGCACCAGCCACACCGCGCCGCCCAACAGCCCGCCCGCGCCGAGCGCCAGCCCCGCGCGATCCAGCGTCGTTTCGGGCAAGTCCACCCGGTCGCGCAGTTCATACCCCGCCATGCCCGCGGGTTTAGGGCGCGGCACCGCCCGGCTCAAGCCGCTTGATCTTCGCGCCGCCCCCCGCCAGCATCACCCGCCATGCTCCCCTTCCTCCTCGCCGCCGCCACCCCGCTCCCCGCCAGCGCCGGGGTGCGGTTCGAGCGCGACCGCATCGTCGCGCGCCTCGCCGAGGGTGAAGCCGACCGCGCCACCCACCGCCCGGTCACCGTCGATGATCCGGTGCGGGTCGCGTCGATCTCCAAACTCGCCGTCGCGCTCGCGGTGATGCGGCTGGTCGAGCGCGGGAAGCTCGATCTCGACCTCGACGTTTCGACCTATCTCGGCTGGACCTTGCGCAATCCCGCCTTCCCCGAGGTGCCGGTCACGCTGCGGCGGCTGTTGTCGCACACCAGCGGCGTGCGCGACGCGGCGGGCTATGGCATCGCGCTCGACGGCGACCTGACCGTGCGCATGGCCGAGCCCGGCGCATGGGACGCCGCGCATGGCGCCGGCTATTTCGCTTATGCCAATCTCAACTACCCGCTGATCGCCGCCGTGATGGAGGGCGCGACCGGCACCCGGTTCGACCGCATCATGGCCGAGCAAGTCTTCGCGCCACTCAAGATCGCGGGCTGCTTCAACTGGTCGACCTGCGCCCCCGACGCTGCGCGCCATGCGGTCGTGCTCTACCGCGCCTGGGGCGAAGTCGCCTATGACGACCTGCACGGCCGCCCGCCCGCCTGCCCCGGCACGCCCGCGCAAGACGGCGGCTGCGACCTGGCCCGCTATCGCCTCAGCCACAGCAGCGGCTTCTTCTCGCCGCAGGGCGGGATGCGGATCGCGCCCACTGGCCTCGCGCGGATCGGCGCCGCGCTCGCCCGCCCCGGCTATCTCTCGCGCGCCAGCCTCGCGGCGATGACGCGGCCGCAGTGGCGCTACGACGGCCACAACGGCGATATCGGGGGCGGCTTCTACTGCGCGTTCGGGCTCGGCGTGATGTTCATCGGCTCCGGCACCCCCCAGCCCGGCTGCCACGACGACCCGATCGGCGACGGCAAGACGCGGATCGGCCATGCGGGCGAAGCCTATGGCCTGCGCTCAGGGCTGTGGGTCGATCCGGCGACGGACAAGGGGGTGGCGTTCTACACCACGGCGGTGGCCGACGACGCGCCGGTGGGGCGGTCGGCCTATACGGCGCGGGAGGAGGCGATGGCGAAGAGGGTGCTGGCGGCGCGGTGAGGCGGCGTCAAGCCTCGGCGCGGAGCCTTGCAAGGTCACCCCGCACCTGCGCCAGATCGCGCGCGAATCCGGGATGATCTGGCTTGGCGCTGGCCAAGCTTGCCATAATCGCCTCCGCAGCCTCGAACCGCGCGATGGCTCCCGCGCGGTCCCCGGTCGCCTCGGCGAGCTGCGCCAATTTGGCATTGCTGATGAAAACGTCGCGCTGCCACTCGGCATTGCCCGGCTCCTGCGCGGCGAGCCGCTCGCGGATGCCCAGCCCCGCCTCAAACCGCGCGCGCGCCGCCGCCAAATTGCCCGCCGCAACCTCGACATTGCCGAGTTTGTTCAAGCTTACCGACAAATCGCGTTGCCACTGCGCATTGCCTGGCTCTTGCGCGGCCAGCCGCTCGGCGATGCACAGCCCCGCATCAAACCGCGCGCGCGCCGCCGCCAAATTGCCCGCCGCAACCTCGACGTCCCCGAGCCGGTCGAAGCTCACTGACAAATCGCGCTGCCACCCGGCATTGCCCGGCTCCCGCGCGGCGAGCCGCTCGCGGATACCCAGCCCCGCCTCAAACCGCGCTCGCGCCGCCGCCAGATTGCCTGATGCAACCTCGACATCGCCGAGCTTGTTGAAGCTGACCGACAATTCGCGTTGCAAGTGCCATCCTTCGGGCTCCTTGCGGGCGAGGTGATCGATGATTTCAAGCCCCGCCTCGAATTCGGTGCGAGCTTCACGCAATTGCCCTTCTGCGCAAAGAATATCACCGAATTCGTTGTGCAGCACGCACCGAAAATATTCGTTTGAAACTCGTTGGCGAGCCGCGCCAAAGCAGGCGCGGGCGTCGGCCAGCGACCCAAACACCCTGCGGAGCCGACCAAGCTCGATCCACGCCATCACGTCAGTGGGGTCGAGGTCGACCGCGCGTCGATAAAGCTCGATCGCGCGCGATTGCGATTCGAGGGCCGCGAAGGATGCCAGTGCTCGGTAACGCGACGCGAGGTGCTGTTCTTCCAGTTCGAGTTCAGCGACGCGGGCGTTAATAAGATCGAGGCGCTCGGCGCCGCCCATGTCCTTCAACGCGTCGCCAAGCAGCCGCATATCGTCAGGCGTGGACAGCGCGCGCACCAAACTGTCGATCAGCATTGGGGGAATGTTGCTCGTCTGGCGGAGATGCGCGCCATAAATTTGTGCCAGCCGCGCCTTGTCCTCGGGCTCGAGTCGGTCGTCGTCGATTGCCTTGGCCAGCACTTCCAGCGCAGCATCGGGCGCGCCAGTACCCGCGCGCTGCGTAGCATTGAGCGCCGACAGCGCAGCCATGATCTCCGCCTGACCTTGCGCATTTTGTTGGGCGAGATGATCGATCTTGCCGATGATCTGGTGCAGCAGCCCTTCATGGGCATCGGCATGCGCGACCAGCTCGTTCAACCGGTCGAAGGTGAGAATCGCGAAGAGCTCTTTTACCTTTTTGACCTCAGTCGCGAAGAATAACTCGAACAATGTCGCCCAGGCGCCGCTCTTGGCCGTCCCCTCCAGAAACACACGTCGGTGCGCATCGCTCAGCGGGATGCCCATCCCCGCCTCGACAAGCGCGATCACGCTTTCGGTCGAAGCGGTGGCGGGTGCGCCACTCTGCTGGCCGTAGATCGCGCGAACCCGTTCATCCAGGTCGGCAATCGGCAGGTTGGGATTGGCCAGGTCAAGCGCCTCTAGTTCTTTGCCCACAGCAAAGCGCTGCAAGGCGCGGCGCGAGAAGTTATCCTCGGGCGTGCCGCCGACGCTGTCGCACGCTTCGGCCATCGCCTGAATCGAGCCGACGAAGGCGGACTGCATCGCCTTTAACACATTATGATTCTCGGGAATGCTCGATTGCAGGGTCGTCGCCAGTCGAAGCGCGTTGCTTAAGCCTGCATCGGCCCGATTGCCCAGTACCCCGGCAATGCAGGACTTGATCACCTCACACGGATCAATCGCACCCAAAGCTGCTTTCGCGGCAGCGGCGACCAATGATTCGACAACCATGTGAACGCCCTCCCCAAGTAATGTTATTGACTAGGCGCGCGTCTCACAAGGATCGTAACGCTTTAAATTCTTGGAAGCTCAACTTCTACGAGTCCTCCCCCTCCCCCTCCCGCGGCAACCACCCCTCCGGCACTTCCGCCCCCGCCAATTGCCACTGCGACTCCCCCTCGACGAACGGCACCACCTCCGCATAGCCCGTCGGTGGCTCGATCACCCCGCGATAGGGTGAGTATCCTTTGGGCAGGATGACATAGTCCGCCGCCGGATCGTCCATCGCCGCGTCGGTGCCCGCTTCGCCGCCCCGGTTGACCGTCAACAGGCGATCACGCGTGCGCGCGGCGCAGGCGTGGAGCGCGGCTTCGATCGCGGCGTGCGCTTCGGCGTCGAGCGTCATCCTGCCCTGCATAACCGAGCCGCACGGACAGGCAAGCCGGGATGGCGCGCCGCACGCACCAACACCCCCTGTCCTTCCGCCTCGCGCGGCAACTATTCCTCAGGCGGCTCGATCACGCCGCGATAGGGCGAATAGCCGGTGGATCGGCGCCGACAGGGACCGTGCACGACGGGCGATTCCAGAACAGTCGGCGATGCTTGGCTCAAAGCGCATGGGGTGCCGCTCGGGCCCTCATGGGTTGACCAATCGCACATCGGCGATCTCGAGGCGGAAGGGGCCGTCTTGCTGGGTCGCGCCAATCAGCAGCATTTGCGCATTGGTCGGATCGAAATTGGCAAGTTGCGCAAAGCGGAGCGTGACTTCAGTCCAGTCCTTGCCGACCGTGATCGGGCTGATGCTTGGCCGGGGTCCACCACTGGGCGAAAACCCCATCACCGCAAAGCCTTTGCCTTCGCCGCGCGCCCAAAATCGCAGGGCCTTTGCGCTGCCCAGATTGGCAGGCCGGAATTGCTGATCGGCGGGGTAAAAGGCAATGCCCGCCCAAGGCGCAAGATAATCGGGCTTGATCTCGCCCGTCAGCACCAACGCGGTTTGGCCATTCGGCGCCTGGTCCCCGATGCTAAGCGCCAGCGTTGAATTACCGCCTACGATTGAATCGGTGGACACGTCCCAGCCCGCACCGAAGGGCGATTTGGCGACGGCCTTGCCC
This sequence comes from Sphingomonas sp., assembly GCA_019744885.1. Taxonomy (GTDB): domain Bacteria; phylum Pseudomonadota; class Alphaproteobacteria; order Sphingomonadales; family Sphingomonadaceae; genus Sphingomonas. Next base: position 15,360 of record JAIETY010000113.1, read on the forward strand.
TGCACCGTGCTGAATTGCGCGATGCGGCCATCAGCGGGCAGCGCGACGGGCGGCAGCGCGGCCGCGACGGCCTGCTTCGACATCGCCTCGCGGCGCGCCGCGCGCAGCGGGCCGACGGGCGCGCCATCCTTCCATATCTCGACGATGTTGTGAACATCCGTGATCGTGCGGGTCGGGTCACCCTCGACCAGCACCATGTCCGCCTTGAACCCCGTGGCGATCCGCCCGCGATCGCTCAGTCGAAAGGCCTTGGCGGGTGCCGCCGTCGCCGCCGACAGCGCCTGCATGGGGGACAGCCCCCCCTTGACCAACAAGTCCAATTCGCGGTGCAGGCTCAGCCCATACCAGGTGCCCGGATTGCCGGCATCCGTTCCGGCAAGAATGGGCACGCCCGCCTTGACAAGAGCGGCAAGGTTGGCAGCTTCGATGGTATCGAGTTTGGCCGACCGGTCGGTGCCGATGGTCTGTTGCACCGTATCCGTCGCCGCCTTGGGCAACAGCCCGGACAGCGCCGGGGAGCTGAGCAAATTTGCCGTCCCCGATCTGCCGCTGAACACCTCCAGCACGGCATAGGTCGGGACGATGAACGCGCCCTTGTCCTTGGCCAGCTTGGCAAAGGCTGCCCCGCCATCCTTGTCGGCAAACAGGTGCACCAGCCCGTCCGCGCCTGCATCGAGCGACTCGGTCGCCGTCGCCAGCGTTTGCGCGTGCACCACCGCCAGCTTGCCGCGCTTGTGCGCGGCGACCACCAAGGCACGGATGGTCGGCACATCAAGCGTCGGCACAGGCCGACCGATGATCGTGCCGGGTTCATCGACGATCTTGATATAGTCGGACCCTTCGGCAATCCGGGCGGCGACCCAGGCGTCTGCCTCCTCAGGCTTGGTCAGCGTGGGCACGGGAAGGCCATATTCGGTGCCGTGGCCCTTGGGGACGGTGGCGAGAAAGCCCGAGGTAAAAATATCCGACATGCCGGCGTTATCGCCACGCGCCATCCGCTCGCGAACGGAGCGGGTCGCGCTCGGCGGACTGAACATGTCGAGTTGGGTAGTAACGCCGAACAACAGCGCATCGTCCTGGCCGGCATAGGCATGGACATGGCTGTCGATCAGGCCGGGCAACAGCGTCTTGCCGCGGCCATCGACAATGCGCATCGTCGGCAAGACTTTTCCGCGATAATTGGCATCGATAATCTTGCTGCCTTCGATCAGCACTGATCGGTTGACCTGCTTTTGGACGCCGTCGAAAATCGTGACGTTCTTGATCAGCGTTTGCGCAGGCGGGGCTGGTGCCGATTGGCCAAAAGCGGGTGCGGCGACGATGCATGACAGCAGGATGGCGGTGCGTTTCAGTCCCATCTTGGCGAACTCCTGGTTGTTTGGCGTTGGATTGCAGCAACGCTAAGGGCCGGGATCGCGGCGGCGCAGTGACATCTGTCACTTGAGGCTAATGACACCCAGCACTGACCAGGCACGGCGGCAAAACATCGGGTCAGAGCCAGCCATTGGCGCGCGCGATCCGGCCCGCCTCGATCCGGTTGGCGGCACCGAGCTTGCCGGCCGCGTCTGACAGATAATTGCGCACGGTGCCGGGTGATAAATCGAGCCTGCGGGCGATTTCCTTGTTGGACAGCCCCTCCTCCGCCAGCCGCAGCGCATCGCGCTCACGCGGGGTTAGCGGGTCGGCGCCTGCGTGCCAGGCGGTCTCCGCCAGTTCGGCCGGAATGAAGGTGCCGCCTGCCGCGACGACCCGGATCGCGGCGGCGAGCTGTTCGACCGGCGTGTCCTTGAGCAGATACCCCCGCACGCCAGCCGCGCGGGCGCGCGCGAGATAGCCGGGCCGCGCAAAGGTGGTCACGATCACGGTGCGCGTCGTCAGCCGCTCTCCGGCGATCACCCCCGCGACGTCGAGGCCGCTGAGCTGCGGCATCTCGATATCGGTCAGCAGAATATCGGGCGTTAGCGACCGGACCAAATCGAGCGCAGCCGCGCCATCGGCCGCACGACCAATGATCGACAGGTCAGCCTCCATATCGAGCAGCGCTGCAATCGCGCCCAGCACCATCGCCTGATCTTCGGCAAGGACGATGCGGATCATGCCGGGACCGTTGCGATGAGGCGCATCCCGCTCGTCCCGGGCTGGATCGTCAATGATCCGCCCGCCGCCTGCAGTCGCTGGCGCATCCCCGTCAGGCCGCGCCCCTCGGTGAAGCTGCGACCGTGACCGTCGTCGGATACTGCAAGCCGTGCCTCCTGCCCTGTCATCGCCAGCTCGATCGTACAGCTCTGCGCCTCGGCGTGCCGGATGACATTGGTCACCGCCTCGCGCAGCGTCATCGCCAGGACGGCACCCGCGCCCGCCGGGATTGCGCCAAAGTCGCCGGTGACGTGCGGGCGAACCGATGCCGCCGTCAGCGCGGCGCTGGATGCCGCTGCCTCATGCACCAGACTGCCCCCTGTTTGTCCGGCAAGTGCGGCGCGCACCTCGGCCAAACCTTCGCGGGCAAGCGTCGCAATGGCGCGGCATTCGGCCTCCGCCGCCGTGCCGTCGGTTGTGATCAGTTTTCCGGCCAGATCGGCCTTGAGCGCGACCAAGGTCAGCGTGCGTCCGACGACATCGTGCAGGTCACGCGTGATTCGCTCGCGCTCGGCGGTTCCGGCAAGGCGGCGCACCTCTTCCTGAGTCGCCACCAGTGCCTGGGTGCGCGCGTAAAAAGCTTCGCGCGATATCGTCGCGCCGCCGGTCATCACTATCAAAAGGATCCCGGGAAGCACCCACAGGATCGGCTGCTTCAGGATGAACCCTACTACCGCCGTCCCCACAGCGAGAATAGCGATCACGGCGATGGCGTGGCGGGCAGGACGCAAGCGACCGGCTTCGGACCCCGCATAGATCGAGAATACCGTCCAGCTACCGCCCAACGGCGCGAGGACTGCGCCGATCGCGAACATCGCGCTCACCGTGCCCAGCAGCCGCACCCCGTTCAAGCGGTGGCTGATGAAATAGGTTGGCAGGAACACTGCGATGCCGATGATTGAGGCGATAAGCTGGAACTGTGTCGGCGCGCGCCACAGCCACGGCATCGGGTAAAAAACGAGGTATACCAGCCACGGCCACGGCCCATCCCACCAGCGCTCGGCTTTCGTTTGCATGGCGCTTTCGTCGCGCGGTGAAGGGGGCGCCGTCAAGCGGGACTGCGCCGCCAGCCGGTCCACGCCCATCCCGCCGCCGCCACCGTCATCGCAGCCAGAATGAGCGCGTGGTCGGCGACCGTGCCGATCGTGTCCGCCCCAACGATCGCCCGGGCAATCTGCCCCAGATGGAAGGACGGCATGAACGCGCCGATCGTCTGCATCCACCCCGGCAAAATTGCCGAGGGGATCCACAAGCCACCCAACACGGCCGACCCCAGGAACAAGGCATTGGCCATCGCCACCGCGCCCTTGCCGCCCATCCGCATCCCGATGCCAAAACCGATCAGCGCGAACGGCACCGTCGACGCGAGGTGCACGATGACCAGCGCCATCCATTGCGCCGCGGTCAACTGCGCGCCACCAATGATGCCGAGCGCATAGATCATCGTGATCGCGGCTGCCGTCGCCGCAATGGCGGCGGTCAGCTTGGCGACGACATAGGCACCCGCCGGCATCGGCGACACGCGCTTGAGTTCAATCAGACCCTGTTCGCGCTCCATCGCCACGCCCGCGCCGAAGCCGAACAAGGCCGGGCCAATTGCGGCGAACACCCCGTATCCTGCAAGGCTCGCCGCCACCGCTTCTGGTGTCGGTGATTTGGCGATGGCCAGCGTGAACAGCCCGTAAAAGGCTGCAGGGGTGACGACCGACGGCAGAATGAACTGCGGGAGCCGCCACGATCGCTTGAGCTCGGCGACACATTCGCGCCGCCAAACGCCAGGGGGGAGAAGCGCAGCGGTCATGCGGCGATCCTTTCGTCCGATGTGAGCAATGCCGCGATGGCGTCTTCCAGCGCCGCATCGGCAACGCGCAGATCAGCGAGCGCGGTATCTGCATCACACAGTGCGCGAACCGTGGCGACGGCGTCAGTCGTCACGATCCGCAGTTCAGCCCCGTCAGAGGCGACATCACGCACCCCCGACAGCATCCTGACCCGCATAGGCGGCAGCGACGTCCGGCAGCGCACCACCGATCCCCCGGCACGCGCCCGGAGTGCGGCCGGCGTATCATCAGCGACGATCCGCCCGGCCTCCATCACCATCACCCGGTCGGCCAGCGCATCAGCCTCGGCCAGATCGTGGCTGGTCAGCAGCACGGCCGCACCATCGGCCGCCGCATCGCGCACCGTTGCCCAAAGCCCCCGCGCCGCGGCGCGATCCATCCCCGCCGTCGGCTCATCGAGCACCAGCAGATCGGGGCGCCCGCAAATCGCCATCGCATAATGCACCCGCCGCGCCTGCCCGCCCGACAGCGCGCCACAGCGCCGCGCCGCCAGATCGGCAATGTCGGCAATCGCCAACGTCTCGGCAACCGGCCGCGGGTCGCGATAATAGCCCGACTGGAGCCCGACCATTTCGGCCACCGTCATCACGTCGGGCAGGCCAGCCGCCTGCAACATCACCCCCATCCGGGCCCGTGCGGCGGGCCGTGTGGGGTCGAGACCAAACAACCGCGCCTCGCCCGCGTCCGGCCGCAAGCGCCCCGTCAGCAGGCTGATGCTGGTCGTCTTGCCTGCACCGTTCGGCCCCAGCAGCGCAGTGACTTCGCCCGCGCGGATCGCGAGATCGAGCCGGTCGAGCACATGCCGACCGCCAAGCCGCTTCGATACCGCCTCCAGCGTCGCGACTGCGGAAAAATCCTGCATCATCTGGGCATCTCCTTCTGCGAGAGACCTATTGGATTGCGGCGCGGCGCGGCATTGCCGGATGTCAGAAGATCGGGGTGACGTTTGTCACGGTCACCGCAGTCCGTTCAGCGCGTACCGGTGCGCGCTCGCGCTTCGCGCTACAAGATGAACAAGCGTCGGAACGTCGCACCCCGAAAATGGCGCGCGAGTGACCGACACTGGGTCTTTGCTGCCGACGACCGCAGAAAATGCTCCAACCTGACCTCCTCGCGCTGCGCCGGGCGCAGTCTGCCTACACCAATGCGGACCGCTCAGCTGCGCAGGCCCGCGAAACGGCGCTCGCCTCCTATGCGACTCTCGTAAAGGTATTGGGCGGTGGTTGGGTTAGCGCTGCCCCATCTTTAGAATAACAGAATATTCTAGCCATTAGTCTGCATACAGAAGATTGACCCACATCAAGTACGGTCGAGGTCCGATCTGCGCGTCTCCGAAGCAGACGTCCGTTAATCCCACGTGATTGTGCCCGTCGGCGGGCTCAGACGATCAGGCCGAATGGCAAACATTGGGATATGGTATAGTCGCGCCAAGCTGGCCCCAATCGCTGCCGGCTAGGCAGCGATCATGATCTCGTCGCGATCAATCCTGATCTTTGTCCCGGCATGCCTGCTGGCGGCCTGTGGCAGCAAGCCCGCCGCCTCGCCTCCCGCACCGGCCAAGGCCGAGGCCGTCGCGCATGAAAGCGACCTGCTGCGGCTCACCTTGACGCACGCGGCGCAGGCGCGGCTGGGCATCACCGCGGTGCGAGTAGACACGAGCAGCGCCGCCGTGACGCGGGCGACCAGCGGCGAGATCGTCGTGCCCGCAGGCGTCGGTGGCGTGCCGACCAATTCGGTGAGTAATCTCCAGCAGCTCGGCATTCAGCAAGTGGCCGCCGATGGCGAGGTCGCGCGAACGCGAGCGCAGCTTGGCCTGGCGCGGATTGCACTCGACCGTGCTGCCGCGCTGGTCCGTGAGGAAGCGGGCAGTGTTCGAGCGCGCGATGAAGCGGCTGCTGCGCTTGCCGCCGCCAAAGCCGCTGCCGATGCGGCCAGCGCGCAGCGGCGGTTGCTCGGGCCGTCGATCCGGTCGCTCGCCAGTCAATCGACATTGTGGGTGCGCGTGCCGGTGTTCGGCAGTGATCTCGGTGCGGTCGAGCGCGGGCGTGCTGCGATGATCAGACCGCTGGGCGGCACCGGCGCGGCCCGCGCTGCCCGTCCGGTCCAAGCGCCGCCCTCTGCCAATGCCGTTGCCGGGACGGTCGATCTCTATTTCGCGCTCGACAATCGCGACCGCGCTTACCGCGTCGGCCAGCGGGTAGGCGTGACGCTGCCGATCGCGGGCGGCTCGACCGATGGCCTGTCGGTGCCGACATCGGCGATCGTGCGCGACATTTATGGCGGCGAATGGGTCTATGCGAAGACCGCGCCCGACAGTTTCGTGCGCCAGCGCATCGAGGTGGCATCGACTCAAGGCGATCGCGCAATCCTTTCGCGCGGGCTAACGCCGGGCGCAGAAGTCGTCACGGCGGGTGCGGCTGAATTGTTCGGCACCGAGTTCGGCGTGGCGCACTGATGCTGGCGTGGCTGGTTCGTGCCGCGCTCACCCAGCGCGTGCCGGTGCTTGCCTGCGCGGTGTTACTGGTGGTGCTTGGCGTGCGCGCTTCGACCGATGTGCCGCTCGATGTCTTCCCTGAATTCGCGCCGCCCAAAATCGAGATCCAGACCGAAGCACCGGGCCTGTCGACCGAGGAGGTCGAGAGTCTGATCACCGTGCCGATCGAGACCGCCGTCAACGGCGTGCCCGATCTGGCGACGTTGCGCTCCAAATCGGTGCTCGGCCTGTCTTCGGTCACGATCCTGTTCGATCGCGGCACCGATGTGATCCGCGCGCGCCAATTGGTGCAGGAACGGGTGACACAAGTACAGAGCCGCTTGCCCAGTGCCGCGCGACCGCCGGTGATGCTGCCGCCGCTGTCCTCGACCAGCCGGGCGATGAAGATCGGCGTGTCGTCCAAAAAGCTCGACCAGATGCAACTGTCCGAGCTGGTGCGCTGGACGATCCGGCCCCGGCTAATGGCGGTGCCTGGTGTCGCCAATGTCGCGGTGTGGGGCTATCGCGACCGGCAATTGCAGGTGCTCGCCGACCCCGACCGGCTGAATGCCGCAGGGGTGACGCTCAACGAGTTGCGGCTGGCGACGGGTGACGCCGTGCTGGTCGGCGGCGGCGGCTTTGTCGACACGCCCAACCAGCGCCTCGCCGTGCAGCAGGCAGGGGCAATCCAGACCGCCGATGACCTGTCGCGCACCGTCATCAAGATCGCCGGCGACGCACCGGTGCGCATCGGCGATGTCGCGCGCGTGACCGAGGGCTTTGCGGCGCCGATCGGCAATGCGATCATCGACGACGGCCCCGGACTGATGCTGATCGTCGAGAAGCAGCCGACGGGGAACACGCTGCAACTGACCCACGATGTCGAAGCGGCGGTTGCCGAATTACGCCCCGGTCTGAAGGACGTGAAGGTCGACACCACGATCTTCCGCCCCGCTACGTTCATCGAACGGTCGATCGACAATCTTTCGCGGGCGTTGATAATCGGCTGCTTGCTGGTGGCGATCGTGCTGTTCGTGTTCACCCGCGACTGGCGGCAGGCGCTGATCAGCCTCGTCGCGATCCCGCTGTCCTTGCTCGGCGCGGGGCTGGCGTTGCTGTGGAGTGGAGCGACGATCAACACGATGGTCATCGCGGGACTGGCGATCGCGCTCGGCGAAGTGGTCGACGACGCCATCATCGACGTCGAGAATATCGCCCGGCGGCTGCGCCTCAACCGCGAGGCGGGCAATCCGCGATCGGCGTTTGATGTCGTGCTGGCGGCTTCGCTCGAGGTGCGCACGGCGGTGGTGTTCGCCTCGCTGATCGTGATGCTGGTGTTCCTGCCGATCTTCTTTCTCGGCGGCGTGGCGGGCACGTTCTTCCAGCCGCTGGCGATTGCCTATGTGCTCGCGATCGCGGCCTCGCTTCTGGTGGCGCTGGTGGTGACGCCCGCGCTCTGCCTGTTCCTGCTGCCCAATGCGCCGGTCAAGGCGGAGGGTGACACGCGCTTGGTCGGCTGGTTGAAGCAGCGTTACGCCAATACACTGCCGCGCCTGATCGCCCGGCCTAGCCTTGCGATGGCGATCGTCGCGGGCGGGCTGCTGCTCTCCGGCATCGGCTATGCAGGCTTCAAGGATCAGTTCCTGCCCGACTTCCGCGAGACTGATTTCCTGATGCACTTCGTCGAAAAGCCTGGCACTTCGATCGAAGCGATGGACCGCATCAGCATCCGCGCCTCGAAGGAATTGCGCGCGATCCCGGGGGTGCGCAATTTCGGCGCGCATATCGGCCGCGCCGAGGCTGCCGACGAAGTGGTCGGGCCGAACTTCACCGAATTCTGGATCAGCCTGGATGAGAAGGTCGATTACGATACCAGCGTCGCGAAGATCAAGGCGGCGATCGACGGCTATCCCGGCCTCTACCGCGACGTGCTGACCTATTTACGCGAGCGCATCAAGGAGGTGCTGTCGGGCGCAGGTGCGACGATCGTCGTGCGCATCTTCGGCCCCGACCAGGAGGAGCTCCGCGCCGCTGCCGAGCGCGTGCGCGGGCGGGTAGCGGGCATAGCGGGCGTCGCCGATCTCAAGGTCGAACAGCAGGTGCTGGTTCCGCAGATCCAGATTCGCCCGCGTCCCGCCGACCTCGTGACTTTTGGACTGCCGCCGGGCGAGGTGCGGCGGCAGGCGCAGACGCTGGTGGCGGGGCAGAAGCTCGGCGAGATCTATCGCGACCAGAAAGCGTTCGATGTCGCCTTGTGGGGCGAGCCTGCTGTGCGCGGCGACCAGCATGCGCTTGCCGATCTGATGATTCAGACGCCCGCCGGGGCGCCAGTGCGGCTGCGCGACGTCGCCGATGTGCTGGTGGTGCCCGCGCCCAACGAGATCAAGCGCGAGAACAGCCAGCGCCGGATCGATGTGACTCTCAATGTGAAGGGCACCGATCTCGGATCAGTCGCGCGCGCAGTCGACGTGGCGGTGGCGCAGGTGCCGTTTGCGACCGGATACCATCCGCAGGTGCTCGGCGAATATGCCGCGCTTCAGGAATCGCGCCAGCAGCTCTGGACGATTGGTCTGGCCTGTCTGGTCGGCATATTGCTGCTCGTCTGGCTGGAGTTCCGCTCGACGCGGATCACCGCGCTCGTCGGCGTCAGCCTGCCGTTCGCGCTGGTCGGCGGCGTCGTCGGCGTGGCGCTGACCGGGGGCGTGTTGTCGCTCGGGTCGTTGGTCGGCTTCGTCACGGTGATCGGAATCGCGGCGCGCAACGGCATCATGCTGTTATCGCATTACGACCACCTCCGCCGGTTCGAGGGCGAAGCATTCGGGCCGCAGCTCATCATCCGGGGCGCCGCCGAGCGGCTGGTGCCGATCCTGATGACGGCGCTTTGCGCAGGGCTGGCGCTGCTTCCGCTGGTCGTTGCGGGCAATGCTCCAGGACATGAGATTGAGCATCCGATGGCAATCGTCATTCTGGGCGGTTTGGTGTCGTCGACGGCTCTGAACCTGTTCCTGATGCCCGCGCTTTACGCGCGCTTCGGCAAGGGGCGAGCTGTGCCCGATGCTCAGGCGCTGGCGGTGACGGCGTGAAGCGCCTCGCTCCCCTGATGGCGTTCTTGGCGAGCGGCTGCATGACCGCGCCGTCACCGCCGCCCACGATCGCGCCACCAACTGCGACCGGCCCTTTTGCCGCTCTGCCAAGTGCCTCGATCGAGCCGGTGCCCGATGACTGGTGGCGGCTGTATGACGATCCGGTGCTCGACCGGCTGGTGCTCGCGAGCCTCGCCGCCAATGCAGACCTTCGCGTGGCCTATGCCAATCTCGACGGCGCGCGGGCGGCGCTGCGTCAGGCGCGGGCGGCGCGGTTGCCGCAGACGACGGTGGAATCTGGGCTGACCGTCGACAACAGCGCGGGCCAGCCGAGCGCCTCGTCGAACGTGCCGACCACCGACTATGATCTGGCGCTGACCGCGAGTTGGGATGCCGATTTGTTCGGGCGGCTGCGATCAGCGGCGCTGGCGGCGCGTGCCGATGCAGCCGCGCAGGAGGCAGCACTCGATGGCATTCGGGTTGCGGTGGTGGCGGACACGGTGCTTGCCTATGTCGAACTATGCGGCGCGACCCAGGCGCTGGCCGCCGTCGCCGATCAGGTTGGGGTTCAGCAGAACGCGTTGTCCGTGGCGCGCGATCAATTGAACGCGGGCGAAGTCTCGCCGCTGGAGGTGTCGCAGGCAGCGAGCCTGCTTGCCTCGACGACCGCGCTCG